>JAZMZH010000157.1:0-4307 GCA_045585875.1 Victivallaceae bacterium | reverse complement strand
CCCCGGCGCTCACTTCGTATGCAGCGTCACCTATATCGCCTTTCTGGTGTGCCTGGCCTCGGCCCTCTCCGTCATCGGCAAAAAGACGGCGCCGGCCGCCGCCGAATAGCTTTCACAACTGCCGCATGGAGCGCTCCCGCTCCGCGTCGGAGCCTCACGGGAAGTCTTTCCGGCTTCCCGTGATTTTTTTCAGAATCCGAAGAATCGCTTCGGCTCCTCGTAGGCCATATTCTCCGCCAGAAAAAAGGCGACCTCCAGCGGCATCTGTCCGGCCTCCGTCATCTCCCCGAGGACGCTTGAGAGCACCCGGCGGAACATGTTGAAGCGCGATCCGTAACTCAGCAGCTTCCGGGAATCCGAAACCATGCCCGCGAAGTTCATCAGCAGATCCACGCTGCCGATGTATTCCAGCTGCCGCCGCATCCCCACCGGCGAATCGCAGAGCCACCACGCCGATCCCAGCCGGACCTTGCCGCCGAAAGCCCGGGCCGCCGCCGCCAGAGTGGCCTGGCAGGCGGGTTCCAGACAATAGAGCACGGTTTTGGCCCGGTCGTCCAGACGGTTCAGCCACGCCAGCAGCCCCGGGAGCTGATCCTGCATCAGGCTGGAAATATCGCCGCCGGAATCCGGGCCCAGCCGCTCGAAAAGGCTTCGACGCACGTCCCGCACCGCCCCCAGATGGAGCTGCGTGACCCAGCCGGAGGCGGCGTTCCACTCGCCGAAGCAGTGCATGAGCACTCCGGAGAAGTGCGCCCGCTCCGTTTCCGAGGCATCCCCTCCCCGCTCGAAGGCCCGGGCCGCCGCGGCCGGATCGCAGAGATTTCCGGGCATGATCTCCAATCCGTGATCGCTGGCCAGGCAGCCGCGCCGGTCGAAATAATCATGGGAGAGCCGGAGCGCCTTCAGCAGACCCGCCAGCGAATCGACCCGGACGCCGAAGCGCGCCCCCAGCTTTTCCGTGTATTCCCGCCAGCCCGGAGCGGCGATCTTCATGGCCTTGTCCGGCCGCCAGGTGGGACGGACCAGCCGCCGCCCCGCGGAAGCGTTGATCGTCTCGTGTTCCTCCAGCAGATCGACGGGATCGTCGGTGGAGCACATGACTTCGACATTCTGCCGCCGGAGGATCTCCATGGGAGTGAGCGAAGCCAATGCGGCGTTGCCGGATTCCCAGATGCCGGCTCCGGAAGCGCCGTTCAGGAGTCTGTCGATGCCGAGGAATTTCAGGTCCAGGTGGATCCATTCATAAACCGGATTTCCCGCCAGTTCGGGGCAAATTCCGGCAAGGGCCATGAACTTCTCCCGGGGGGAGGCTCCGCCGGTGATCAGCTCCTCGGGCACGCCGCGCTTGCGCATGACCTCCCAGACGTAGTGATCGGTGGCGGCGAAGAGCTGCCAGAGGTCGTCAAAGGGGCGATTCGCCGCGATCGCCTTCAGATCGGCGTGATTGTGGGCGTCCACCACCGGCAGTCCGGCGATGCGGCTGTAGATCCGCACCGCCGCGTCATTTTTCAAGAGATACTTCTCATCCAAAAACATTTCCCTGTCCTCCGCTTTTTTCATGCAACAATATAATCTCCGAAGCGGAAAATGCAAGTGAAAAAATTTGACACGGAGGCAATTTGAAGTATATTATGTTAACGTTGAGATAAAACCATGAGCGGACTGAAGGAAATTGCCGCGGAGACCGGGCTCTCCATGAATACGGTCAGCCGCGCCCTGCGCCGGAGCGGATATGTTTCCGGGGATGCCATGCGCCGTGTCCATGAGGCCGCGGTCCGTTTGCACTACCGCCCCAACCGGGCGGCCCGGGAACTGCGCAGCAATCGCTCCGGCACCATCGCGGTGGTGGCCGAATCCGGCGACGTGCTTCATATCAGCAAAATCTCCGCCATTCAGGCATCCGCCGCCGAAGCGGGCTGCACGGTGAGCAGTTTCTTCGTCAACAATGCGGCCGACGCGGCCGCTCTCGATCCGGTGCTGGAACAACTGCGCGGCAATCGCCCGGCGGGAGCGATCTTCATCGGCATGACCGGAATTTTCGCCGACGCGGCCGCGCTTCTGAAAAAAGAAATGCCGGTCGCGCTGGTCTCCTACGGAGCGGTTCCCGGGGTGCCGTGCGTTTACATCGACCGGCGGAAAGGGGTCGCCGACGCGGTGGAACACCTCTACCGCGAGGGGTGCCGCCGCATCGCCTTTGTCAGCGACGACCTCCCGGGCAACAAACTTCTGGGTTACCGGGACGCGATCCGGCGGCTGAAACTGCCCGAAATCATCATCCCGGTGGACGACACCTGCCGGGGCGCGGCGGCCAGAAGAAACGCCGCGTATGCGGCCGATGCGATCCTCCGGATGCATCCGAGGCCGGACGGAGTGCAGTGTTCGGATTATCATGCCGCCGGTCTGATCGGCGAACTGGCGGCGCGGGGGCTGCGGGTGCCGGAGGATGTGGCGGTTTCCGGATTCGACGATCGTGATTTTTCCGAAGTGATCCGTCCGGCGCTCACCACCCTCTCCCAGCCGGATTCGGAGGTGGGACGCCTTGCCGCCGAAATGCTTCTGGAAGAGATCGCCGACCCTGCCGCTCCGGTGCGCGCTCTCCGCATACCGATGCGGCTGATCGTAAGAGAGTCAAGCAAACGCCGCGGAGTCTGAATATGGAAATGCTGAAGAGAAACACCCCGCCTGCCGCGCCTGCGCGGGTGCTGCAGTTCGGAGAGGGGAATTTCCTGCGCACATTCATCGACTGGATGATCGACCGCATGAACCGGGCGGGAGTCTTCAACTCCTGCGTGCGCATCGTTCAGCCTCTGCCCCGGGGCATGGGAGAGGTCATCAACAGCCAGGGCGGCCTCTATCATGTGGTGCTCCGGGGGATGATGGACGGCAAACCCTTTGAATCCATCGAGCGGATCGAGTGCGTTCGGGACTGTCTGAATCCTTTCACGCAGTGGACGGAGGTGGAGGAGGCCGCCTGCGCCCCCGAGCTGCGCTTCGTATTTTCCAACACCACCGAAGCCGGCATCGAATACCGGGCCGGGGCCGATACCTTTCCCTCCAAAGTCGCCCGGCTGCTCGCCGCCCGCTGCCGCCGCGGCCTGCCGGGACTGATCTTTCTGCCCTGCGAGCTCATCGAACACAACGGCGACACCCTCCGGGAGTGCGTGCTGAAGTACCTGGAGGATGAAAAAACCGCCGATTACGTCCGCGGCCAGTGCATATTCTGCAACACCCTGGTGGACCGGATCGTCTCCGGCTACCCGGGGGATGAAGCTCCCGGATACTGGGAAAAAATCGGCTGCGGGGACCGGCTGATCTCGGCGGGAGAGCCCTTTCACTTTTTCGTCATCGAGGGACCGGAGCGCGTTGCCGCGGAACTGCCCTTCGCCAAAGCCGGATTGAACGTGGTTTTCACCCGCGACCAGACTCCCTACCGCACCCGCAAGGTGCGTTTCCTCAACGGCGCCCATACCGCAAGCGTCCCGGCGGCGGTGATGGCCGGAATGACTTATGTGGACGAAATGGTGCGCGATCCGGAGTTCAACCGTTTCCTGCGCGGGGTGCTTTTCGAGGAAATTTTTCCGACCGTACCCCTGCCGGACGCGGAAAAAACCGAGTACGCCCGGTCCGTCCTGGAGCGTTTCGCCAATCCTTTCGCGCACCACCGGCTCACCTCCATACTCATGAACTCCGTCTCCAAATGGCGGGTCCGGGTCCTGCCCTCCATCCTCGATTACATCAAAATCAAAGGCGCCCTGCCGGAGCGTCTCGCCGGTTCCATGGCCGGACTGATCGACTGTTACCGCCATCACGAAATCAACGACGCGCCGGAGGTCCGGGAATTTTTCGCCGCGAAACCGTCGGCGCGGGAAATCCTCGCCAACAGCGAATTCTGGGGCATGGATTTGAACACCATCGGCGGATTCACCCGGCTGGTGGAGGAGCGTCTCGCACCATGATCATCCACCCGGCGGACAATGTGGAGGTCCGTTCCGACGGCCATAAATACGCGCTGAAACGGATCCCCCGCGGCGAAAACGTCATCAAGTACGGCATGCCCATCGGACACGCCGTCGCCGACATCGCCCCGGGGGATCATGTGCACTCCCACAATCTCGCCACCAATCTCGACGGAGCGGAGGAATACACCTATTGCCCGGATTTTCAATTTCGGAAGATCCGCTCCTCGAAGACCTTCCGCGGCTATCTCCGCCCGGACGGCCGGGCGGGCGTGCGGAATCACATCTGGATCATCCCCACCACAGGCTGCGTCAACAAACTGGCGGAGAAACTGGCCGCCGCCTCCGGCG
>JAZMZH010000156.1:0-16796 GCA_045585875.1 Victivallaceae bacterium | reverse complement strand
GGCCTGGGGCACCTTGAATTCCAAAGCCAGCGAATCGATCAGCCGCTCCACCGTGGCGAAGGCGTCCGGCGGCATGTCGTTGATGATGCCCACCTCGTGAGACCGTTCCGCCGTCGCGATGAAAACCCTCCTGCGCTCATGGAGCTGGCGCACGTCCTCGCGACCCGACTGATCCTGAAGCGCGAAGAATCCTCCCGCGTTTACGGCGTCGTAAAACTCGCGGAGCTTCTCCTGCGGGAGCTCCGGCAGCTCCAGATTCACCGATCGTCCGCTGGCGAAATCGTCCAGAGTCAGCCGGGAACGCTTCCCGTCCAGCAGAAAAGTATAGCAAAAAACGTTGTCGGAGGTCACGATTTCACGGCTGTAGCGCAGCACCATCTCAAAGGGCTCCGTCCTGACGCTGCCCGCGGCGGGCTTGCCCGGCAGCACGGTCCGGACCGCCAGAGCCGCCACGGCGGCCAAAAGACAGATGCCGATGATGATCCAGAACCAGGGGGAATTGCGGGAGAGCGGTCCGAATTTCACCGCACCCGGGGCCGAAGGCGGAGGAGGCGGAGCCTCGAAAATCCCGCCGGCCGGAGCCGCGAACACCGTCTGACCGCCGGGCGGAGGAGGAGGCGGAGGCGGCGGAGGGACGGCTTCCTCCTCGGGAGCGCGGGCGACCGCCGAAGCCTCCGGACGCACCGGCTTGAAAATCACGGTGCCGAGGGGAGGACGCATGGAGACCGCTATGCGCGCGCCGCCCGCACCGATGACGTCATTATCCTCCAGTTTCGCGGCGCGCCCGGAAACATCCGCATCGTTGAGGGTGGTGCCGGGCCCGGCCTGCATGACCCAGCCCTCTTCGCCGCGGCTGATCGAGACCTGATGCGCGGCGGCGGAGGGCACCACCAGCGAGTTGTCCTCACCGCTGCCCAGAGTGACGACGCCGTCGGCGGCGGAAACCCGCTCGCCGGTACGGGGTCCGGAGACGAATACCAGTTCCAAATCAAGGTTTTCCGTTTTCATAATAAATTAAAAATAGCCCGCCGTCTTGAAAAATGCAAACAGCGGAGCGCATTTTCCTGAATAAAAAGCAAAACATGCCGTACGACGGACGGCGACGCCAAAAGGCATGGCGGGTTTTTGACGGCGCCGTTCAAAAATTATTTTCCGAAAAATCCGCCCCCTCCGCCCCGGTGTTGTTTGCAAATCCCGGATATTGCGTTATCTTAAATTTTCATCAAACGGGAAATCTTTAACGGAGATATTTTCAATGGATGGAAATCTGATTCAGAGCGTGGACGACGCCGTCGGCGGAGAAGTGTTCATCGGAGGCCTTGACAGCCGGACGCAGCTTCTGCTCTTCGCCGTGCTGGCCGTCTACATCCTCATCATCCTCGGCATCGGCTGGTGGTCGTGCAAAAAGGTTCGGGACGTGGGCGATTACCTGGTCGCCGGCAGGCGGCTGGGCATGTGGATGGCCACCGGAACTCTGCTGGCCACATGGTTCGGCGCCGGATCCAGCATGGGCGTCGCCGCCCAGATCTACAGCCGCGACGGAGGCGGGCTCTCCGGCATCATCGCCGACCCCTTCGGAGCCAGCATCAGTCTGATCCTGGCCGGCATCTTCATCGTCGGCCTCCTCCGCAAAAAGAAGTGCCTCACCGTCACCGACATCATCGAACGGCGCTTCGGCGCCGCCGCCGGCATTTACGCCTCGATCTGGATGCTCCCGGTCTACATCGGCTGGCTGGGCGCCCAGATCATCGGCATGGGCACCATCCTCTACGTCATCACCGGCATAAGCATCTGGTGGGGCATCCTCGTGGGCGCGTGCGTGATTCTTGTCTACACCTTCGCCGGAGGGATGTGGGCGGTGACGCTCACCGACATCGTGCAGGTGTCGGTGATCGTGATCGGGCTGTGCCTCCTGGTGCCCCAGGCGGTCAGCATGGCCGGAGGATGGGACGCGGTGTTCGCCGACGTGCCGGCCTCCGACCTGACCATCTTTCCGGCCAGCAGCGGCCTGGAGGATTTCGTATACCGTTGCGGTCAGTGGATCGTCATGGGGCTGGGATGCATGGTGGGACAGGACCTGATCCAGCGCTCCCTGGCCAGCCGCAACCCCAATATCGCCATCTCCAGCAGCGTGCTCTCGGGATTCTTTTACATGGCGCTGGCGGTGGTGCCCATCACCATCGGGTTCGCCGCCCGCGTGGTGTTCGCCAACTACGGCATCAGCGAAGAGATCCTGGGCGACAATCTTGAAAATCAGGTGCTCCCCCGCATGGCCATACTCGGTCTCTCCAACATCCATCCCGTGATCATGACCGTATTCATCGCGGCGCTGATTTCGGCGATCATGAGCTCGGCGGACAGTTCGCTCCTGGCGGCGAGTTCGCTGCTCAGCAACAACATCATCAAACCGCTCTGCAGACGGATCACCAACGCCCATCTGCTCATGGTGACGCGTTTCGCCTCGGTGGTTCTGATCGTGATCGCGACATGGCTGGCTCTGGAGGTAAAAAGCATCTATTCGCTGATGATCAACAGCTGGTCCTCCCAGCTGGTGGTGGTGTTTCTGCCGGTCATCGCGGCGCTGTACTGCAAGCGGGCCAGCCGCTATTGCGTCTGGGCCTGCATGGTGATCTCGCCGGTGGTATGGATCGGGTACACCATGACCCGGGCGACGGGATACGGTCTGCCCCTGTCGGAAGTCCTCTCCTGCGAACGACTGGATTACGACATCACGGTGGGAGCGGTTTACGGTTTCGCCGCCGGGGTGGTGGCCTTTTTGTGCGCCTGGCTCGGAGAAATCATCACCGGCAACGGCGACGGCGGCGCCGCGGAAAACCGCCGGGGCGGGAAACCGCGGAAACGCGAATATCTCTCCGGAGCCGCGGATGCTTGAGCTCTCCGTCAACGATCCGCGCGCCGTCGCGGAATCCCTGAAGATACTCCGGACTCCGGGCGCGGTCCTGCTGACGCCCACCGAAACCGTCTACGGGCTGGTCTGCCGTTTCGACGACGCCGACGCCGTGGCGGAAATCTACCGTCTGAAAGGCCGCGACCGGGGCAAACCCCTGACCGTGTTTCTCCGCACCCCTGAGGATGTTTCCGCCGTCGGCGGCGTCGCGGACCGCCGGGCCCGCAGACTGATGGAGCAATTCATGCCGGGGCCCCTCACCCTGATCCTGCCCGGAGCGGAGGGCGGTCCGGCGGCGGGCGTGCGGATGCCCGACCACCCTTTTATACGGGAAGTGCTGCAAAAGCTGCCCTGGCCTTTGGCCAGCACTTCGGCCAACGCCTCGGGAGCGCCCGACGCCCGCAGCTGCGGCGAAGCCCTGAAAATGCTTTGCGGCGCTCCGGCGGCGGCGATCGACGGCGGAATCCTGCCGGAGGACGCGGCGGCCAGCACCATCGTGGATCTCAGGGGAGCGGAGACGAAGATTCTGAGACACGGGCCGATCGCCGACGCGGCGATTTTCGCGGCACTCGATGCGGAATTGTGAAATCATGCCGGGAGGAGGAGGCCGATGAAACTTGTTCAGACCATGACCGGCGACCTCGGAGGAGGCCGGGTCTTTTACTGCGGCGGACGGGTGACTTTTACCCTCACCGTTTCCGGGACGGACGGCGGACGGGGATTTCTGCGCACCACTCTCGGCCGGGGCCTCCTCCGGGACCGGGAAACCATCGCATCGGTCGAGAGCGGCCTCCCGGCTCCCGGCCAGGACTGGCACGATCTGCCCATGAAGCCGGCCGGCGACGGCGGATGGAGTCTCACCCTGCCGCTGACCGAAACCGGATTCTTCGAGGCAAAAGCCGGGTGGCGGCGCGACTCCGACGGCAGAAACTTCTGGCCGGAGGGCGGCAATATGGAGTTCAAGGTCGAGCCCGCCTCCGCCGTCGCCGCCAATCAGATCTACACCGCTTTTGTCCGGCAGTGCCGGACCGTTTCCCGGAGCGGGGAAATTTCCCGGGCCGCCTCCCTGCTGGAGTCCGAGGGGTATCACGTCATGCCCGTATCCGGGACCTTCCGGGAGATGCGGCGGCGGCTGGACGTGATCTTCGGCGACATGGGGATGCGCATCCTGCAGCTGCTGCCGATCCATCCGGTGCCGGAGGTTTACGCCCGGATGGGGAATTGCGGCAGTCCCTTTGCGGCGCTGGACTACTTCGCCGTGGACCCGGCTCTGGCCGAATTCGACCGGCGGACCACGGTGACGGATCAGTTTCTGGAACTGGTGGACGGAGTTCACGCCGTCGGAGGACGCATCTTCATGGACATCCCGGTGAATCACACCGGATGGGGTTCGCGGCTCCAGGAGGAGCACCCGGAATATTTCGTACGGGACGCCGACGGCGCCTTTGTCAGCCCCGGAGCCTGGGGCGTGGTCTGGGAGGATCTGTGCAAACTCGACTACAGCCGCATCGGCGTGGACCGGCTGATGGCGGAGGTCTTTCTCTTCTGGTGCCGCCGGGGGATCGACGGATTCCGCTGCGACGCCGGATACATGCTGCCGCGCCGGGCCTGGGATTACATCACCGCCAGAGTGCGCACGGAATATCCGGACACCGTCTTTCTCCTGGAGGGGCTGGGCGGCCCCCTGGACAAGCAGCGGGAACTCCTGCTCCGGGACGGCCTGAACTGGGGCTATTCGGAACTTTTTCAGAATTACACGATCCCGGAGATACGGGAGCAGTTCCGGCTGGTGACCGGCGGAGCGAAGGAGTCCGGGCTCCTGGTGAACTTCTCCGAAACCCACGACAACAGCCGTCTGGCGGCGAAATCCCGGACCTGGAGCAGGATGCGCATGGCGCTGTGCGCACTGCTCAGCGAAAACGGAGCCTTCGGCTTCGCCAACGGCGCGGAATTCTTCGCCACCGAGCAGATCGACGTCCATGGAAACACCGACATCCGGTGGATGGCCGCCGACAATCAGCTCGCCGAGGTGAGAGCGATCAACGACGTGCTGAGCCGCCATCCGGCCTTTCACGCCGGGAGCTCCTCCGTCTGGATCGACGACTGGCAAAACGCGGTCGTGAAGATTTCCCGGCGGGCCCCCGGAGGCGAAAGGGTTCTGGTGCTGGTGAATACCGACACTGAAAATCCCGCCAAAGCGGTGTGGATGAAGGACAAGTTTGAAATCACCGGCGGCATGACCGACCTGCTCCATTGCGGCGGCACGGGCGGCTTCACCGACCGGGGCGATCATCAGGAGTGCGAACTCTCTCCCGGCGGTTTCGCCGTTTTCGGCCTCCCCGGCGATCTGACCGGCGACCGCTGCGGCACGCCGGCCGCCGTCGCCCGGCAGGAACTTCTGGCTCTGGCCCAGAAGTGCTGGTGCTGCTGGAACGACCCGGCGGAAACACCGCTGCCGCCGCCGGAGGAGCTGCTGCGGGATATGGAATCCGGCTTCATGGTTTTCGCCGAACGCCGTTCCGGGAGCAATCCGCCGCCGGTCACCCTCTGGAGGGTCCCGGCCGACCGTCGGCGCACGGTCGTCCTGCCTCCGGGGGACACCCTCTGTCTGGAATCCGACCGTCCCTTTGCCGCCGCCCTCGTCACCGGCGACGGGCGTACCGTGGCCGCGGGCAGAGGCGCCGCCTGCGCCTCCGGAGGCAAATTCATCTGGGCCTGCCGCCCTCCGGACGCGGCGGACAGAAACACTTTTCTCACCCTCAGGGGAGCGGTATTCACCGACTCGGCCGCGGAAAAATTCACCGGGACGATCCTCCAGCCGCCGCCGGAGGGGGAGAAACTCCCCGGCTTGCGGCTCCCCGGGGCGCAGGTGACCGGCAGGATGTATTTCTTCGGCGCCAACCGCTTCGGCGGCATGGCCCAGATCCGGGCCCGGTGGGGCGAAATCGCCTCCAAGTATGATTGCTGGATCGGAGCCAACTGTTCGCGGGAGTTCCCCATGGACCGGCGGGTCATGTTTTCCCGGCTGCGGGGGTGGGTGGTGACCGAATCCTATTCGGCGGAGCTCAACCACGCCGCCATGACCGATTTCGCCGCCGGGGAAAACACCGGGGTGTGGCAATTCGGCCTGGCCGCGGGCGGCGGACGGCGGGTCGGGCTGACGGTCAAAGTGAGTTTTTCCCGAGATTCCGACGCCGTCCGGGCGGAATTCACCCGGGACGATTCCGACACCGTGGACAGCGGCACCCCCGTAAAGGTCATCCTGCGACCCGACGTGGACGACCGGATCAACCATCATGTCACCAAGGCTTTCACCGGGCCGGAGAAGTCGTTCCCCGCCGCGGTGCGTCCCGGCGAACGCGGATTCGCCTTTCAGCCCGGCGGCAACCGGCTGACCGTCACCGCGGACCGGGGCAGATTCGTCCCCGAACCGGAGTGGAAGTACATGGCGCCCCTCCCCGACGACGAACGTTACGGGCTGGACGGCTCCACCGACATTTTCAGCCCCGGCTATTTCGAATTCACCCTCCCGGCCGACGGCCGCGCCGTCCTCACCGCCGTTGTTTCGGCGGCCGACGCGGATGCTGCGCCCCGGGAAGATTTCCCGGCGGTTGAAGTTTCCGACGCCGAAATCACCCAGACGGAGGCCGCCCGCAGGGCCCTCCCCGCCTTCCTCGTCAGGCGCTCCGGACGGGCCTCGGTGATCGCCGGATATCCCTGGTTTCTGGATTGGGGGCGGGACACCTTCATCGCCCTCCGGGGACTGATCGCCGGCGGCTACACCGCCGACGCCGCCGACGTCATCCTGCAATTCGCCTCCTTTGAGGAGCGCGGCACCATCCCCAATATGATCCGGGGCGGAGACGTTTCCAACCGGGACACCAGCGACGCCCCTCTGTGGCTGGCCGTCGCCGCGGCCGATCTGATCCGCGCCCTGGGCGACGACGCGATCCTCCGGGAAAAAACCGCAAACGGCCGGACACTCATCGATGTGCTCCGCTCCATTGTGCATCACTACCGCACCGGCACACCCAACGGCATCGCCGCCGACCCGGAATCCCTGCTGATCTACAGCCCGCCCCACTTCACCTGGATGGACACCAACTATCCGGCGGCATCGCCCCGGGAGGGCTATCCGGTGGAGATTCAGGCCCTGTGGTTCGCCGCCAACGAATTCCTGGGCTCCCGCGGATACGACGACTGCGCCGGAGACGCCGCGACGATCGCCCGTTCCATCCTCCGCTATTTCACCATCAACGGCCCCGCCGGTCTCTCGGACTGTCTCCACGCCCGGCCCGGGGTCCCCGCCTCCCGGGCGGTGCCGGACAACGCGCTCCGGCCCAATCAGCTCTTCGCCGTCACCCTCGGAGCCGTCACCGCCCCCGGCCTCTGCCGCCGGATCGTGGACAGCGCATCCGAACTCATCGTGCCGGGAGCCATCCGCTCCCTCTCCGACCGCAGGGTTTCGCCGCCTCTGCCCGTTTACAATCATGGCCGCCTGCGCAACAATCCGGATTATCCGTACATCGGCGTCTACGCCGGAAACGAGGACGACTCCCGCAAGCCGGCCTACCACAACGGCACCGCCTGGTGCTGGCCGTTTCCCAGCTGGGTGGAGGCGGCGCTGAAAATATCCGACCGCTCTCCCGCGACCGTACGGCGGCTCCGGAGCATCCTCTGCGCCGGCAGCGGCCGCTGGCTGGAGGGAGCGGTCGGATCGCTGCCGGAGGTGGCCGACGGCGACGCGCCCCACCGCTGGGGCGGCTGCGGAGCCCAGGCCTGGAGCGTCACGGAATTTTACCGGGTGGCACGGATGCTCGCCTGCGAATGAAGCCGCGGGATTCCGCGGGGCCGGAGGGAAATTTTTCAACGGTACGCGCCGGGAAGCATGTTGTCTTTCTTGACAAATCCTTTTCAGCGGTTTATATTATGGACGCGAATTCAATCACGGGGAATTGCCATGAAATATTTGACACGTCTGATATTTGCCGCCGTTTTCGGCCTCGCCGCCGCGGCGGAGTGCGCCGCGCAGCTGGCCATGGATATTGATTTCAACCGCAACGTGTTCCTGCTCAACGAACCGATCTACGCCAGACTGCGTCTGCGCAACGACAGCGGCAGGACCCTGATCTTCGGAGAAAGTCAGGACCTCAGGGGCAGACTTCAGATGGAGATCGTAGGCCCCAACGGCCAGAGATTCCGCCTCCCCGGATCGGGGCCCAATCCGCTTCAGGGGCTGGTGCTCAAGGCGGGCCAGGAGCGGGAGGTGATCTTCGAACTCGGGGAATACGTCACTCTGGACCGTACCGGCCCGTATCGGCTTTACGCCTACGCCGGGCATCCCATGCTGACGGAGGAATTCCGCACGCCGGACCGCAGACTCGAAATCACCGAGGGGATTTCCATCTGGAAACGCACGGTGGGCATCCCCGACCTCCTCGGCGACGGCCAGCAGACCGCTCCGGCGGAAAACCGCACCTACGAACTCACCGCCGTCCGGGACGGACGGAACAAACGCCTTTACCTCTCCGTCTATGATGACCGGCGTCTCTACTCCATCGTCCCGCTCGGCGACATCGGCGGCAGCGACAGCATACGCTGTGAAATCGACGCCTACAGTTCGCTTCATCTGCTTCTGCCGGTGACCTCCAAAATCTACGAGTATCTGAAATACAATACCGTCGGAGCATTGGAAACCCGCAAGATTTACCGCAAGAGCGAGCTTCCGCCCATATTGGTGCGCGATCCCGAGACCGGCGTCGTATCCGTGGCCGGCGGCGAGATCGCGATACCGGGAGTGGATTATATGGAGGAGAGCGCCCCCGTCAATCCCAGGAAACCGGAACTCTGACGGAAAGACGGAAATGATCCAGCGCGAAGTCACCATCCGAAACGCCGCGGGCATCCATTGCCGTCCCGCCGGCGTCATCCTGAATGCGGTAAAGGGATTCCCCAAAACGAAACTCTTCATCACCTCTCCCGACGGGGAAACCCAGGAGCTGAACAGCATCCTCTCGCTCATCTCCCTGGGCCTGTGCCGGCATCAGCGCGCGACACTCGCCGCCGACGGCCCCGAAGCGGAGGAAGCCATCAAGAAGATCGGCGACCTCTTTGAATTTGAATTCGACTTCCCGATGAACCGATGAAAATCCGCCGCACCATCCCCCTCCTCTGCGCCTCTTCCCTGCTGCTGCTGAACAGCGGCTGCGGTCTGTGGTGGATCCCCGGCGACGCCGGAGACGGAAACGTCGTGAACAACACCCCTCCGGCGGCCCAGCCCGAGGAAGCGGCCATTCAGGAAATGATCAACTGCCTCGTCGTCAACGCGATGCTGAACGGATGGCATGACTGCCCGGTGATTTGCGACGGCGATTTCAGAGCGGCTGAAGTCTGGCTGAACACCGCCGCCGTGACCGGCTGGCGTCTGCCCTCGGAAGCCGAACTTGCATCCGGCACGGTCATGCGCCTCTCCGGCGGCGCCGCCGACGGAATCCTGTCTCTGAGCCTCTCCCGCAGCGGCCTCCTGCTCTGGGAGCACAGCATCCGCCTCCTGCAATAAGCGCAGGGGGCCCCTTCCCCCGGCGCCTCGGGGATTCCGGCCGAACGCCTTTTCACGGTCCGCCGCGCAGGCGTGCAAGCTCAAAACTTCTCCGCGAAAAATTTGCTTTTGTTCCGGACAAAGGTTATATTAATGAAATATGAAGAATCTCGGGAAATATATCTCCTGGCTCTGCGGAACGGCACTGGGGGTGTTTATACTGATCGGCTTGCGGGGGTTTTGGTACACCCGCACGGTGACCGTCGCCTTTGAGCACTCCAATACCACCCGATTCAATCTGAAGGTCGTCCCCCTGGACAACAAAGGCTACGACCTCCTCCGGGGCGGAGTCGGACTGACCGTGCCGGAAACCGACGCCGACGCCTGGGAATCCTGCGAAGTCAGCGTACCCATCGGCAAACTGCCCTTCTTCCGGATCGACTTCTCCGAATGTTCCGGCAAATTCCGCATCCGGGAATTCCGCGCCGTCGGAAAAGGATGCGTGATGGGCGACCGGATGAAGCTGTCCCCGATCGGCGGTCTGGAACTGACGGACGAAAACGGCGTCTGGACCTGCCGCTGTCCGGATGCCGGAGCGGGCGGGATCATCATCATGCTGCCGAAAAAGCTGAAGGGAGCCAGGGGAGTGATCTGGTTCGCCTTCGGCAACGTGCTCCTGCTGAGCATCCTCGCCGGAGTGCTGGCGGGACGGCGGATGCTCCCGCTGGTGCCGGAAAAACCCGGAATGCTGTTTTTCGTCGAGCTGCTCTTCATCGGCGGCATTTTCGCGGCCATCGCCCTGCCTCCCACCGGCATGGATTCCGACACCGTGAGCAAGGGGGAAAACCGGAAACTGGCCCCGCCTCCGGAACTCTTCCGCAACCGCCGGACGAATCTGGCATTCTTCCGGGAATTCGATCAATGGTACAACGACCGCTTCATGGGACGCTCTCAGGGGATCGACCTTTATCAGACGCTCTTCCGCCCCACCGGCTACGCATTTCAGGGCAGAAACGGCTGGTTTTTCTCCAATGTCTACGGCGCGGTCGAGGCGGCGTGCAATCAAAAACAGTATTCGGATGCCGAACTCGGCGAAATGGCCGCCCGCCTGGAAAACCTCCGGGACTACCTCGCCGGACGGGGCTGCAGATTCTATCTGGTCCTGGTCCCCTCCAAAGGCAGGGTTTATTTCGACAACTTCCCCACGTCCTACCCCAGACTGCATCCGGTTTCCCGGTACGAGCAGGTGGTCTCCTATCTGCGCGAACACACCGATCTGACCGTCATCGACCCGCTGCCGGAAATGATGCGCCTCCGGGCCGACGGAGAGTGCGGCGACCTCTATTACCGCTACGGCACCCACTGGACCCCCGAGGGCGCCTATACGGCCTACCGCCTGCTCCGCCGGGAGATCGTCAAGGATTTCCCCGCCGGAGGCGAGGCCGTCCCCGAGGATCAGCTTGTCAACACTCCCCCGGTCCCGGCGGAAACCGAACTGCTGATGCAGCTGAATATCGACGCGGATCAATTCTGCGCTCCGGAAGAGCTCTCGGTCCCGGCCTGGCGGCCTCCCGTCGATCATCTCAAGCTGGTCAGGAACAGGGAAATCCTGATCTACAACTTCACCACCACCGGCTATGAACCGGCTTCCCCCGAGGCCGCGGAGGCCGTTGCGGCGATGCCCCGGGGCTACTTCTACGGCGACAGCTTCATGGGCGGGCTCTCCGTGTGCGAGCTGAACCATTATTCCCGGGTGGAACTTGCCACCATCGGCCACGCCAACAGCTTCAGGCTCTCCCTCGGCGCCCCCGAATTTGAAGCTCTGAAGCCGCAGATATACATACTGCTCACCAACGAACTCGCACTCGACCGGCTGCTGCGGATCGACCTGCCCGAGGAATAATGAAATGGTATTCAGCTCACTGGTTTTTCTGAATTGTTTTCTGGCTCCGGTACTGCTGCTGTATTTTTTGTGCCCGAAATCGTGGCGGAACGCCATCCTCCTGGCGGCCAGCATCGCGTTTTACGCTTTCGGAGAGCCCAAATACCTGACGGTGATGTTCTTTTCCGTCGCGGTAAACTACCTCACCGCCCTCGCCATCGAACGCGCCGCGTCCCGCTGCGTCCGCAACTGGCTCCTGGTCTTGGCGCTGGTCCTCAACTGCGGCAACCTGGTGGTGTTCAAATACCTGGATTTCATCCTCGATAACCTGAACATCGTCCTGCCCGCCGGGATGCAGCTGCCGCTGGTGCGCCTGGTCATGCCCATCGGCATATCCTTTTACACCTTTCAGGCGGTCAGTTATGTGGTGGACGTCTGGAAAGGCACGGTCAAAGCCCAGCGCAATTTCTACGATCTGGCCCTTTTCATCATGTTCTTCCCCCAGCTCATCGCCGGACCGATCCTGAAGTATCATGAATTCGGTCCCCAGATGGCCGACCACGACTCCGGCGTGGCCGGAGCCGCCGCCGGGATGCGCCGCTTCGCCGTCGGACTTGGGAAAAAGGTTCTCCTCGCCAACACCATCGGCATCTTCGCCGACCGGGTGTTCAGTGTTCCGATCCCGGAACTGCCGGTGGAGATGGCCTGGCTCGGGACCGCGGCGTACGCTCTCCAGATATACTTCGACTTCTCCGGGTACAGCGACATGGCCATCGGGCTCGGCACCATCTTCGGATTCAAGATCCCCGACAACTTCAACTACCCATACATCTCCCGCTCGATAACCGAATTCTGGCGCCGCTGGCACATATCCCTCTCCTCCTGGGTGCGGGATTACCTGTATTTCCCCATCGGCGGCAGCCGCTGTTCCATGTTCCGGGCCTGCTGCAACACCATGTTCGTATTCACGGTGGTCGGCCTCTGGCACGGAGCCAGCTGGTCCTTTGTGGTATGGGGCGCATGGTTCGGCTTATTCATGGTGCTGGAGCGGGTTTCCGGATACCGCAACTGGCAGGACAAAGTCCCGGCGGTCTGCCAGCATCTCTACTTCTTCCTGGCCTACATGCTCAGCATAGTGATATTCCGCATGCCGACGCTGGGCGGGTGCCGGGAGTACATGTGCAGAATGTTCGGAGGCTGCGCCGGAGCGAACCTCCGCACCGTGCCCATGGACACGCCGGAAGCGCTGGCGCTGGTCTTCGGGCTCATCGCCATGCTGCCGGTTTTCAGCCGCTTCTGGCAGGAAGGCTCCGGTCCGTGGAAACGCATCGCCCAGAATATCGCCGCACTGGCCGTATTCCTGATTTCCCTGGCCTTTCTCTGCGGAGCCACCTACAATCCGTTTATCTACTTCCGGTTCTGAAGATACCGCTCCGCGCTCATCGCCGCCATGCAGCCCGCGGCGGCGGCGGTGACCGCCTGCCGGTAACGGCGGTCGGCGCAGTCTCCGGCGGCGAAAACTCCGGCCAGGGAAGTTTCCCCTCCGGGAGAGCGGGTTTTCAGATACCCCTCCCCGTCCGCCTCGACGGACGGCACGAAAATCCCGGTGGCCGGAGTCTGCCCCAGCGCGGCAAAAAGCGCCCGGACCGGCAGCACGGACTCTTCGCCGTTCACAGTGTCCCGCAGGCGCAGAGCCTCCAGACGCTCTTCCCCCTCCAAAGCGATGACGGCCGTATTCCGCCGGACCGTGATGTTGGGAGTATGCATCACCCGTTCCGCCATAATCCCGGAGGAGCGAAAGTCGTCGCGGCGAAGGATAATGGTGACGCCCGAAGCGATCCCGGCCAGACTCAGAGCCTCCTCCAGGGCCGAATCCCCTCCTCCGACCACGGCAACCGCCTGATCCCGGTAAAAATGTCCGTCACAGGCGGCGCAGACCGACAGGCCGTGATTGCGGAATTTCTCCTCGCCGGGCAGACCGGGCCAGCGCGGTTCGGCCCCGGTGGCGATGATGAGCGCGCGGGCCTCCCATTTCGTCCCCGACGCGGCGGCGACCCGCTGAACGTCTCCGTCGGAGAGTTCGGCAGAGACGATTTCGTCGTACTCCATTTCGGCGCCGTACCGGACTGCCTGGGTCCGCATCCGGTCCATCAGGGTGAAACCGTCGATGCCTTCGGGATAACCGGGAAAATTCTCCACGGTTCCGGTACGGGTCAACTGCCCGCCGGGCAGGACTCCGCTGATGACGACGGTTTTCAATCCGGCCCGTGACGTGTAGATTCCCGCCGTAAGTCCGGCCGGGCCGCTGCCGACGATGATGACATCCTCCATGATACTCCTCCTCGTGATGTACGATTGCGGAGCCGAAAAATTTTTACCGATGCTCCTCCGAAACAGCGGTCATCCCCAGCTCCGCGTTACAGATAGCACGGTTGTCCGGAGAATTCAAATTTTCCCGAAAAATTTTCGCGATCCGTTCCCAGGTCCCGGCCTCGCTCCTCAAATAGTAAAGCCGGTATTCGGCGCCCAGCGGGTACCCGGCTTCTCCGGGGAGCAGCCCCCCGATCTTCAGCGGCCTCACCCCTTCCGCGGGGCGGCCGCGGAAAAAGCTCAGAGCGAGAGCATGAGGATTTCCCGCCACCAACGCCTCCGCCTCGTCCGGACGGCCGACTTCAAAACGCACCGGAGAGAGAGACGCTCCCGCCCCGTCCAGCAGCCAGCCGGCCGGACGATGCAGCTCCGCATCCCGATCCCGGAGCGTGATCCGGGCGATGGTGAATGCGGTCATCCCGGCAAAGGAGAAATCGTTGATCTTCCCGGAGAAGATCTTCACCGCCTCCTCGGGAGAGACCCCTTCAAGCTCCGAAGCGGCGTCGCACCAGATCACACCGTCCCGGCGGGCCAGGAGCGAACAGGCGATCTCCTCGTCCCCGTCCAGCGGCGTCTCCGCCCCGCATTTTTCCCAGGCCAGCACGGCCAGACCGGCGGTCGGACGCACCAGGCCGGAATCGCGGCGGGCGATTCTGCGGATCTTGCCGCTCCCGTCCTCGAAGAGCCGCCCGATCCGGATGAAATCCGCACTTGAGGAAAAGAACACCGACAAGACGGCTTCGCTTCCGGAGGCGGAGCGTCCGGCAAACGCCGCAAACAGCAGCAACAGGGGAAAAAGAAATCTCGCACCGGGTTTCATGACGGTTCAACTTTTCAACTGCCGCTCGATCTGCTCAAGAGATCCGCGCAGGGATTCGTTTTTGGCGCAGAGCTCCGGCACTTTTTTCATGGCGTTCATGACGGTGGCGTGATTTTTGCCGAAAGCCGCGCCGATCTCCGGAAAGGACTTGTTGGTGAGTTTGCGGGCCAGATACATGGCGATCATCCGGGGCTGGGCGATGTTCTGAAGTTTCCGGTCCCCCAAGAGTTCGCTGATGTGCAGTTCAAAATGCTCGGCCACCTTTTGGAGAATGGCCTCCACGGAAACCACCCGGGCGGCCCGTTCCTCCTCGATAAGTTTGCTGAGTATTTCCTGAGCTTTCTGAAGAGTCACCGTGCACTGCATCATGGAGGAATAAGCCACCAGACGCAGCAGCGCACCTTTAAGCCGCCGGACATTTGCGGTGATGTTGGTGGCGATGAAGACCAGCACATCGTCGCCGATCTTCGGCACCTGCTCCGCCTGCATGGCCTTGAGAATGGCCAAACGGGTCTCAAAGCCGGGCGCGATGATCTCGGTGGTCACGCCGGATTCAAAACGGGAAACCAGACGAGGCTCCAGCCCCTGAACGTCGGAGGGCTGCCGGTCGCAGGTCAGGATGATCTGTTTGTTCTGAGTGTAGAGCGCGTTGAATGTGTTGAAGAACTGCTCCTGGAGCTGATTCTTGTTGGCCAGCTGGTGCACGTCGTCGATGATGAGCACATCCACTTCACGCATGTAGGAGCGGAATTCCGAATGGGTGTTGTTGCGCAGACTGTCCACATAATGATTCAGGATCTCCTCGCAGGAGGCGTAACGCACCGTCAATTCCGGATGATTCTCCCGGAGCGCGTTGGCCGCGGCCAGCACCAGATGGGTCTTGCCGGTACCGGAGCGCCCGTAGATGAAAAGCGGGTTGTGCCTCCCCGGCTGCTCCGAGGCGGCGTGAACCGCGGAGTAGGCGTAGCGATTTTCCTCGCCGATGACGAAGTTGGCGAAAGTATAGCGGTCGGTGAAACTCCCTCCCTCGCCCTTTTCCCGCACCCGGGGCTGGGGCGCAGGCGGCGGCATCACCTCTTCGTCGCCGGGTATGCCGAATCCGCCGGTGATGCGGAACTTGTCCACCGCCTGCTCCGAAGCGATTTCCTCGCCGATCAGATCCCCGTAGTGACTGGTTATGTATTCGGCGAAAAAGTCGTCCGGCACCCCCAGATGCAGCTCCCGGTCCTCAATCCCCACCGGCACCACGGCCTGAAAAAACTGCTGGTAGGTGACTTTGGCGATGCGCTTCCGCAAACGGCCGGCGATGCCGTCCCACACCTTGCGGGCGATGTCGCCGCCGGAAGTATAACCGCTCCCTGCAAGATCGGCGGCCGTACCGCCGTTTGTTTCAGCCATGTCCACTTCGTTCTCCTTCGACCGACGCCGTTTCCACTCGTTCGGGCGGAAACGGCACACCCATATCCTCCCTGTCACGGGAGCCGGGGGCGTCCGACCGGCCTTTCGCGCCGCTCCGCGCCCCGAAAAACAATTTACAAGTTATTAACAGCCTTATAATCATTCGCCGGATTCGGTCGGCTTGCCGGAAGATTTTCCGCGCCGCCGTCTCCGGGAGCATCCTCTATCTTCCGGCGCGACCCGCGCCGACCGTCCGCTCATCCGGAGATTTTTGAGCTCAAAAAAACTCTTTTCGCCTCAAAACCTTCCGTTTCGCGGACCGGCCGGGACAAACAACTCGTAAGTCTGTTCATTTCCCCGTGTTATCGCCGATTTACGTCGACGGAAGGTCCCTTTCCCGGTCTCTTCCAAAAAGTTATCAACAACCTGTTAACACCCGCCGCATCCCAGCTGCGAGGCGTCAAGGTAATAAATTTACTCCATGAAGTCCATAAAGTCAATCCGGAAAACAAAGAAATATCAAATAATTTTCCGATTTTCGCCATCGCTTCGAATTTCGACCTGCCGCGGAAACGATGAAACGGCTCTTCGGGGCGATGCGGCGGCCCGAAACCATCGGGAAATTTTCCGCGGGCTTCCATGGCGGCCCCGGCGGCGGAACAGGGCCGTCGGGTTATCGCCAACTGAGGTCGGCGTTGTCGATCGGCGTGAAGTTCGCCCTCGCCCGTTCCCGGGCCTCCGGGTCCACGGACAGGTACTTCCAGGCGCCGAAGGAGAATTCGTGAGGGTGCAGATTTTCCAGCCAGGCGTGTTTCAGCGTGTACGCCACCGGGATGCTCTCGAAGATCCACGGGCAGTCGTCGGAGATGAGCTCCACCAT
>JAZMZH010000155.1:0-23464 GCA_045585875.1 Victivallaceae bacterium | reverse complement strand
CGGTACTGCCTCTCCGTCCGCCGACAAGGGGGAGGACGTTTTCGCCCTGTACGTCGGCGATCCTGTCCGCAGCCAGCCCCCTGGTTCCGTCGGAAGCTTCGAGCACGACAAACTCTCCCCCGTTCGTACCGGCGGCGGCGGAAGCCTCGGCGGCGTCTCCGCCGGCCTCCCGGCGCATGCCGCCATCGACGGCCTCGGGAAGCTGCCATGTGCTGTAGAGTTCCTTTTCCTGAAAACGCCAGGATTCGCTCAGCCCCAGCCCCGGCACGGGACAACTGTGCCGGCCGCGGGAGAAATCATAAGCCCCGAGATGACCGTCAACCAAAAGTACGCCTCCTCCGGCGGTGAAGGTTTTCAAAATTTCAGCGTCCTCCGCGGCAAGCAGATAGGTCCCGGGCAGGATCAGCAGCCGAACCCCGGACGGATTTTCCTTCAGACGGCGGAAATTGATCATCCGGAAAGGCAGATTCATGCGGTAGAGCGTATCCGTGTATCCCCGCAGATCGTCATGGAATTTCTCCAGGGAACCGTCCGCGCAGTATCTGAATATCTCATTGGCGGCGTCGCGCATTACGGCGATTCGGGCGGTGGATCCGGCGTGCAGCAGCCGATCCCGGTATGGCTGTATTCGGGCGGCGAATTCTCCGGCGAAGGCGGAGACCCGCCGGTCCGTCCCGTCCGCCCTCACGAGGCCCCAGGCCGGAGCCTCCGAACCCAGGGTTTCGCTGCGGAACTGCCAGTAGAGAATCCCCTTGATCCCCCAGCCGAACTGGGGCAGGAGCTCATAAAGAAAGGTCCGCCGGTCCAGCATCCGCTGAGGCATGGCGACGGAGCCGAAATTGACATGCCATTCCGCATTGTAAAAAAGTTTGCCGCCGGCGGCGGAGACCGCCTGCGCGCAATGCAAAGGGCTCGGGGTCATGGTCGAGCCGAAGCAATCCCCGCCGCAGTCCGCCAGCGCGAAATCGTCCACACAGGTGATGCAGTTGAATTCTCCCGCCGTGTCCGGCACGATATGCAGATAAACCGTTCTTGCGGGGTCCAGTCGCTTCACCAGCTCAAGCCGCCACTTCGCCTCGGCGGTAAGTTTCCGCAAATGAAACAGCCGCCAGTCGATGAAATCGCATATCGTCCGGGGCTGCCGGGGCAGTTCGATCTCCTCCCAGTCGCTGTAGCAGCGTCCCCAGACCCGGTTCAGCTCCCCGATGGTCTGATATTTCCCCTGAAGATACGCGACGAATCCGGAAGCGCATGACGGACAGTAACAGAGCATGGCATCCGCCTCCGGTTTGCGCAGCATCAGATTACATTCCGGTTCATTCCAGACGTCCCACATGGCGAGGGCGGGATGCTCCCGGAAATGCAGTACCGCCGCGGTGATGAACTCCCGTTTGGCCGCTCCGGATTCCGCATGACTGTAACAGGGGCCGGGATAACCGCCGAGCTGGCGGCAGAGATCGGCGGCGGGTTCACAGCGTCTGCCGTCAGCCCTCACCATAACGGCGTCGGGCCATGTGCGGAAAAGCCAGCCCGGAGCGACATCCGCAATCAGATTCAGGGTGACTTTAAGCCCTTGAGCATGGGCAAGATCCATAAGGCGGTCGAGATCATCCCAGAAGTACTCCCGGCGGCGGCGTTCGCTCCACCGCCACTGGACCCAGAACTTTACCGAATCAAATCCGAGTTCGCGGATCCGCTTCATGTCCTTTTCCCAGCACTCGCCGCCCGGGGTGGGGGCGCGGTAATACTGAGTCCCGTAAAGGAAAGTCGGCGATGGCGCGGGAACGGTGCTCATAGGGAGTACTCCGGGGTGCCCGGTTCAGTAGATGGGATGTCTGCGCACCGGAATATCCTCCTCCGACACCTTTCCGGTCAGTTCCTCCACGTCAAAGGTCAGATAATCGCCGCCCCATGTGGATATCTTCAGCGTGTGACTGTTGCGGAAGTCTGTCGCCGGGAGCGCATTCGTGAGAATCTGGCATCCGTCGTAGAGGAAGGTCAGACGGCCGTCCTTCATGATGATGACGACCTCCACCTCGGTCCCCCGTTTGATGTAATTGCGCCCCTGGGGGATCAGAGTCACCTGACTGTAATCCTTGAGATCGAATTCGCTGACGCCCTCGATGAGCCAGCCGAAGATCCAGCCGTCATCCTCATCATAACGGATCATGACGTCGTCGATCCGGAAGCGCATATTGTCCTGGTGGGCAAGCCTGAGCCGCAGCTTGAACTCGTCGGGCAGAGCCAGCCGGCAGCGGGCTTCCGTTTCCGGCTGGTCCTTGATGCTCTGCAGCACCAGCGGCAGACCGAATTTCAGCCCGTCGGGCGAGGACGGCCGGGTGTTGTTGAGGATTTCCCAGTCCTCGGCGTTCAGACTGCTGCGCTCGATATCCGCGTCGGCGGCGGGGTTTTCCCGAATTTCACGGACCGGATTCGGCAGGTTGAGATCGCTGCGGTCCGCGCTGTCCCCGGGCATCACATGATAGATCCGGTATTCGGTCACCGGCAGCGTGACGGTCAGTTTGCCGTCCGCGTAACGCAGGGGCTCGGTGGTGTTGACCTGATAGATATCAAGTTCGCGGCCGGGGAAGAGATTGCTGATGTCCAGAGTGACTTCCTGCGTGCCCCGGTAAGTGATATTGGTCGCCACGATAAAGGCTTCCCGGTCATTGAGATAATAGGACACCAGGAAGTTTTTGTCGGGGTTGACGATATGGGGCTGTTCATGCCAGTAATCGTAGAACCGGCTTTCGGGATTGCGTTTGAAAATGTCGAACACCGCGGACTGCAGAGGATGCGTCCCGATGGGCGTATCCGTGGCATGCACCAGTGTCCAGGCCAGAGCCTGCTTGAGGGTCAGCGTGGAGGTCACCAGCAGCCCGGGCACGAAATTGCCGCGCCATCCGAAGGGCTTGCCGGTATAGCCCATGATGAATTTCCACGGCTCCAGCAGATAACCGTAGCGATAGCGGTTGAGATGCTCTCCGTCGTAGAAATAATCGCACAGCCCGAGACAGGAGACATGAAACGCTCCGCCGGTATGGGTCAGCAGCGCATCGGTTTTTCCCCGTTTGTCAAAAATGCCCCGCAGCCGCTTGAGAAAAGCCCGCTGCGCAAGGATCCGGCCCCGGTGCCAGTTGTCATCCCAGCCGGGATTCAGCGAGTCCGAACAATCGTGGCCGATGGTTTCGCAGGGGAAGGGCACCGAGGGGCCGTCAAAATACAGGCCGTCGATATCGGCTTCTTCGACAATCGTTTCGATGCGGTCGATCAGCAGATCGCCGGCGGCGTCCCGGAAGCAGACGGCTCGGCAGGGAACCCCCTTGCCCGGATCGTACATGCGGAAATAAGAACCGTTGGCGGCATCGGGATAGCGCATCAGATCGGTCCCGTACTCCTTGAATCCCGGGGCATTTTCCTGCATGACATGGCCGAAATAGATGAACAGGCGGCGGTTGGCGTCATGGAGCTCCCGGGCCTTGTCCGTCAGGGCGGGCAGTTTGGTCATATCGGGATAGGACTGGTAATCGGACCAGTTTTCATGCCACATGAAAATCGCGTCGGATCCGGGCAGCGGGATCTCCCGTCTGACAGGCGTGGGCTGGAGGAAGAACTGGAATACCTGATCCTCCCGGAATACCTGGCCCCGGGCCGTGACCATGCGCACGGTGAAGACCGCACCGTCCTCCCCCTCGGGCGAGAGCTCGAACTGACGGCCGTCGAACGGGGAAAAAATGCAGTTGCAGTCATTGGAGAATTCCAGACCGATCTGCTCGCAGCCCACCCAGAACTGCTTGCTGTAAATCTCGAAATTGCCGTTTTTCCCGTGGCCGCCGGTGGCGTGGAGAAACTGGCTGTTGTCCTGAATGACGTACCTGGCCACATCGGGCGCGAGGGGAATGGTCAGAGTGAGTTCCTCAAGGTCCCGGGCGTCCATGCCGTTGAGACGCATCCTGACGATGGTGAAACCGTCGAACTCGACCCGGCTCAGAATTTCCAGACCGGGTTTGTCTTCCGACACACGGGTGACGGAAGTGCCGTTGCTGAAGGATTCCGCATAACCGTTTACCTCGATGCGTTCGCCGTCCGCGACCGCGGTGACGGTGATGGGCGCGCTGAGCAAATCCCGGTCGAGGATGCGGATCTGCCGCGGCAGCATGGCGTCGCCGTACTCGATGACTCCATGATCGAGACGGACGGACTCGCCCCGGTCCTCCGGCGGCGTCCAGGGCGCGGGAGTGACATCGTCAAGATATTCCACGGCCACCTGAGTGCGGCCCCAGTCCGGCATGGGCTGCGCCGTGAAATCCCTGACGACCTGCAGCCGTCGGTTGCCGGCGGCGTCCTCCAGCCAGGCTTCCGCGGTGTATTTTTCTCCGGGCCGCAGGTCGGCCGCGGAAATATCCAGCCGCAGCGGTTCAACGGGCGACATGGCGCGGGAAACACTTCTGCCGTTCAGACTCAGCACCGCCTTATCCTCCCCGGGCCCCGGCGGCAGCAGGATGGTGACCTTTTGCGCCACCGGATAATATTCGATCTGGATCGTTTCGGGCGGGGCCGACAGCGTCGGCGTCACCGGAGAATAGACGGGAGGCTCGCCCGCCCGGGTAATCAACGCCGGATCGGCATCTCCGGGCAGCGCGATCATGCGGGCGAAAGGCATGGAGGAATAACCGCCGAAACTGGGCAGAAACCATCCGTAGCGGGTGCCGCGGTAGAAACGGAAGAAATTCAGCAGCATGGAGGTGTTTTCCGGATCATCGACGCCGATTTGGGCGAAGTCGATCAGGATCAGGGCGACCCAGCCGTCCCCGGCGGGCAGGACCCTGGCCAGAAAATGCGGTTCCTCCATGGGCGTTTCATTGTAGGTGCGGGCAATGGATCCCGCCATGTTGCAGGCGAAACCGTAAAAATCGTTGACGGGATTCTGGGCATTGTAGGCGTCTTCGTAACCGCCCACCCTGATCTCCACGGCGATGGTGCCTTCGGGACCGATGATGAGCTGTACGGCATCGTCGAGGGAAAGATCTTCCTCGGGCCCCCGGCAGAAGGCGCGGGCTTCTTCCGGCTTGCGGTCCACGGAGTACGCGGCCGTCAGCAGCCGCTCCCCGTCATGGAACAGATAAAAAGTCGTTTCCTCGGGGATCACGCCCATGCTGCCGCGGAAATCGTTGACGCTCGCGGCATCGCTCCATTCATCGGGCACGAATTCATCGCTGTCAAAAAGGTAATCCAGGTACTCCGCCGCCGCTTTGGGCACATACACGGTCGGCGGCTGCGCCGCCTCGATTCCGGCTGCGGCGAGAAAACACAGGGTGGTCATAACGGCTCGTTTCATGGAGGGGCTCCTTGAGGATGTTTTTCAGTCAAACGACAGAATTCCCGACGCGGCCTGTCGCGGAACGCGGATTCCGCGACAGGTCACGCGGCGTTCGTTTTTTTTTCGCTTTCGCGCCCGCGGCGCTCAGTTGATTCCGTCGAGACCGCAGCCGCTGCCGGTGCAGGTCGCCTTGGGTGCGCAGCCGTACGCACCGGAGCCGCCCTTGGTGAAGTTGTGGCCGTCGGTGGTGCAGATCTCGTTGGGTTTGTAGAAGCGGACGCTGCCGTCCAGATGGCAGACATTGGCGCCCTCGTGATTGTTGTGGAGCGCGTCGGTGCCGCTGTAATAATCGCCGACCAGATATTTGCCGCCGTTTTCAGAGGTGCGCTTGGCGCCGAATGTCCCGTTGACGACCGCGGAGGCGCCCACGTTGAACATCATATCAATATCGCCGCCGGTGGTTCTGTCGGAGCCGCTGGGTTCGGTCCAGTAGGATTTGAGGAATGCGGGATTGATGCAGTGCATGATGTTGTAGCTGCATCCGTAGTCATAGAGGAGATTGATGGCGCTCTGACCGGCGGGCTGATCCGTAAGCAGGTGCCAATGGTAGAAGGTATACGTTGAGAGGTTGGGCAGGTAGTCGTCGGAATCGTTGGCATACATGAACATGGTGAGACCGACCTGCTTTTTATTGCTTGCGCACCGGATCTGCTGGGCGGCGGCGCGGGCTTTGCTCAAGGCCGGCAGCAGCATGGAAGCGAGGATGGCGATGATCGCGATCACGACGAGCAGCTCTATGAGCGTAAAAATTCGTTTTCCCAGTCCGACATTTTCCTTTTCGCTTGCGGACATGTTTCTCCCAAAAAACAGTTTCATTTTCGGATTCTCCTTTTTCAGTTGCACGTTGTTTTCTCGAAGCGGTCTGCAATCCGGATGCATCAGGAAATGTTTCGTTAAAACCTCCCTTCGGCAACATTCCCTTGCCGCATACCATACTGCGGACAGCGTAAAATTTTGTTTCTCCAGTCCGACATTTCCCGTTTCGCTTGCGGACATGTTTTCCCCAAAAAACAGTTTCATTTTCGGATTCTCCTTTCCAGTTGCACGTTGTTTTCTCGAAGCGGCTTACAATCCGGATGCATCAGGAAATGTTTCGTTAAAACCTCCCTTCGGCAACATTCCCTTGCTGCATACCATACTACGGACAGGGGAAATTGCAATCAATCATTATTGTCAAAATTACATTAATATTGCTGTAAACGCCCAAAAACTTTTCTGGTTTCCCGGATAAAGATTTCCGACAGTTTGATTTTTCGGAGGCGCGGGATATATTATGCGCTATGGATAAATTGAGTAAAATCATCATCAACGCGTTGTCCGGAGGGATCAAGGAGTTTATTCATCCCTGGTCGGCTCCGACCGGCGACCGCGATGCCTCGGGCTTTGAAATATCCCGGCACGAAGAATTGGAATTCATGTTCGTGGTCAGAGGGACATGCCGCTATTTTTACAACGGGAGCGTCTACCTCGCCCGGCCGGGCACGCTGTTCCTGATCGACTCCATGGTCCCCCATGCGTATCAGTACCGGCAGGAGGATCACGGCATCATCCATTTCTGGGGGAGAGCTTCCAACGACGATTTTTTCTTCAACATTTTCATGTTGAAGACGCCGGGCAGCGGGCGCTTCATCCGCCAGTTTTCCTATCAGGCTCTGCCCCTTGCCATTGAGGTCCTGCTGGAAAAACGGCTCAAGGAGCTGAAGAAACTCAAAAGCTTCACCGCCGACGATGCCTGCCGGTACCTGAAGGGCACGCTCGCGCTGCTGCTGGACGAGGCGGCATTGCTTCTGGAGCGCCGTCCGGCTAAACCGATGCTGGATATTGCCGGCCGGATCAAGGTCTTCATCCGTTCCCGGAACGGTAAGGCGTGCTCTCTCGACAATTTGGCGGATTTCTGCGGGATGAGCCGGTATTATGTGGCCCACCGTTTTCATCAGGAGACCGGGATGACCATCGGCGCCTACATCGACGAAGTCCGCATCAAATACACAATCCACGCCCTTCAGAAAGGCTTACGGCAGAAGGAAATCGCCGATGAGCTGGGTTTCGGCTCCGTCAATGCTTTCTGGAACTGGAAGAAAAAACACAATATGCTGTTGGGGGAGGCGCGGGGATTTTACATGCCGCCCCGGGAAATTCTCCCGGGCGGAGGTCTCCGCGAGCCCCGCTGACGATTGCGGAGGGGGCGAGATTTCCCGGGACAAAGATTCGTTGCGTCCCGGGGGAGACGCTTGCGGCAGCCCGGGCACCGCGCAGACACGGATTCGGCGGGAGTCTTTCTGAAATCATTCGGCGTCGTGCGAATGGCGCCGGACGACGGAGGGGCCGCCGCAATCCATCTGTTCCGCCCCTGACGGTTTGCTTCCCATACCGGCGGGACTTCCGGCAGTGCCGTCCGCCTCCGCTTTCAAACGATTTTTTTCAAAAAAACCTGATTTGCGACTTGATGTTGACGGATTTCGGAGCTATCGTATAAAATGAAGTACAACAGAAAGATGCAAAATGGGCGAAAAAAAATGGAAGGCATCGTGTAAAAGTTCCGAATCGTCAAAAATCGAACAACTGGCAAGAACCGCCCGGATCCCCCGGCCCATTGCCTGTTATTTGACGGCTCGCGGCATTGATGCGGATGCAGCAGGCGGGTTTTTGAATCCCAGATTATCCTCCCTCAGCGATCCTTATCGCTTCAGGGATATCAAAAAGGCCGCCGCAAGAATTTGGGACGCGATCTATCGGCAGGAGCCCATCCTTATTCACGGCGACTACGATACCGACGGCATCACCGGCACCGCGCTCCTGGGCAATGTCCTCCGACAGAACGGCGCCAAAGTGTTCCCGTTCATCCCCCACCGCTTTGACGACGGCTACGGATTCACCCCCGAATCCCTGGACAAGGCCCTGGCCTCTTCCGGCGAAAACTGCCGTCTGCTGGTCACGGTGGACTGCGGCATCACCAGCTGCGACGCCGTGGCCAAGGCAGGCAGCCTCGGCATCGACACCATCATCACCGATCACCACGAGCCGGGACCGGAACTGCCGGACGCAATCGCCGTGATCAACCCCAAAACCGATCCCGAGCTGGAGGATATGAATATCCTCGCCGGAGCAGGCACGGCCTTCAAGCTCGCCCACGCTTTCGTAAAATACGGCAGGGAAAACAATCTGGGAGGCTTCACCACCAGACTGGAGGAGGTGCTGGATTTCGTGGCTCTGGGGACGGTGGCCGACATCGTGCCTCTCACCGGCGAAAACCGGATCCTGGTGCGGGCCGGCATCGGCACCCTGCGGCGGCAGATCCGCCCCGGGATCCGGGCGCTGATCGAGAGCTGCCGCCTGCACAACGAGATCATGCCCTCCGACATCACCTTTAAGCTGGCTCCGCGCATCAACGCCGCCGGGCGGGTGGGGGACGCCAACATTGCGCTGCGCCTCCTGGAGTCGGAAAATATTGTGGAGGCTTACGGATTTGCCGCCAAACTGGAGGAGTTCAACCACACCCGGCAGGTGCTGGAGCAGGAGATTTATCAGGAGGCCCGCGCCCGCATCGCCGGAGATTTCGATCCGGATAAGAATTTCGTCATCCTGGTGGCCGGCAACAACTGGCATCAGGGGGTGATCGGCATTGTGGCCAGCCGGCTGGCCCGGGATTACAACCGGCCGGCGGTGGTGCTGACCATCGACGGCGAATCCGCCTACGGTTCCGGACGGAGCGTCGGCAATCTCAATCTGGTGGATGTCCTGGCCAGCACCTCCGGGTATCTGGACCGCTTCGGCGGACATCCGATGGCGGTCGGCATCGGTCTGGAAGCATCCAGGATCGGGGATTTCAAAAGAGAGCTGGAGCGGTGCGTCCGCGAAAAAATCCGCATGGAGGAACTGGAGGAATTCATCGCCTACGACGGCGACGCCGCCATCGGCGAATTCGACGGCCGCTTTTTCGACAGCCTCGATCTGCTGGGTCCTTTCGGACACAGCATGCCCAAACCGGTTTTTCGCATCAACGAAGTCGAAGTGCTGCGTTCGTCGCCGGTGGGGCAGAAGCATCTCCGGGGCATCTTCCGGGATTCTCACGGCAGCACCATGGATTTCATCGCCTTTTCCATGGACAGCGGGAAATTCCACGGCAAACTCTTTGACGTATTGGCGGTCCCGCAGCTGAACACTTACGGCGGAAGTTCCCGCCCCCAACTGTCGGTGATCGATATCAAACCGGTGTATTAGTCAGGAGATTAAGATGTTAGCGAAAACCTGCTCGGCAGCGCTCACCGGACTGGACGCCAACCTTGTGGAAATCGAGGTCAACTGCTCCGGCAAGGGCGCCCAGACCGTGGTTTCCATCGTCGGCCTGCCCGACGCCGCGGTCAGGGAGAGCCGGGACCGGGTCTGGACCGCGCTCCTCTCCTCCGCCTGTCCGCCCCCCGAGGGCGCCACCGTCATCAATCTCGCTCCGGCGGATCTGAAAAAGGAGGGCGCGGCCTTTGATCTGCCCATCGCCGTCGCCGTCATGGCCGCCGCGGGTAAAATCGACCCCGAAGCCGTCCGCCGCACCATGATCGTGGGCGAGCTGGCTCTGGACGGCATCGTCCGTCCGGTGCGCGGCGCCATCCCCATTGCCGCCATGGCCGCCGGACGACACGGCGAAATCGAAGCCATGCTGGTCCCCCGCGCCAATGCCCGCGAAGCCGCCGTCGCCGCCGGAGAGGTCCCGGTATATCCGGTGGACACCCTCCGGGACGCCGCGGAATTCTTCCGCCCCGGGGCGGTTCGCACCCCCTGTCACAGCGAGATCGCCGACTTCGTCGCCGGCGCCGACGGTATGCCGGAGCCGGATTTCGCAGAGGTCAAGGGACAGTTCGCCGCCCGGCGGGCCATGGAGATCGCCGCCGCGGGAGGGCACAACTCCCTGCTGATCGGTCCGCCCGGCACCGGCAAGAGCATGATCGCCATGCGGCTGGCGGGGATCCTGCCGCCCATGACCACCCAGGAGATTCTCGAAACCTCCCGCATCCACAGTGTGCTGGGGCTGCTCTCCGACGGCGCCGCGCTGGTCAACCGCCGTCCGTTTCGCGCTCCCCACCATACCACCAGCGACGTGGGGCTGATCGGCGGCGGCAAAGATCTGCGGCCCGGCGAAATCAGTCTCGCCCACAACGGGGTGCTGTTTCTGGATGAACTGCCGGAATTCAAGCGTCATGTGCTGGAAGTGCTCCGTCAGCCCCTCGAGAGCGGCACCATCACCGTCACCAGAGCCGTCGGCACCTGCGTTTTTCCCGCCGATTTCATGCTGGTGGCGGCCATGAACCCGTGCCCCTGCGGCCGGGGCGACGTCGAGCTGGGATGCCGGTGCAAACCGGATGAGAAAAATCGCTACCTGCGCAAAATATCCGGACCGCTCCTGGACCGCATCGATCTTCATGTGGAGGTCCTGCAGCTTACCCAGGAGGAGCTTCTGGCCGCCCCGAGCGGCGAATCCAGCGCGGCGATCGCCGAACGGGTCCGGCGCGCCAGGGCTGTTCAGATCGACCGTTACCGCGGCAAGTACCGCTGCAACGCCTGGCTGAACGGCGCCGGACTGCAGAAGTACTGCACCGTCGATGCTTCGGGGGCGGCGCTGCTGCGTCAGGCCATCCGGAGATTCAAGCTCAGCCCCCGCGCCTATGACCGGATCCTGAAGGTGGCGCGGACCATCGCCGATCTGGCCGGAGAGGCGCATATCTCCGAAGCTCACATCTTCGAGGCGGTCAGTCTCCGCAGCAGCGAACTGCAGTAAAATGACGGTTCGGCGGAGGGGAGCCGGCGTCCGTCATTTCAGGTCGAAAAGCGTTTTCTCCGCCGCGGTTTCGCCCGGGAGCATCCCGTTCAGGAGTTTGAGCACCGTCGCCGCTCCGGGGCAGTCCCGGAACGGGAATACCCTGCCCGCAAGTTCCGGACGGCCTCCGGTCAGCGCTTCGACCCCTTTGCCCCCGGGCAGCACGCCTCTCTCAACTCCGATCAGCAGAGGGATCTCGGGATGCCGGGAGAGCCACTCCAGCCGTCCGGCGATGCCCGAGGCGTGCCAGCGGTGAAACAGTTCCACCTCCGCCCGGAAGCCGTCTCCGCCGTGCTCAAAGCAGAAATCCGGGATGATCACCTCGCCCCTGTCGTCGTTTCGGAGCGCGGTATCGTTCACCAGCTTCCACGAATCTCCGGCGGCTTTGAGAAAATTTTCCCGAAAAAAAGCGAACTCCTCCGGTTCGTAGGCGCTTCCCCAGGCGCTTCGGGCCGCCGCCCGGCCCACTCCGGCCGTCCGACTGTCGATGGCCAGTTCGCACTTCCGCTCGCGATGCACGATTTCGGCCCGCAGCTCCCATTCCGGCAGCAAGGTCACGGCGGGGAAAAAACAGGCCAGATTCATTCCGTACTTACGGGTTTCCACCAGCACATCCGCCGGGCCGGATATTTCCATGGCGACGGTGATCCTGCCTCCCGCCGCGGGCGGGGAGGGTTTGACCCGGGCCAGCAGCCGGTGAAACCTCATCCGCCTCAGCAACCGCCGCAGCTGCTGGGGGTCGGAGGCGGTCGCCCGGAGCAGGATCCGGCCGGCTCCGGCCAGCAGGCTCCGGTAGGCTTCCAAACGGTACATGGCCATGAAAAATTCGCAATCCCACCCGGCGGCCCTGCCGGCGGAAACGGCGACGTCATTTTCCGGCAGATCGACGTAACAGCCTGCGCTTCCCAAGCTCCGGAATACCGGAGAGTCGTCCCGGAATTTCAGGAAATCGGCGTAATCTCCGGCGGCCAGTTTCCGCCATTCCGCGGCGCGGGAGAAGAGTTCGCGCCGCGTTTCGCGGAGATTCTGTCCGTCGCCGCGGCTCCGCCACTCCAGCGCTTCGCAGAAAATCTTGTCGAGACCCTGCACCACCATGTTTTCCGAAGGGGAGAGGATTCCCCGAAAGGCATCCATCTCCTCATCGCTGTCCCGCCGTGAGAGGCCTCCGGAAACCGCCGCCAGGCGGATTCCCATCACCGCACAGGCCAGCTCCCCGAAGCGTTTGCCGGCCGGAAAAAACGGCGCCGCCCTGGATCCTCGCACCCGGCAGTTATGCGCCGCGCCGGTCAGCATTAAAAGAGGTTCCCCGCTTCGCGGCCGTCCCAGCAGTAGGTGCAGATTTTTTCCCTGGGCAGCCCGATGGCTTCGATCAGTCGTTCCAGTTTCTGATAACGCAGGCTGGTCAGATTCAGCTCGCGGCGCACCAGTTCCACCATTTTGTTGTATTTCTCGGAACCGTAGACGGCGTACTCCGCCGCCATCATGTCGTCCGGTTCCCGCCCTTCCAGTTTTTCAATGGCGCGGCGGGCGGCCAGATCCAGCTCCGAACGGGAATTGGAGAAATTCAGGAACTTGCATCCGTAGAGCAGCGGCGGCGACGCCGAACGCATGTGGACCTCTTTTGCTCCGCGCTCGTAAAGCCGCTTCACCGTGTCCTTCAGCTGGGTGCCGCGCACGATGGAGTCGTCGCAGAAGAGCAGCCGCTTGCCCGCGATCTGCTCGATGATGGGGATGAGCTTCATCCTCGCCACCAGATTCCGCACCTGCTGATTCTGAGGCATGAAGCTCCGGGCCCAGGTGGGCGTGTATTTGACAAAAGCCCGCTGATAGGGCTTGTGCGTCGCGTTGGAGAAGCCGATGGCGTGGGCCACTCCCGAATCCGGTATGCCGCAGATGGAGTCGATATTCTCAATATGCTCCTCGTGTTCGGCCATGGACGCGCCGTTGCGGTAGCGCACGGTTTCCGTGTTGATCCCGAGATAGCGGCTGGCCGGATAACCGTAGTAAACCCAGAGGAATGCGCATATCTGCGAAGTCTCCCCGGGCGCGTTTTTCTGAATCAGCTTATCGGAGTAAACCTGAACGATTTCCCCGGGCCCCAGCTCGTACTTGAAGTTGAAATCCAGGTTGGGAAAGGCCGTGGTCTCCATGGAGACCGCCATCGCCCCGGGCTTCTCCCCCACCACGACCGGCGTCCTGCCGAAACGGTCGCGGGCCGCGTAGATCGTCCCCTCCGACAGCACCAGCAGCGAACAGGAGCCCGCGATCCGGCTCTGGGCGTACCGGATGCCGTCCACGACGGTCTCCCGGCGGTTGATCAGCGCCGCGACCATCTCCGTGGGATTCAGACTCCCCATCCCGCTCTCGGAAAAATGGGAAAATCCGCTGGCGAAAAGCTCCTTCGCGAGCTCGTCCATGTTGTTGATCTTGCCGACGGTGACGATGGCGTAGGTGCCGTGGTGGCTGGTGATGACGAGGGGCTGGTCGTCGCAGTCGCTGATGACGCCGATCCCGGCCCGGCCGGAGAGAGCGTCCAGGTCGGAATCGAATTTCGAGCGAAACTGGGTGTTGCTGATGTCGTGGATCTTTCTGAGTATGCGTCCTTCGCCGTCGGTGACGGCCATGCCGCCGCGCCTGGTGCCGAGATGTGAATGATAATCCGTACCGTAGAACAGATCGGCAACGCAGCAACTGTTGCTGACCACTCCGAAAAAACCGCCCATATCGACCATCCGTCTTTTTACGTCAAAGCAATCCCGTCTGTTGTTAATATAGCGCGGATTTGTCCGATTTCAAATCGGGAGGAGGCTTTTCAAGGGCTTTTGCGTTTATTCCGGCAGGGGATCGGTGCCGTTGACATTGTAGCCGTAGGGGACGCGCACCGCCTCCCGCAGTTCCGGAATGACGCAAAAGGCCCGGTGCAGATGGCTGTATATCCGCTGACGCGGAAGCTTTTTGCGCCGCCCCAGCATGGTGATCCGCAACTCCGGATTTTTCAGCTTTTCGCAAAGTATGTCCAGCGTGGTCAGATCCATCCTCAGAATGGCCCGGATCACCGTCAGCATTTCATCCCGGGTGAATGTCTGCTTCAGCCTGCCGTCCGGCTCATCCGGGACGTTCAGCGCCGGATGACGCAGGGAATCGCTGTAATTGCCTCCCCGCCCCTCGTCGTAGGAAGCCATGTGATTGGTCAGGAGATAAGGATCCGAAGCGTCGGCGCACCAGCGTTTGAGACGGCAGGCCCGGCAGGAATCCAGGCGATTGAAGTTTTTTCCGTAGCAGTTCATGGCGTCCTCCTCAGTCCAGCAGCAGAAACGGATTGCACTCCAGCACCGCGGCGTAGCGGCGGGCGGTGGAGATGGAGCGTATGCCCTTTTTGATCTGCAGGGAAACCGCGGCTTCACTGATGCCCAGAGCCCTGGCGACGCGGCGCTGGGTGATTTGGCGCGAACGGATCATCAATGCGAGCGAATTCATTAAGCACCTCCTTAGTTTTTCAGATACCTTTACCATTCGCTGGTGGGGTTATTATATATCTTCGAGGTGCAAAATCAAGAGGATTTTTTAATTTATTTCACTTATTTTTGTATAAATTAAGTAATAATTTAATTTTTTGCTAAAAAATTAAGCGTGAATATAAGGAATGCGCCGTATTCCGATCGGATCGGCTCAGAGACCGCAGAGCTTCGGCTCTTCCCGCAAAAGCCTGTCGAAATATTCCACGGTTTTTTCCAAACCGCGGCGCAAATCCGTGGTGGGACGCCAATCCAGGAGACGCCCGGCCAGGGATATGTCGGGGCGGCGCTGCTTCGGATCGTCGCCGGGCAGGGGGAGATATTCGAATTCCGAGCGTGATCCGGTGATCTCCACCACCAGTTCCGCCAGTTCCCGGATGGTGAATTCGCAGGGGTTTCCCAGATTCACCGGACCGGTGATTTCCTCGCCGGAGGCCATCATGCGGATCATGCCGTCGATCAGGTCGTTCCGGTAACAGAAGCTTCTGGTCTGGGTGCCGTCGCCGAAGAGAGTGATCTTGCGGTTCAGCAGAGCCTGGATGATGAAGTTGCTCACCACCCGGCCGTCGCTGGGGTGCATGCCCGGACCGTAGGTGTTGAAGATGCGGATGATCTTGATCCGCACGCCCCACTGGTCGAAATAGTTGCGGAAAAGCGTTTCGGCGCAGCGTTTGCCCTCGTCATAGCATGAACGTTCTCCGATGGGATTGACGTGCCCCCAGTACTCCTCCCGCTGCGGGTGCATGAGGGGGTCGCCGTAGACCTCGGAGGTGGAGGCCTGAAGGATCCGGCAGCCGCATCTGCGGGCATTTTCCAAGACATTTACAGCGCCCAGGACACAGGTTTTCACCGTGTGGACGGGATTTTTCTGATACTGAACCGGACTGGCCGGGCACGCCAGATTGTAGATCTCGTCGGCCTCGACTTCAAACGGCTCGGTGATATCGTGCTCCAGCAGCCGGAAACGGGGCCGGTCCCGGAGCGGTTTGAGGTTGCGGCGCATCCCGGTCAGAAAATTGTCCACGCACAGGACTTCATGGCCGGCATCCAGCAGACGTCCGCATAAAAAACTGCCCAGAAAACCGCTTCCCCCGGTAACAATCACCCGGCTCATAAAAATCGTCTCCTTGCTGAAAGATGGTGAAACATTTTTTCTCCGTGCCGCCGGGGCATCACCCGAATTCCCGCTCCATGATGTCGTTCAGGGCGAGCCTGAACGCCTTTACGACCTCGTCCGGTCCGGGCCGGTTGGCCGGTTCGATATCCATACCGGCGGCGAGGAGCTCCGAGAGCACCGGAGGCACCTGGGGGTTCAGCTTGCAGAGCGGAACAGGTGTCTGCTGCATCATGAGCTCCATGAGATCGTCCGGCGTTTCCGGGCTGCGGAAGGGATGCGCGCCGCAGAGCATTTCATAGGTCGTCGCGGAAAAACTGTAGATGTCCGCGGCGCTGCTGAACTCCATGTCCCGGAGGGATTCCGGCGACTGGTAACGCCAGTGGCGGGGAGAATTCGGCCATGCCGCTTCCCCGCCGGGATGAATATTGGCCAGGCGGATTTCGCCGGACTCGGCGCAGAGCAGATTCCCCGGGCAGATATCCCGGTGGGTGACGCCCCGCACGGAAAACATTTTCAGCGCCTCCGCCACCGGAGCGAGCCTGCCGATCAGGCCGGCGCAGCCGAAGCGGCGGCGCAATTCGGTGGCGCCCCGGCAGTTGCCGAGTTTCATGAGCTGGAGCGCCCCGCAGCAGTAGTTGCCGCAGACGGAAGAGTTGTAGATCCACAGCACGCCGGGGTGGGCGTGGCGGGCCAGGGTTTCAAAGGCGTCCCGATAGTAAGCCGACGTTTCCGGGTCGGTCGGTATCTTGAGCGCGATATCCCGTTCGAGGATCGCGTCCCTGGCCAGATAGATCCTGGCGTTGCGGCTGATGTGCAGGAGCTTGTAGAGATGGAAATCCGCAAAGTTGACCGGTACCGTCAGTTCGGCGCCGCAGCTCGGACAGTTGATCTTCGAGAAGACATTCAGTCCGCTTGCGTCGAGTTTCTGGAAACAGTTGTGACAGCGGAAGCGCGAGGGGGCGTCGCCGCAGCCATTTTCCTCAAGCCAGCGAAATTCCTCGGGGAGATTCTTCATAACAGTCTGCCCCCGATGATGTCAAAGGCCCGCGCCGGAACATCCTGCTCCTCGACCGCGAAATTCACCCGGCCGCCGATGCGCGCTTCGGCGAGCGAAGCGACAAGAGCGTACTCGTTGCATTCCCGGGAGACATGGGCGAAATAGATCATCCTGGTCCTCTCTCCCACCAGTTCCGGCAGCGCCTCCATGCACTGATCGTTGCCAAGATGTCCCTTAAAGGAGCGTATGCGCCGCTTGAGCTTCGGCGCCCGTCCGGATTCCTCCAGCATGGTTTCGGAGTAATTGCTCTCCAGCACCAGCACGTCGCAGTCGGCAAGTTCATCGGCAATGGAGGATTCCATGACGCCGAGGTCGGTGGCCATGCCGGCCTTGCAGGGATAGCCGTCCCGGCGCAGGATGAAACCCACCGGTTCCGCGGCGTCGTGGCTCACCGGAAAGGGACGGACTCGGAATTCTCCGATGTCGAATTCGATCCCGGGAGAGAAGATCATGACCCGCTCCGGGAGCATTCCCCGGGCGGCCAGCGCATCGCAGGTCATGCCGGAGAGATAGAGCGGCAGCCTGTACGAATCGCAGAAAACCCGGCATCCCGCCGCATGATCGTCATGTTCGTGGGTCAGAAGCACCGCCGCGACCCGTTCGGGAGCCAGCCCGCACGCCCGCATCCGGCGCTCCAGTTCCCGCCGGGAGAAACCTGCGTCCACCAAAATCAGCTGTTCTCCGGCGGCAAAAACGGTGGCATTGCCCCTGGAGCCGGAACCCAGCGGATAGATGGCGAACGGGGAATCCATGGGCGTTACTCTCCGATGATCTTGATCAGGATGCGTTTGCTGCGCCGGCCGTCGAATTCTCCGTAGAAAATCTGCTCCCAGGGGCCGAAATCCAGCTTGCCGCCGGTCACCGCCACCACCACTTCGCGACCCATGATCTGGCGCTTGAGATGAGCGTCGGCGTTATCCTCGAAACCGTTGTGGGCATACTGTTCGTAGGGCGTTTCCGGGGCGAGTTTCTGAAGCCAGCGCTCGAAATCCGCGTGGAGACCGCTCTCGTCGTCGTTGATGAAGACCGACGCGGTGATGTGCATGGCGTTGCACAGGAGCAGCCCCTCCCGGATGCCGGATGCGGCCAGCGCGGCTTCGCACTTCGGCGTGATGTTCACGAAACCCCTTCTGGAGGGGAGGTTGACGGTAAATTCTTCCCGATAAGATTTCATTCCCTGTAGTCCTCGCTGTAAAAGCAGCAGCCGATTTTCACGCTGTTCCAGAGCTGTCCCTTCAGGTCGATGGTCTTGCGCTTGCGGGTGGCCAGGGCGATGGGCACGTAGGTGAAATTCTCATTCCAGTGTCCCACCACCATGTCGGTGTGACCGGACATGGCCGCGTGAACCGCGTTTTGGGCCAGCATCTGACAGAAGACCGCATCGGTCCCCTGGGCCGGAACGCTGCGGATCATGTACGACGGGTCGAAGTATTTTACGGAGATCTCCAGCCCCTTGTTTTTGAAGTAGCTGTTGATTTTGTCCTTGAGAAAGACGCCGATGTCCTTGTGCAGTTTGTTGCCGGAGGCGTCCCGGACTTCGCTTTGATCCTCGAAGAGATTCTGACCGGCGCCCTCGGCCACGATGATGACCGCGTGGTTTTTGGCGCGGAGGCGGCGCTCCAGGTGAGGCAGAAGGGCATTGGGGGCGTCCCCCTCCAGGACGAAAGGCGATTCCGGGACCAGACAGTAGTTGATGTCGCTGTTGGCCAGCGCCGCGTAGGCGGCGATGAATCCCGAATCCCGGCCCATGACCTTGATGAGGCCGACGCCGTTGTATGCGCCTTTGGCCTCGGCATGGGCTCCGAAGATGAAATCGGTGGCCACGTAGACGGCGGTTTCAAAACCGAATGTCTTGTCGATGAATTCGATGTCGTTGTCGATGGTTTTCGGGACCCCGATGACGCTGATGGCCAGTTTCCGGCGTTTGATTTCTCCGGCGATCTCGTGAGCGCAGCGGAGGGTGCCGTCGCCGCCGATGCAGAAGAGCAGATTGATGTTTTTTCTGGCGAGGGTCTCCACCATGACGTCGACCGGCTGTTCGCCGCGGGAACTGCCGAGGATGGAGCCGCCCTGATCGTGGATGGAATCCACGTCGTCATCGGTGAGGGTGACGGGTTCCAGTTTGAATTTGGGATTCAGGCCCCGGTAGCCGTACCGGATGCCGTAGACCACCGGGACGTTGTACTGCCGCAGCAGGGTGCGGGTCAGGGCTTTGATCACGTCGTTGAGGCCGGGGCAGAGGCCGCCGGCGGTGAGGATGGCGGCTTTGGTCCAGGCGGGGTCGTGAAAGATTTTGGCGGAGGGCCCGGCCAGTTCAAAACTCCAGATATCGTCCTTGTTGCTGACGATGGTGGATATGTTGGGCGAATAGATGATGCGCTCTCCATCGCGGATGAAGTCGATCATTTCCAGAGGGGAATCGATTTTACATTCGCCGAGGCGGGCGACTTCAAAGGAGTGACGGGTGATTTCGTTCGTCATTTGCAGCACCTTGTTGTTAAGGGTATTTACGGAAATATAGCATTTGCGGGAGGAAAAGTCAAAGAGCCTTGTCGTGAAATCCGGAAAAAATGATTTTTCAGCTTTGCCTTCCGCCGTCTCTGCCGATATTTGTCTGAGCGGTGCTATTGAGAAGTCAGGGTGATTTCCGTACGGTTGCGCCGGAGATAAGTGACGACGGCGGTGTGTTTCTGGATAAAGGTTAAATCCCGGGGAGAGGGAAGATATGGAAGGTTGGGATCGACCCAGCCGCTGATCGGCGGTTCGGGGAATACCGCGGTATTCCAGTCGAGCGGGAAATAGTTCCGGTACAGGGAAACCAGCTCCTCGAATTTATCACCGGAGGCGTCGTAGAACTTTTCGTAAAGGACCGTTACATCCTCCTTGTTGCGGCGTTCGACAAAGGAGATCGTGGTGATGGCGCTGCCGGTCATGCCGTCGGTATCAATACCGGCCATGATCGAAGACTGCATGTCGATCACCCTCTTTACTTCGATCCGGCAGTAGGAAAGTTTCCGTCCCGGATTGGTCCAGTTTGATTCGTGGGCGAAGTACACTTTAGCGCACATCCGGACAAAAAGATCATCGGCCTGTCCGGCGCTTTTGGGCGAAACGGGAAAAGCGGAGAAATTCTTCGGGATCAGACAGGGCTCATCGGATGCCAGGGCGGTGACTCCCGAATGTTGATAACTGCCGCCGACATCGCGGACGACGGTTTCATATCCCGGCTCCATATTCGGCCCCATCGTCATTCTCTTGAAAGTTGCCGTCCCGGTGCCCGCCACCCTGCCGTTGTGAAGCATATAGGCATTGGCCGTAGTGTAAACCCGGTGCAGATCCTCCGTATAGAGCTGAGCGGTATCCGAAATCTGGTCCGCCGCCTGCGGCGATTTTTCGGCATATCCGGAAACCAGCTGTACACTGGCGACTCCTCCAACCCGGTTCGGGCCCGAAAACATGACGCCGCTTCCCGAATCTTCCCACAGAGCGGCGCCATTTTTCTGATAGCTCAGTTCAGCCGAGTATGGCAGCGTCAGCGTCTGCAGTACCGGACTGCCTCCCGGACCCTGCTCGTAATATTGCTGAGTTATGGTCATGGAAGCATTGCGCGCAGCCGAAATCTGGAACGGGATGGGGCCGGTTTCAATTTTATGCAGTGAATCCACCATATCGCCGTTGCGACTGACGCAATCAGCGTTTCCGCTCCAGTTTTTGGAACAGGAAAAACTGTAAGTTTCCGTCATGCCGCTGGCGGACGGCTGATAATCCGAAAATGTCACCAGATTTCCCGACGCGGTCGTGCCGTTGTCGCTTAACGAATACGTCCCGATCCCGGCCAGCTCGATAACGACACGGAAATCATAGCATGTTGGCCCGTAAAGACCGGAGTTGTAGTCACGGGTCGGCATGAAATTTCCGGTCAGTTCCTTACTGCGCCAGGAGCGGTCGGACTGATAATTCAGATCACAGGAGTGAGTGTCTTCGATAAGGTGTACGCTGCACTCGGCGCTGCTGGTCTGAGTGTGCTGCAGCGACATGCTGACCGGATAAGAGGGATCTCCCGCGGTCGCAGTCGGGACCTGCAGCTGACGTGCCAGCGGATAATATCCCCAGATGCCGCCCGCGATCATGGCATCCCGGCTGAGTTTGTCGAGATTCACATCCATCATCACATCATCCGCCTTGCCGAGGATTGCGTATTGATTGAACGCGGACGGGCTGCGGTTTATGTTGATTGCCATATTGTTGACTTTCAGGATGACATCGCGGGTGCTTCCGTTGCCGGTGTAATTTTCCACCGACGGCGGCGCAACCGGCAGAGCGCAGGGGAATCCGCCGATTTCAACCGGACAGAATACGCTGCCGACGGCCAGCGTGTCGCTCAGGACATAACCGTCGTCATCGTCTTTGAAAACCAGATACTGCCAAAAGGACTGGGTGGCGCCGCGGTGATTGGGCTGGGAGTAGCCGTCGAAGATTTCGGAAGGCAGAGGGAGATTGGCTTCATAAAAATCATGACCGTTGTATTGTCCTCCCAGACTGTAGCTCGGGGCCGGGGATTTGGGCGAAGCGACTTTGGGCGAAACGATTTTGTGTCCGGATCCGTTGACGGTCATTCCTCCGTAAGTCCATCCGAGATGCGGGACTTCCGTCTGCTCCGCGGGCGCGGCGGTATTGGTGTCCAGACAAGTCCAGCCCTCCACTCCGGCGGGGGGATAATAGGTGGCGGAATCCAGGGGCGTCGTGTAAAATCCCCATTGATTCACTTTGGCAAAGCGAAAAGCCGTACGCTGGTTATTGACTGTTGTGACCAGAGTATAAGGGTCTCCGATGGAGTAATAAGTACCCGAAATCTCCGGGTGGGAACTTGAATACACCTGCAATCCTCCGTATGGGGACGGGGATGCGGCGGTTTGCGCGGCGATTCCGGGATCCACCGCGATCAGCGTGCCCGGCAGGCCGTATTCTTCCAGGATGAACGTGCTGTACGGGACATAAATTCTCCGGGACACTCCCGTCAGCTGGGTTTCGGTCAGGGCGGTATAAATCCCGGGACGATGATAACAGCTGTAGCCGTTTTGGTACAGACTGCCGGGATATCCGGAGAAATCCTTGTTGTTGACCACCGTCGTATTGGGAGTGCTGACGCCGTCAACGATTTTGGTATAGGTGTCGTAAGTTTTGGAAGCCCGGCGCCCGGCGGTCGTCGAAACTCCGACGCTGCCGCGATCGCCCTTCAGGACGATGCTGCTGTGGGCTCCGTAATAAGTCAGCGGCATCTGGTGATTGGCGATGATGACCCGGATCAGGAAATTCTGCGTGCAGGATGCGATTGCCGGTCGGGAGCCGGTCGCGGCCGCGCCTTTGGTGGTAACCGAGCAGGGGAAATTAAAGATGACGGGTTCGGTATAGTGACATTCGGTTTCGCCATGCATGCCCGTGGTGTAATGATCCACTTCGACCTGAAAGGTCGGATAGTTCATCGGGGCGGCGCCCATCGTCAGTGTGATCTTGAAGTTTCCGGCCGTCATTTCTCCGGAAACGCTGTCGATCCCGGTCAGCGACGAAAAAAACGAGCCGTACGACATGGCGGAGGAAACGATCTGATTGTCGTAAATATTCCCGCTGGCGCTTCCCTGAGTGTAAAAGAAGAGGAAGTGCTGACGGATCGTCGGAATATCCTTCAAGGTCTCCATGGCGAAACTCCTTTGAAACGGTTAACGGAGAATCGGAAGAACGGCGCTCCCGGTAGAACCGTCCGAGGTCGTATCTCCGCCCTCCGTAGCGTACAGGCGGACGTAATTGACGGTCCCGGAGGAGACGGAGGTCGAGGTGATCCGCCCCAGGACGACCGGTCCGGGGAAAATCAGCCGGGTGGTGACCTTCGGCGTGCTGTCCCGGGTTGCGACGGTGATGTGGTTATCCGGCACGGACGCGGCGGATTTTGCTGAGTCGTTGCTCTTTTCGCTCATATTATACCTTCCGCAGATCAGGTGTTAAAGGATCGGAATTTTCGCCGCACCGACGGCTCCGGGGATCGGGTCTCCGTTGTCATCCAGACGCTGATAGGTCACGGCCTTGTTGCCGTCCGGGCGCGAAGTCACGATTGCCAGCGTCGGTTTGCCTGGATAGGTCAGGCGGACTTTCAGCGTGCATTGACTTGTCGGATTTTCCGTCCGATGTTTTGTGTCATCCTCTTGCGACATGATGGCCTCCGATGGAAACGTTTTTTGTCTTTAACTAAAAAATTTCATATTGATTCTTTGTGACTATGAAACTGTTTCATATACAACAAATCGTTATCGTCGGTCAAGATGTAGAAAACCTCACCTTTGTCCGCAATATGAAAGCAAAAAAGAGTCCCAGCTCCCCCAAAGTATTTATACCCGACGGGAAACATGGATGATGAGCCGGAGGCATCCCAGAAAATCAGTAATCGCCAGGTGTTTCCCGCATCAAGAGATTCCGCAAATCCCCAAAACGGTAGTGTCCGAAGTTATGCGCACATTCGATGCTGATTGATTACAGACTCAATCCTTGCGCGAGGCATAGCCGGAGCAAATTCGGACCGGCCTATAGCTCCTGA
>JAZMZH010000154.1:0-11064 GCA_045585875.1 Victivallaceae bacterium | reverse complement strand
CATCGAGGAGCTCATGTGCCGCAGCGCCCGTCCCGAACTGGACTAGGAATACGCTCCGTCATGAAAAAAGTTCTCATCCTGGCCAACATGGACGAAGTGGTCTATCAGTTCCGACGGCAGCTGGTGGAGCGTCTGGTCCGGGAGGGAATTCAGACGGTGGTGGCGGCGGCGGACGGGCCGTATTTTCACCGTTTCGACCGTCTCGGGGTGAAGCGGGTGCTGCTGCCGGTTTCCCGTCATGGATCGAATCCGGTCGGGGATATGATTTTTTACCGGCGCTGTCTGCGGCTGATCCGCCGGGAAAATCCCGACGCGGTGCTGACATTCACGATAAAGCCCAACTGCTACGGCGGGCTCGCCGCCCGGAAGTGCGGGGTGCCTTTTGCCGCCAACATTACCGGCATCGGAGAAGCCTTTCAGCGCCGCGGTCCGGTGCGCATGGCGGCGAAAATGCTGACCCGGAGATCCCTGAAGGGGGCGGCAAGGGTGTTTTTTCAGAACCGTGTCAATCTGGAGACCTTTGTTTCCGAAGGACTTGTCGATCCTGCGCGGTGCGTGCTGCTGCCCGGCAGCGGGGTGGATCTGGAGGCTTTTCCCTGCCGCGAATATCCGGAGGAGAAGCCGCTGCGTTTTCTGCTGCCCGCGCGCTTCTGCCGCTCCAAGGGGGTGGCGGAATATATCCGGGCCGCGGAGCTGTTCGGCGGGCGGCATCCCGGATGCGAATTTCACTTTGCCGGACTGATCGACGACGAACGGCTTTATGCGGAACTCCGGAGCGATGCGGTGATTTTTCATCCCCGGCTGGACATCGACGCGATGCCGGATTTCATCGCGGGCATGCACGCGGTGGTGCTGCCGAGTTACCACGAGGGGCTCTCCAACGTGCTCCTGGAGGCCATGGCCACCGGACGCCCGGTGCTGGCCAGCGACATCCCGGGATGCAGGGAGTGCGTGCGGGATGATTGCGGACTGCTCTTCCGGCCGCGTTCGGCGGAGGCACTGGCGGAGTGTCTGGAGCGTTTCGCCGCCATGAGTCCCGGAGAGCACGCCGCCATGGGGCTGCGGGGGAGGCGTGCGGCCGAGGAGCATTTCAGCCGGGAAACGGTCGTCGCCCGCTACATGGAGTTCCTCAAAAACGCATGGAATGAAAAAAAGCTCCGATAATCCTGTTTTTTGAACTTGAAAAATAAAAAAAACGGTGTAGTTTAAAGGCGGGAGTTTCAAACGAGGATGATTGGACGATGCTGACTGCACAAGAAGGACTGAAAAAATATTTCGGCTACGATTGCTTTTTGGACAATCAGAAGCAGGTGGTTGATAATGTGCTTGAGGGGGGAGACTGGTGTGTGGTGATGCCCACCGGCGCCGGAAAAAGTCTCTGCTACCAGTTGCCGATCCTGATGCGTCCGGGTTACGGCATCGTGGTGTCGCCGCTGATCTCGCTGATGAAGGATCAGGTGGATGCGCTTGTGGCCAGGGGAATCCCGGCGGAGCTGGTGAATTCCACGGTGGAGTTCAACGAGCAGCTGCAGATATTCGACCGGGTCAAGGCCGGAAAGGTGAAACTGCTCTATGTGGCTCCGGAGCGTTTCCGGGCCGGGAGTTTCCGGAAAATGCTGCGTCAGTGCCCTCCGGATGTGATGATCGTGGATGAGGCGCACTGCATCAGTCAGTGGGGGCACGATTTCCGGCCGAGCTATCTGGCGCTGGGGGAGATTTCGGCCGAGTTCGGCATCCGCCAGGTCTGCGCCTTCACCGCCACCGCGACGCCCCGGGTGAGGGAGGACATAACCCTGCAGCTGAGACGCCCGGGGATGAAGTTCGCCATCGCCGGATTCAAGCGTCCCAACCTGGCTTTTCGGGTGGAGGACTGTCCCACTCCCGAGCACAAGAAAAAGCTGCTGAAGCAGATCCTGGCCGTGAAGAAGCCCACCATCATCTACGCTTCCACCCGGCGGCTGGTGGACGAGCTCTCCCAGGAATTCGGCTGCATCGCCTATCACGCCGGACTGGACGATGAAGCCCGGAGCCGGGCCCAGGAGCGTTTCATGACCGAGAAGTGCCCGATCCTGGCCGCCACCAATGCCTTCGGCATGGGCATCGACCGTCCCGACGTCCGCCGGGTCATCCATTACACCCTGACCGGCAGTCTGGAGGCCTACTATCAGGAGGCGGGCCGTGCCGGACGGGACGGGGAGATGGCGGAGTGCATCCTGTTTTTCAGCTATGCCGACCGCTTTGTGCAGGAGTTTCTCATCGACATGAACAATCCGCCGGTGGAGCTGATCAGGAACCTCTGGACGGTCCTGAGACGCCGGGCGGCGGCTGTCGACGACAACGTGGTGGAGATGACCGGCAGAGAGTTGGCCGAAGCCGTCCCCGGAGCCAAAAACGAGACCCAGATCGGAAGCGCTCTGCGTTCGCTGGAAAAGGCCGGATATGTGGAGCGGGAGATCCGCAACGAGGATTCTCCGGGCAAGCTTCGTTTTCTCAAGCCGCTGGAGAAGATTCATGCGGATCTCGGGGCGAGGATCACGCAGCGATCCATATTCATCGACCGCTGTTTCGAACAGTTCGGGGATGGGATTTTTTCCGGCGTCGGCGCCAGCTACGGCGATCTGGAGACCATAACCGGGCTGAACAACGATCAGCTGCGCCGGGTGCTTCGGGCTCTGAGCGGTGAAAATGTGGAGTGGCGTCCTCCCTTCACCGGGCTGGCGACCCGTCTGCTGCTGCCGGATGACAAGGATCTGAGCAAGGTGGATTTCGAAGCCATTGCCGCGAAGCGGGATTTTGAGCTGGGGCGTCTGGAGGAGGTCATGACCTATACCCGGGCTCCCGGATGCCGTCAGCGTTTTCTGATCGAGTATTTCGGCGAACCCGCCAATGACTGGCAGTGCGACGCCTGCGATCATTGTCACGGTCTCGAGGACTGGCGGGACGCCACCCGCCGTGAGCTTGAGATCGCCAAGGTGATATTGGAGGTGACCGCCGGATTCCGCGGGCGCATCGGCCGCAACAAGCTCTGCCTCCTGCTGACCGGGGGCCGCAAGCTTGAAACCGTCAGCAGCCGTCTGGTGGAGCATCCGCGTTTCGGGTCTCTGGACATGCTGAAGCCCCGGGACGTGATGCAGTTTTTGCTGGCGCTGGAATCCCAGGGCCTGCTGGAGACGGCCACGGAGTCGGAATTCCCCTGTGTGGACATTTCCGACAAGGGGCGTGCGTGGCTGCGCCGTCCCGGCTCGCTGAAGGTGAACTTCCCGCCGCTGACGGAATCGGCCGGGCGGCGAAGCGCATCCGGGGCGGAGGAGTCGATCAATCCGGGATGCGACGATCTTTTCGAGGAACTGCGCCGGGCCAGGCTGGAGATGGCGCGGGCCAGGGGCGTGCCGGCTTTTCAGATCCTGCCGGACGCCGCGTTGAAGCTTCTGGCCAACGCCGCGCCGGTGACCGCCACCGAGGCGATGCAGCTGCGGGGCATCGGGCCGGCCAAGGCGGCGACGGTGCTGCCGAAGCTGCTTGAAGTGATCAGAGAGTGGCGGAAGCGCAATGCGCTTTCGGGAAAATAATACCAACAGAGGAGGTTGATGATGGAAATGCTTGACCGCATAGGAGAATTCCTCGCCGGCAGCCGGAGTTTTTACTTTTACCTGGCTCTGGGAGGCAGCGTGCTCTTTGCCATTCAGCTGGTGATGATGCTGGTCGGACTGGGCGCGGAAGCCCCTGACGCAGCCGGAGACTTCGATGCCTCCGATGTGGATATGGGAGGGGCCGGAGAACTCTCGCTGGTGAGTTTCTTCTCGCTGCGCAGTCTGCTGGCCTTTGTCACGTTTTTCGGATGGGCCGGATTTTTCTGGGGCGGCAGCGGCTGGGCGGGATTCCTGATCGCTCTCGTGTGCGGGATTTTCATGATGACGCTGACCACGCTCCTGGTCTGGCTCTTCATGAAGATGCAGCAGTCCGGGAATATCGGCGAAGCCGATTTCGTGGGCCGCGAGGGCAGCGTCTACATCACCATCCCGGAGGGGGGCAAGGGCACCGTGACGGTGCGCTTCGCCCACTGCACCCGGGCGGTCCGCGCGGTGGCGGATCGTGAAATCCCCCGGGGCACGGTGGTGAAAGTGGTGGAGCTCATCGGCGCCGACACCTACAAGGTGGAACCCGTTTCGTAAGAACAGGCAGAACATATCAAACAATCCAGGAGAAGTTTCAGAATGGACGGACAGATCACAATTTTCATCGTCATGGCGGTGGTCGTGCTGGTGGTGCTCTTCATGATGCTGGCATCGAGATTCCGCAAATGCCCCTCCGACCGGATCATGGTCATCTACGGAAAAACCGCCGGACACCGGGCCGCCACATGTATTCACGGCGGCGCCAAATTCGTGGTGCCGATCTTTCAGGACTACGGCTATATCTCCCTGAGACCGCTGCAGCTGGAGGTCAATCTCGGCAACGCCCTCTGCAAACAGAACATCCGCATCAACGTCCCCAGCGTCTTCACCGTCGGCGTCAGCACCAAGCCCGAAATCATGGGCAACGCCGCCGAACGCATCTTCGGACAGAGTCCGGAGGCCATCGCCGAACTCAGCCGGGACATCATCCTCGGACAGCTGCGTCTGGTCATCGCCTCCATGACCATCGAACAGATCAATGCCGACCGGGAAACCTTTTTGCGTCAGGTCGAGGCCAACGTGGCCGAGGAACTCACCAAGATCGGTCTGGAACTGCTGAACGTCAACATCACCGACATCACCGATGAGTCCGGTTATATCGAGGCCATCGGCAAACGGGCCGCCAGCGAGGCCATCAACCGGGCGAAGATCGACGTGGCCGAGGAAAATCGGAAAGGTTCCACCGGCGAGGCCGACGCTCAGAAACAGGAGCGCATCGCCGTGGCCGCCGCCAACGCGGAAGCCGTTTCCGGCGAAGCCGACGCCGAACAGAAACGCCGCATCGCCGTCAAGCACGCCGACTCCCTGGCCACCCAGGGCGAGAACCTCGCCGCCATCGAGATCGCCAAATCCAACGCCGACCGCGTGGAGCAGGAGGCCGAGGCCTACCGCCGGGGCGAAGCCGCCCGCCGGGTCGCCGCCGCTCAGATCGAGCAGGCTCAGTTCGATGCCGAAAAGGCCGTGCAGATGGCCCGCGCCGACATGGAGCGGGAGAAGCAGCGCGCCGAGATCCTCGTCGCCGCCGAGGTCCGCAAAAAGGAGATCGAGATTCAGGCCGAGGCCGAGGCCGAGAAGCGCCGCCGGGAAGCTTCCGGCGAGGCCGACGCCATCTACGCCAAACTCTCCGCCGAAGCCCGGGGCAATTTCGAGATCCTGAAAGCCAAGGGCGACGGTTATCGTCAGATCATCGACGCCTGCGCCAGCGATTCCGAGGCCGCCGGCCGTATGCTCCTGATTGAAAAGCTCCGGGAGATCGTCGAGCTCCAGGCCGCCGCCATCAGCAACATCAAGATCGACAAGCTCACCGTCTGGGACGGCGGACATGCCGGCAAGGACGGAAAAGGCGCCGCCGCCGACTTCATGAGCGGGCTTCTGAAGAGTCTCCCGCCGCTCCACGACGTCGCCGCCATGGCCGGACTGGAGATGCCCGCCTATCTCGGCAGGATGAAGGATTCCGCCGCCGCCGAGACCTGCGCCGATGAAAAGGCCGCCGGGGCCGAGAGCGAAAAAGCCGATGCCTGAGGCTCTGTGCCGGGAGCTGGTGGAGCTTCTCCGCGCACAGGGGGAGACTCTGGGGACCGCGGAGAGCTGCACCGGCGGAATGATCGCAAGCGCGATCACGGATCTTGCCGGATGCTCCGATGTCTTCAGGGGCGGAGCGGTGGTCTACTCCAATGAGCTGAAACACCGGCTGCTGGGGGTGGATGACGGCATATTCCGCAGCTGCGGCGCGGTTTCGGAAGAGTGCGTCTCGGCGCTGCTGGACGGCGTGGCCGATCGGCTCGGCTGCGGCTGCGGCATCGCGGTTTCCGGGATCGCCGGGCCCGGGGGCGGTCTGCCGGACAAGCCGGTGGGGACGGTTTTCATCGGCGTGCTTTTCCGAGGCCGCCGCCGCATAAAAAAATGGGCTTTCAAGGGGTCCAGGGCCGAGGTGCGCCGCGCCGCCTCGATCCGGGCTCTGGAGATGGCCGTCGCAATCATCAAGGATTCCATACCATCATGAACAACACGGAACTTTCTTCTGAGGAATTGAATCGGGAGATCATCGCCATGGCCGAACGGGCCCGCCGGGCTTCGGAGCGTCTGGCGCTGCTCCCCTCCGAGACCCGCACCTCATGTCTGAACGCCATGGCCGACGCCCTGATCGCCGGAGAGGGCGCCATCGCCGCCGCCAACCGCGAGGATATGGAAGAGGGCCGTAAAAACGGCCTCGGCAAGGCCATGCTGGACCGCCTGGAGATGACTCCGGCACGTATTTCTGCCATGGCCGAAGGTCTGCGTCAGGTGGCGGCCCAGAGCGATCCGGTCGGTCGCGTGCTCCGCTCCTTCACCCGGCCCAACGGCATCCGCATCGAAAAGATTTCGGTGCCCATCGGCGTGATCGCCATCATTTTCGAATCCCGCCCCAACGTCACCGCCGACGCCGCGGGCATCTGCCTGAAAGCCGGAAACGCCGTGATCCTGCGGGGCGGCAAGGAAGCCATCCGCAGCAACATCGCCATCGCTTCCATCCTGCGCAGGGCCGCAGCCGACGGCGGCATGCCGGTCGACGCCGTTCAACTGATCCCGTGGACCGATCGCCGGGCGGTGGGCATGATGCTGCAGCTCGACGGACTCATCGACCTGGTGATGCCCCGGGGAGGGGAGGGACTGATCCGCACTGTCGTGGAGCAGTCGCGAATCCCGGTGATCAAGCATTACAAGGGCGTCTGCCATATCTATGTGGACGAAAAAGCGGATTTCGACATGGCCTGCCGGATCGTGGAAAATGCCAAGTGCAGCCGCCCCGGCGTCTGCAACGCCCTGGAGAGCCTGCTGGTCAGCCGCAAAATCGCCGGAACCTTTTTGCCGAAGCTGGCCGGAGTGCTGGCCGGATATCCGGTGGAACTCCGCGGCGACCGCGAGGTCTGCGCCATCCTCTCCGACGCCGTGCCGCTGACGCCCGAGGATGACGGAAAGGAGTATCTGGATCTGATCCTCGGCGTCAGAGTGGTGGCCGACGTCGCGGAGGCGGTGCAGGTGGTCAACCGGATGGGGTCCCATCACTCCGACGCCATTGTGACCGGAGACGAAGCCGCGGCCGGGGTGTTTCTCCGGGGCGTGGATTCGGCGGCGGTCTATCACAACGCCTCCACCCGTTTCACCGACGGCGGGGAGTTCGGCATGGGCGCGGAGATCGGGATCAGCACGGATAAGCTTCACGCCCGCGGACCGATGGGGGTGGACGAGCTGGTCATCTACAAATATGTGGTTCGCGGGGACGGTCAGATCCGCTGAGACGGCATACCGGCGCGAGGCCGGATGGGAGGCGTAATTGAACAGGATCAGAATCGGCGGTTTCCGGGCCGGGATGTGGGTGATCATGCTGGCGGGGGTCGCGTTTTTTGCGGCGCAGAATTCCGGGCGGATCTTCAGCTGGGGTTCCGCCGAGGCGGACCGGCTGGCCGGAATCGTTTTCGCAGTGTTGACGACCTGGGCGGTTTATCTGCTGGGTTCGGAGACTTCCGTCAGGACAACCGGCGGGAGCCGGGATGTTCTGCCCCGGATGGGATTCATCGCCGCGGCATTTCTGCTGGGCAACACGGCTTTTCTCGACGCCGGACGCTCCGGCGGCGCCATGCTGACGCTGGGCTGGATCATGGTGGAAACCCTGGCTTTTGCCGCATCCGGCATGGTCCGGGACGCAAAAATCCGTCTGCCGCTGGAAATCGTGCTCCTGGCGGCCTGCGCGTTTTTGCCCGGCGTGACCGGATTTCCGGGGTACACCGGGATATCCCCGGTGGAGGGCTGGGCGACCGCGCTGCTCGGGGGAGCGGCGGCGCTGCTTTATCTGGCGGGCATGGGACGTCGCCGTTTTGATCTGCGGATGCCGGTCATCATCGCCTGGGGCGTCGTGAATCTGGTTTTCTTCCCGGGCGGGATCATCGGGATTCTGCCTCCGTCGGCGGTTTTGGCGGCGTGGCTTGTGGAAAATCCGGATCACCGTCGCGGCGCGGTGCGCATCTGCGGGGCCGGCGTGGTGCTGGCGCTGCGCCTCGTGCCGGTGCTGCTGGCGGCGGTGTGGCTGGTCATGACCTTCACCCGTCCCTCCGGCATTGAGATCCCGCTGCTGCTGCCGATGATCCTCTACGGCGTCCTGATCCTCTGCGATTGGGGCGCGATGAAAAAATTCAAGGCCGCCGACCGCCGTGCCGTGGCGGCGGCGGTGCTGGCCGCCTCCGTGGTCACCTGGATGCTTCTCATGGTGGAGCCGGTGCGCCAGCAGGAGGAGATGAGCATCCGGCGCGCCCGGGTGTCGGCGGAGCCGGAGAGCTTCGGAGACTGAAGTGAAGCCTCTGGCCGCGATCATAACCGTCGGATGCCGTCTGAATCACGCCGATTCGGGGCTGATGCATGGGCGGCTGGCCGCCGCGGGCATGGAGGTGACGGAGTATGAAAAGCTCCCCGGACCGCCCGCGCTGGTGGTGGTGAATGCCTGCGCCGTTACCGCCAATGCCGCGGCGACGACCCGTTCCGCGGTCCGCCGCGTGCGCCGGGAATACCCCGGATGCGGGATTGTGCTCACCGGATGCGGGGCTCCGGCCATAGCCGCCGGACTTGAGGAGTGCGGAGTGCGGGTGGTGACCGACAAGCGCCTGGTGGCGTCGGCGGAGCTGCCGGAGGGGGCGGAGCGCGATGTCGAGGGGTTTCCCGTGTTCCGGGAGGGTGGATTCGGGGACGCGCATTTCCGCAGCCGCATATTCATCAAGGTGCAGGAGGGGTGCGGCAATTTCTGCGCTTACTGCATCGTGCCGTACACCAGGGGGCGGGAGCGTTCCCGGGACTGGGACGAGACGCTGGAGGATTGCCGCCGTGCGGCGGCGGCCGGATTTCCCGAAATCGTGCTCACCGGGGTCAACATCTGCGCCTACCGCTGCGGCGGCCGCGGGCTGGCGGAGCTGCTGGAGGCGATCGGGGAACTGCCGGGCGAATTCCGCATCCGTCTGTCCAGCACGGAACCCCATCCCGGGGACGGAAAATTCCTGAAGGTGTTTTGCGCGATGGCCGCCTCGGGCAGGGTGTGCCGGTTTTTGCATCTGCCTCTGCAGAACGGCTGCGACAGCGTGCTGGAGCGGATGGGGCGTCGTTACCGCACGGAGGAGTACGCCGACTTCGTGGGGATGATCCGGGAACGGGTGCCGGGAGTGCACATCGGCACGGATCTCATCACCGGATTTCCCGGGGAGAGCGAGGAGGAATTTGCCGCCGGAGCGGAGTTTGTCCGGCGCATGGCCTTTGCCAACGCCCATGTGTTTCCCTATTCTCCCCGGCCGGGAACCCGGGCGGCGGCCATGAAGAATCCGGTGCCGCCGCGGATCGCCGCGGAAAGGGCGAAGATCCTTTCGGAGATCACCGGCGCTTCCGCCGCCGGATTCGTCGAATCCCAGCGGGGAGAGACGCTGCCCGTGATCTTCGAGCGGACGCCTGCCTCCGGCGTGTCCGTGGGCTGGAGCGACAATTACATAAGCGTGAGCGCATCGGGAGTTCCGACCGGGAGAATTGTCAGGATAAAATTTCGTTGAATACGCGATGTCCGGTTGACAAGACGGTCTTTTGGTGTTACTTTGTCAGGAGACAGCAGGAGGTGCTGAAGGCATGTGGTGGTATATCTTGGAGAACAACGTCCCCCAGAGCGGCATAAATGACGATCAGATCATCGCCGCCGTCAACTCCGGCCGGGTGACCGCCGGCACTTTGCTGGCCACCGATCAGGGCCCCGAGTGGCGTCCGGCCGCGGAATATCCGTTTCTGGCCGCGGCTCTGGCCGGGGCGGCGGGACCGGCTGCCGAACGCCCGGCGGCGCGTCCGGCGCTGAAGCCGGTTTCCGAACCGGAACGGCCCCGGGAATTCGCGCAGACCGCGGTTTACGGGGCGGATGATTTCAGCCGCGGAGTGGTGATTTCCGGCGAAGAGCGCATGTGCCCTCATTGCTGGAAGAGTTTCGGAAGCGGCAACGTGCTTTACATTTCCCAGCATCCGAGTCTCTTCGGAGACCCCATGGTGCCGGATGAGCAGAAGCGTTTCGTGCCGGAGCGGTTTGATGCTTCGGGCCAGGCCGTTGACGCGGGCGGCATGAGCTGTCCGGACATGGCGTGTCCCCACTGTCACCTGCGTCTGGCGCCCACGGTGGTGGATCTGGAGAGCCGTTTTTACTCCATCGTCGGGGCTCCGGCCAGCGGCAAAACCTATTTTCTCACCAGTATGCTTCACCGGTTGAAGGAACGTCTGCCCGGGGTTTTCGACGTGAGCGTGACCGATGCCGATCCGGTCGGAAACGAGATTCTGACCGGCTGCGAGACCCGGCTGTTCATGAGCGGCGAACCGGATAAGCTCACCGCTCTGGAAAAGACTCAGCTGGCCGGGGAAATGTACAACACCATCCATGTGGCGGGACGGCAGATCAACATGCCGCGTCCGTTTATTTACAAGCTTCACGCCCAGTGGCCCAACCGGGCCGGGATCCGGGACTGGAATGTGGTTTTTTACGACAACGCCGGGGAACACTTTCAGCCGGGTGCGGATGATTTCGCCAATCCCGGGAGCCGGCACCTGGTCCACTCCGACGGCATCATCTTCCTTTTCGATCCCACCGCCGATCCCCGTTTCCGCAGCCGTATGCCCGGCAAAGACGGAGGCGGCGGAAAAGTTCAGAATCAGATGGCGCTGCTGGAGGAAACCCTTTCCCGGCTGCGCCGCTATCACCGGATCAGCGCCGGAGGCAAGTATGAAAAACCCTTCATCGTCGCGGTTTCCAAGTTCGACGCCTGGACCGACCTGTCGCCGCTGGAACTTGTCGAAATGGAACCCTCCGCCTTCGACCCGGAGACCGGCATCGGCGGCTGCAACGCCT
>JAZMZH010000153.1:0-5963 GCA_045585875.1 Victivallaceae bacterium | reverse complement strand
GCCTGAGCAAACGGTATATGCCGGAAGTCAAAACCCTCTGGCTGACCGATTTCAGGGCCGCGGACGGGAGTTTTCATCCCTCCGCGGAAGAGTGCGCGGAGATTCTGACCGACCTCCGCGCCGATGGCATCGACGCCGAGTGCCGCGAAGATGCTTTCGGAGACGCGGAAGCTGCTTACCTGAAGTCCCGGGGCTTTTTCGTCGGGGTATGGACGGTGGACGATGCGGAACGGGCCGCCCGTTACATCCGGCGCGGCGTGGACGCCGTCACCAGCAATTGCGCTTGCAGGCTCCGTGACATTTTGGGGAATTGATTGAAAAATCCCCGCGGCGTATTATATTACCGTATGTGCACAGCCAAAGGAAAGGACGGGCCGGAATGAACTTACTGGAATTATCCCAGACCATCCGCAAGGTGCGCCAGACTCAGAAAATGACGGTGGAGCAGCTGGCCGGACGCAGCGGTTTCAGCAAAGGATTTATTTCCCAGGTGGAAAATTTCCGGATCACGCCCTCGCTAAAGGCGCTGGTGAAGATCGCCGACGCGCTGGGGATCAACGTCTCCGAACTCTTTGAATCCGACTGCCGCGGCGCACAGTATTCCTTCGGCAATCTCGACGACGGGGTGGAACTCCAGCGGGACAACGGCGGAGAATACGGCATCCGCTATCTCGCGCTCGCCCACCGCCAGCTGGGGCGGAAGATGGATCCATTTGTGATCGAATATCTCCCGGCACCCCGGCGGGGGCTCATGAGCCACGAATCCGAGGAGTTTTTCGTCGTCCTGGAGGGTGAGATCGAGTACTGCGTCTACGATACCGGAAAACCCCGCCGGCTCAAAGCCGGTGACACCGTCTACATTAAGGCCAATGTCCCCCACGCCGCGTGGCTGGCCGACGCCTGTCCCCGGGCCCGGGCGCTGGTGACCTATTCCGATCCCTCTTCGGACTGAGCCGGGGCGGGAGCGGCGTTCAGCCGCCGCGGCAGGGTTATCCGGTCGGAGACGGCGTATCGGCCGTCGGGGGCGAATTTCATGATCGTCACCTCCACACGGTCCACGGCGACACGACAATTCATGGCGGTATCGGTGGAGAGTATGATCCTGACCGCCGGCACCGGCGCGGGATGCGGGTATCGGCGCACCATCACCGGATCGGCCCCGGCCGCGAAGCCGTCCGCGAGGCGGTCGATGCGCCCGTAGCGGTGGTTGTGGCCGGAGACGATCAGCTCCGGGGGCGTATCGCAGTTGAAAAGCGGCTCCAGGAGCCGGAAGTGGGGGGTGCCTGATTCCAGAGGCGGGATGTGGGCGAATACGATCCGGAAAGCCGCGTCCCGCCACGCTGCGGAAGCGGTGAGCTCCTCCAGGAATTTCCTCTCGGCATCGGCCATTTCGTTGTTGCGGTAGATCAGATGCTCCGGATTGTAAGCCCAGGCCTCGCCGCCGGTGTCGGTCACCACGAAGAAAGCGTCTCCGTATTGAAAGGCGTACCAGGTGCGGCCGGAGGGATGGCGCATGACCGTGAAATATTCCGCGGCGAAGATGCCGAGCTGTTCATGATTTCCCCGGACGAATACCAGCGGAGTATCGGTGTTTCGGCTCCGGTTTACCCGGACGACGGGATCGATGACCCCGGCATAAAGGGCTTCCCGGCCCGAGAGACAGCTGAGATTATCCCCCAGCAGCAGGTGAAATGCCGCCGCTTCGGCTTCGGGGGTGCCGAGGGCGTCGGTCAGATAGGCGGCGTTGGAGTGCAGATCGTTGACGCAGAAGAATGAATATTCCCGTCCCGGAGCCGGGGCCGAGCGGAAACTCATGACCGGACCGGTCTGTACCGGGGCATTGTCCACCGGGGTCAGAGCGTGGAGGGTGTATTCGTACTCGGTATCCGGCTCCAGTCCGGAGAGTCGGGCAAAGTGGGCGGTTTCGCTGACCAGCAGGCCGTTTACCGGTGAACAGAGGACCCGGCGCGGAGCCGCGTCGGAACCTTTGGGCCGGTATTCCAGAAAAGCCGGGAGCATGCCCGCGGTGGCCCAGTTCACGCAGACGCCGTCCTGTTCCGGGTTGGAGAGGTAGGGCCCGTGGACGACGGCGGCGGCGGGGATTTCCATCTTCCGGCGGAGGGCTTCAAATTCCTCTCTGGAGCCGGGGGCGTTTTCGCCGTGCCAGCCGCGCAGGGCGGCTGCGGAAGCGTAATCGGTGAGCAGCAATTCCCCGAAATTCTCCACTTCGTGGAATCGGTTCAATTCGGCCTGCCAGGTGGATAATCTGCCGTCGCCCATGTCGCAGCGGCAGAAGTTGAAGCCGACGCCTCCGTCGGCGGACGGCAGGAGCGTCAGGGGGATGCGTATCTCGCCGCCCCAGCCGTCATCGTTTTCGAAGACGCTGACGGCGCACGCCTGCCGCCCAGCGCTGTCGAAGGTCAGCCCGGTGATGCCGACGCAGAGCTGGAGCGCCCAGGGATCGGGAGCGACGGCGCCGAAATGCAATTCGGCCAGGTCTCCGCTCCAGACCGTTGCGCCGCCCTCCTCCGGCGGGTACTTACGCTCCGCGGCCGGGATGGTGAAAAACCATCCGGCGACCAGCTCGGTGTCGGTACGGAAGAGTTTCAGGACGGTCTTTCGCTCTCCGTCCGCAGCGGCATCCCGGCGGAAGGGCTCGAAGTCTGAAACCGCCGCCGCTTCGCACCATATAGGGTCGCTCATGGCGCTGCCGGATTGAAATTCGCGGTCGAGCAGCGGCACGGCCAGGGTCTTGCGCACGCCGGAGGCGGAGTAGGTCACGTCGGAGCTTTTGGCGGCGGCGGGAGCGGGTCGTTCGAAGAGCTCGTCCCCGGCGTTTGAGGAGAATATGACGCTGATTGCCGCGCCTGTAAACAGGAGATGGATAATATTCATAAAGCCGTTTCCCTCTGATTCTGCATATCGTTTCTTTAAATCAAGCCGGAACTTCGGAATGACAGCCGCCGGCGGCCGTTTCCTTCGGCCGCCCGCGGATCCCGGAAAATCCCGACGGGTTGTCAGCGCACCGGATGGATCCAGAGCGGCATGTCCTCTTCGGCCGCCGGACCGAGATATTTCACGTCAAAAGCGATCCAGTCGTTGTCTTTGGTTTCAAAGGCCAGCGTGTGTCCGGCCTCGTATTTCTTCATCGGCAGGCCGTACTGGATGATCCGGACCCCGTCGTAGAAGAGCGCCACGCGGCCGTCGATGATGTAAACCTCCAGCTCCACCGGACGGTCCTGCACCGAATAGGAGCGCCCGTGGGCGGCCACCGAAACGTCGCAGCGGTCGAGGCTGTCGAAGTTGTCCAGCTTTTCCACCAGCCAGCCCCTGGCGGGATGGTAGTCGAAGGACACCTCCACTCCGTCCACGAAGAAGCGGAACTTGCCGGAATGCCGGAAGTTCATCCGCAGGCAGATATTGTCCGGCAGGCCGTGCGCATAGCGGATGACCGCCGGTTTGCCCTCGGATTTCAGCCCGAAGGGGAGTCCGGTTTCGGCGATCGGAGCGAAGGTTCCCGACTCGATGGTCCAGTTTTCCGGCACGAAGGTGTTCTGCTCCGCCAGCGGCTCTGCCGCCGGGGCGTCGGCTTTCGGCCGGGTCGGATCGGGGAGGTTGAAGGCGGAGACGTCCACATCCGCCGGGGCGATGTGCCAGATGCGCAGATCGCGCTCGGCCACGGAGAAGCGGAGCACGCCGCCCTCCAGATCGGGTTCCTCCTCCCGGTTCAGACAGCGCACCTGAAGTTCCCGGCCCGGGAAGAGGCCGGAAAGGTCCACCTCGTTCTTTTGCGTGCCGTGATAGACGATGTTGCCGGAGATGAGCAGCGCCTCGTTTCCGGCCAGGTAGTAGCTGGTGCAGAGGGTGTTTTCATTCAGGATTTTGATGTGGGGCTGCTCTCCGGTGTAGGGATAGAAGCGGGTTTCGGGGTCCCTCCGGGTGATCTTCAGAAACTCCGGAAGTTTTTCGCTCATTGCCACGCTGAGCACGCCGTGAGGCGCCGACCAGGCCAGGGACTGGCGGGTGGTCAGTGTGGAATCGCAGTAGAACATGGGCAGAAACACCCCCTGATAGCCGAAGGGATACCCGGAGTAGATGATCGAGAATACATCCGGCGGCAGCAGATACCCCCGGCGGTAGCGGCTCAGCTGTTCGCCGTCCCAGTAAAAATCGCAGTGGGAAAAGTGGACCAGCCCGAATCCGCCGCCGGTGTGGTGCCAGATCGGGAACTTGTAACCGCGGGAATCGAAGATCCCCCGGAGCCGCTTCATATAGGAGCGCTGCCCCGCGACCCGGCCCTCGTGCCAGCTGCCGTCCCAGCGGGCGGGCAGGTAGCTGGAGCAGTTGTGGTTCAGATTGTCACAGCTGAAGGGCACGCTCGGGCCGTCCAGATAGACGCCGGGGAGACCGGCCTCTTCGGCCAGCTGATCGATCTTGTCCAGCATGAACTCTCCCGCCTCCTCGCGGAAGCAGATCACCGAGCAGGGCACGTCCTTGCCCGGGTCGTAGCCCCGCTTGTACCAGGGACGGCGCGGATAGGCGAAGAGGTCGGCGGGATATTCGGCGAATTCCGGCGCATCCTCGGCCACCACCTGGCCGAAGTAGAGATAAAATCCCCGGCCCTTGTCGGCGGCGGCCTGAACCCGCTTCGCCACCTCCGGAATCTTCTTCAGATCCGGATAGGCCTGCCAGTCCGACCAGCTCTCGAACCACAGGTCGGCGTCCAGGGGCGGTATCGTGTCGCTCCGGAAGGGAGTGAACTGGAGATAAAACTCGAAGACCGTGTCCTCCGGCGGGATCTTCCCGTCGGGCGTGACGAAGTTCAGCACCAGGTCGTCGCCGTCGAGTTCGATCTGATGCCCGTCCTTGGAAGTGAAGAAAAGGGGATGATCGCCGGCGAAGATGATGCCGCCGTTGCGGTCGCCCACCCAGAGGTTGTCGGGGGCGTTGCCCCGGTAGCCGTGACCGCCGACCTGGATGAGGATCTGGGAGGAGCCGGGATTGACGTACTGGGCGAGTCCGTCGGCCAGGGGGATGCGCAGACGCAGCACGTCCGGCACGGTGGTGCCGAGCCCGGTGAGGCGGGCGCGGACGGTCATGAATCCGTCGTACTCGGTGCGGGTCTTCAGCTCGATGCCGGGGAAGGCCTCCGAAACCATTTCAACTCCGGTGGCGGTGGAGGACCACTCCGCGCGGGGGTTCATCGGCAGCGCTTCGCCGTTCACTTCGGCCTCCAGAGTGATCGGTGCGGCCAGAATGCCGACGCCCCGGCAGTTTCCGATCTGCTGCGGGAGCATGGCGTCGCCGAAGATCACCGTGCCGTGCTTCAGCGTGAGGACTCCCCCGGCGTCGTCGAAGACCGGCGAACTCCAGGGATAGGGGACGCGCTCCTCCAGATACTCCAGGGCGACGCCGTGACGCCATTCGCCGGGGGCCTTCGCCGTGAACTTCCTGGAGAGCAGGGTCTTGCCGTCGCAGGCGAGGACGGCGTCGATGGCTGTTCCGGGAGCGAATCCGGCGGGAATCTTCAGCCGCACCGGCCAGTGGGGATCCCGGGAAGCGGAGACGCTTTCGCCGTTGACGGTGAGGGTGATCTCACCGGCGGGTCCGGCGGGGACTTCGGCGGCCACCTCCGAGGTGACGGGGAAGTACTCCATGTCCAGACGTCCGGCGGTCGAGACGAATTCTTCCCGGGCGGCGGCGGTTTCCTTTTTCGCCGCGGCGGGCGCGGTTTCGCGGGTGGCTTCGCCGTTGCGGTCGAAGTCCAGGAGCTCGGCCTTGCCCATGGGCAGCTTGGTGTAGCCGCCGAATCCGGGCAGATACCAGCCGTAGCGCTCGCCCCGGTGGAAACGGAAGAGATTGAAGAATACGGCGGGAGTTTTGCTCCAGTCGTAACCGATGGAGGCGAAGGGGATCCGGAAGATCACCGCCCAGTCGGTGTCGTTGACGAAGACGGCGTACTG
>JAZMZH010000152.1:0-9044 GCA_045585875.1 Victivallaceae bacterium | reverse complement strand
TGCAACGCCTATCCCATTTACGACTGGAAAACGGAGGACATCTGGACTTACTGCGGGAAATACGGCAAAATCTACAACCGGCTGTACGACCGCTTTTATCAGGCCGGGATCCCCCTGAGCCGGATGCGGATATGCGAACCCTTCGGCAACGAACAGCGACAGGCGCTGGACTTTTACCATGTCATCGAGCCGGAAACCTGGGGCCGCATGGTCGCGCGGGTCAACGGAGCCAATTTCGGCTCCATTTACGCCCGGGAGCGGGGCATGGTGCTGGGCAATTACAGGATCTCGAAACCGGAACAGCTGACCTGGGCCGAATTTGCCCGGCTGCTGCTGGATTCCATGCCGCGGGCCACCGCGGAACACTATAAAAACAAGATCGCCGTATATATCCACTGGTGGCTGACCAAAGGCGGCATCACCGGAGCCTTTCCCGACGAACAGGAAAATGATCTCGCGGGCAGGGACGTCCCCAGCTGGCGAAGGATATGCAAATGCATCCTGAAAAATGACTACTGGTGCAAAATGCTCTGCTTTGCGCCGACAAAAACCAATGCGTATCAGGCCTACTGTGCGCTGATGAAACGGAGGCGGAAGAAATGGAATTTGATCTGAAGAATTTTGAAGATCCTCCGGAGTGGGCCTCGCGGCATCCGGTGTCGAAAATCTACTGGATCCCGGTGCATCTGATCGATGCCAACGACTACAATCCCAACTCCGTCGCGCCTCCGGAGATGGAGCTCCTGCATCTCTCCATCAGCGAGGACGGATATACCCAGCCGGTAGTGGTATGGCTCCGGGAGGACCATCGTTTTGAAGTAGTGGACGGCTTTCACCGTTTTCTGGTCGGCATGGAGATGAAACTGAGCCATCTGCCCTGCGTCATCATAAACCATGACCGGCGCGGGCGCTCGGACCGCATGGCATCCACCATCCGTCACAACCGGGCCCGGGGCAAACACAGGGTTTCCGACATGAGCAGGATCGTGCTGGAGCTGAAACGCAGAAACTGGAGCGACGCGAAAATCTCCCGGCAGCTGGGGATGGACGCCGACGAAGTCCTCCGGCTCTCCCAGATCGGCGGACTGGCCGCGCTCTTCGGCGACGGCGAGTTTTCCGAAGCGTGGGAATAAACGCGCGGCGGAAAAGAGGACGGTCCCCCGCTCCCGATCCGGACTTTTACGAGACGCCGAAAGGCATGACGGGACTTTTCGGCAGTCCCGTCCTTTCCCCCGAAGGCGGTAAATTTCCCCTGATTGTGAGCATTTTGATTTTTTTAAAACTTGAAAAATTCCGCCCGGAAGAGTATATTTAGAGACTTGTATAAAAATTCAAAAGCGAGGTTTGATTTATGCTTCTTGGCATGGATGACTGGATGGTGACCCTGGCCTATGTCGCCAATATTCTGGCGGTGGCGTTCGGCGTTGTCTACGGTGCGATCAACTACAACCGCGGCGACGACGCGCCCGCCGCAATCCCGGCGGAAGAAAAGGAGCGGAGAAAACCATGAGCGGCGAACTTGCCATCCTCACCGGAGTGATCGCCGCCTACCTCGGCATCATCGTCCTCCTCAGTTTCGCAGCCTGGAAACGCAGCCGCAATTCCAGCGACTATCTGGTCGCCGGGCGCAAGGCCAACCCCTTCATCATGGCCATGAGTTACGGCGCCGCATTCATCAGCACCTCCGCCATCATCGGCTTCGGCGGCATGGCGGCGAGATTCGGCCTCGGCCTCCTCTGGCTGCCCTTTATGAACATCGCCGTCGGCATCCTGCTGGCCTTTCTGTTTTTCGGCAAGCGCACCCGGCAGATCGGCAGCGCCCTGGGAGCTTCCACTTTTCCCGAGTTCCTCGGACTGCGCTTCGGCTCCGGAGGCATCCGCAGATTCGTGGCATTGGTGATCTTCCTGGTCATGCCCCTTTACGCCAGCGCCGTCCTCTCCGGAGGCGCCCGGGTGCTGGAGTCCTTCATGGACTACAACCTGGCCATCATCGCCTTTGCCGTCATCATCTCCGTCTATGTGATCATGGGCGGCATGAAGGGCGTCATGTATGTGGACGCCTTTATGGGCACCATCATGGTCGTGGGAATGCTGGCGCTGCTCATCACCACCTACTCCGAGCTGGGGGGATTCGTTTCGGTCCACCGGGAGCTCAGCGAAATGCGCTCGCTGGTGCCGCCGGATCTCACGGCCAGGGGACACGCCGGATGGACCTCCATGCCGGTATTCAACAGCGAATGCTGGTGGATGCTGGTTTCCAGTCTCATCCTCGGCGTCGGCATCGGCGCGCTGGCTCAGCCGCAGCTGGCGGTGCGCTTCATGACCGTGAGCAGCGGCAAGCAGCTGAACCGGGCCATTCTCGCCGGTTCGATCTTCATCTTCATGACCGCGGGATTCGCCTACGTCATCGGCGCGCTCAGCAACGTGTGGACTTACCGCCACATGGGCAAAATCGCCCTGGACGCCGCCGGAGGCAACACCGACGCGGTGATGCCGATGTTCATAAAAGAGGCCATGAACCCCTGGTTTTACTACATCTTCACCGTGACTCTGCTCTCCGCGGGCATGAGCACCCTGAGCTCCCTCCTCCACGTCATCGGCGCCAGTTTCGGCAACGATCTGATCGCCGACACTTCCTGGGGGAAACGTCACTCCAGGGTCCGAACCACCCGTCTGGGCATCGTCATCGGCATCATCGCCACCGTGGCCATCGCCTACATGCTCCCCGGCTCCATCATCGCCCGGGTGACCTCCATGTTCTTCGGCATCTGCGCGGCGGCGTTTCTCCCGGCCTACTTCGCGGCCCTCTACTCCAAACGCACCACCCGGGTCGGGGTGTGGACCAGCATGATCTCCGGCGCGGCGGTGTGCATCTTCGCCACGCTTTTCATGCACAGGAGCGAATCCGCCCCTCTGGGCATCTGCGAAAAAATCTTCGGCACCACGGAAATCTTCAGCGTGAATCCCTGGCCTTTCATCGATCCGCTGGTCTTCGCGCTGCCCATATCCATCCTGATGCTGATCGTCGGCTCCTGTTTCGGGAAGCCGGTCCGGACATCCGAGAAAGGCTCTGATCTATGACGAAAATGCTTCTCAGCGGCAACGAAGCCATCGCCCGGGCCGCGCGGGACTGCGGAGTCACCTGCGGCTCCGGCTATCCCGGCACACCCTCCAGCGAGATCCTGGAAACCTTTTCCGCACTGGGCGGAGCGGCGGAATGGTCGCCCAATGAAAAAACGGCCCTGGAGACCGGCATCGGCTCCGCCTATGCCCGCGCCCGGGTGCTGGTCACGATGAAACATGTGGGACTCAACGTCGCCGCCGACCCGCTCTTCACCATTTCCGCCCCCGGCCTGCCCGGGGAACTGGTGATCGTCTCCGCCGACGATCCCGGCATGGCTTCCAGCCAGAACGAGCAGGACAACCGCCGCTACGCCGTGGCCGCGGGCGTCCCCATGCTGGAACCCGCCGACCAGCAGGATTGCTACGACCTGATTTTCAAGGCATACGAAATCGCGCGGGAATACCACACCGCCGTGCTCTTCCGGGTGACGACCCGGGTCTGCCACAGCAAGGGCGTGGTGACCCTCCGGGACGAGACCCTGCCGCCCCCCGCCATAAAATATGAGAAAAATGTCGCTTCCGGCGTCATGATCCCCGCCTATGCCCGCATCGCCCACCGGACCCAGGCCGCGAGACTGGAAGCGCTTGCCGTCCTCGCAAACCGGAGCGTCCGCGTGCTCCGCGACAACGACGCCCCCGGCGGCATCATCGCCAGCGGCGTTTCCGTCCTCCACGCCCTCGAAGCGGCCCCGAACCGGGCGCTGCTCTACTGTCCGATGAGCTACCCCTTTCCGGTGGAGGCGGCGCGGGAATTCGTCCGCCGCCACCCCGACTGCACGGTGGTGGAGGAGGGGGAGAACATCCTGGCCGAGGCTCTGCTGGCCGCGGGAGTGCCGGTAAAGGCCAAGGCCGGAGAATTCCGCTTCGGCGAACTGGATGTGGGCCGGGTCCGCAAGCTTCTGAAGGGCGATGACACCCCGGAGCCGCCGGTCCCGGGCGGCAAGCCTCCGGCGCTCTGCCCCGGATGCCCGCACCGCAAGAGCTACGAAGCGCTCAAAGCCGTGGAGGCCGTCGTCGCCGGCGACATCGGCTGCTACACATTGGGCGTCATGCCGCCCTTTGAAGCGGTGGACACCTCCGTCTGCATGGGCGCCAGCATCACCGTGGGGCTGGGTCTGCGCCGGGTCCTGCCGGAAGAGCAGGCGCGAAAAGTGGTCAGCGTCATCGGCGACAGCACCTTTTGGCACACCGGCATCAACGGGATCGTGGAGATGCTCTACAATACGCCCCCCACCGGACACATCGTGATGATCCTGGACAATTCCACCACCGCCATGACCGGCCTTCAGGAACATCCCGGGACCGGCCGCCGCCTGGACCGGACCCCGGTCCCGGCGCTGAATCTGGAAAACACCCTGCGGGGCATGGGAGTGGCAAACGTGGCCGTCATCGACCCCCTGACCGAGTTTGACAAACTGGTTGCGACGCTCCGGGAATCCATGGCCGGCAACAAGCCGTCGGCGATCATCTCCCGCCGCTCCTGCATCCTCGCCGCCGCAAAACTGAAGAAAGCCCGGGAGGCCGCAAAATGAAAATCCTCAACATCAAAGCCGCCGGGCTGGGCGGCCAGGGCGTGCTCAAAGTCACCGACATCATCGCCGACGCCGCCTTCATCTCCGGCCGGGACGTCAAAAAAAGCGAAGTTCACGGCATGAGCCAGCGGGGCGGATCGGTTTCCAGCGATGTGCGCATCGCCGCCTGCGGCGACAGCGTGGCCAGCCCGATGATTCCCGGCGGCGAAACCGACATCCTCATCCTCCTGGACGCCGGTCAGCGCGAACTTTACGCCGGAAGCGTACGTCCCGACGCGGTGGTGATCGCCCCGGAAGATCTTGAAACTCCGCCCGAAAACCCCAGAGCGCTGAACATCGCTCTGCTGGGGGCGGTTTCCAAAACCATCGGCTTCTCCGAAGAGATCTGGCGTCAGGCCATCCGCAATGCCCTGCCTCCGGCGCTTCACGAGCTGAATCTCCGGGTTTTTGAAACCGCGCGGCGGGAAAGCGCCGTATAATGCCCGGCGGCGAAGAGAGGCCCCCATGCGCATCATTCAGCCATCGAAGATCAATCTGACCCTGAAGATCACCGGTCTGAGGGCCGACGGACGTCATGATATTTTCAGCTCTTTTCTGCCGCTTTCCGAACCTTTCGACGCCGTTGACATCGCCTTTGACCGGCCCCGGGACACTCTGGAGATCCATTGCGCGTGCCCGGGCGTGCCCGAGGACATGAGCAATCTCGCCTGCCGGGCGGCCTGCGCCTACGCCGAGGCCGCCGGGATTTCGCCGTGCTGGAGCATAACCGTGGAAAAACACATCCCGGCGGCCGCCGGGATGGGCGGCGGCTCCACCGACGCGGCCGGCGTGCTGACGCTGCTGAACCGCAGATACGGGGCGCTGGCCGACGACCAGCTGCACCGCACCGCGGCCCGGCTGGGGGCGGACGTGCCCTATTTTCTGGCCCCGGAACCGGCGTTCATGGACGAAGACGGCGGACACTTCGCCATGCCGCTCCACGAGATGCCGGATCTGCCGCTTCTGCTGGTTTCGCCCGGGTTCCCGGTCTCCACGGCATGGAGTTACGGAGCATTCGACGAGAGCCTCTCCGGGCCGGAGCCGGAGGGTTTCGCGGAAGAGTTTTCCCAGGCCGCCGAATCCGGGGACTGGAAAAAACTTGCCGGGATGCTGCACAACGATCTTTCCACAGCCCTTCTGAGAAAATTTCCCCTGCTCCGGGAGATCATGGACACGCTCACCGCGTCGGGAGCCGCCGGATGCGGCGTCACCGGCTCGGGCCCGGTGATCTTCGCCATCGGCGAAAACCGGGATGATCTGCGCCGGGCCGCCGCCGCCGTGGAGGAGAATTTCCCGGCCGCCGCGGTGATCCCCGCCCTCGCCGGAGCGAAAAACGGAGTCTGCATCTATGAGTGAAACCGGCCCCTCCAGTATGCTCACGCCCATGATGCGGCAGTACCGGGAGGCCAAGCGCGGGATTCCCGAGGACGCCATATTGCTTTTCCGGCTCGGGGATTTCTACGAAATGTTTTTCGAGGACGCGCAGAAGGCCAGCAAGGCCCTGGATCTGGTATTGACCAAAAGGCAGGGCTACGCCATGTGCGGATTTCCCTACCACGCGCTGGACGCCCAGCTGCCGAAACTGCTTCAGGCCGGGTTCAAAGTGGGGATCGCCGAGCAGATGGAGGACCCGAAACTGGCCAAGGGGCTTGTCACCCGGGCCATCACCCGGATCGTCACCCCCGGCACCGCCATGGAGCCCACGGTGCTCGATCCGGGAAAAAGCAACTTCCTCGCCGGAATCGCCGTCCGCAAACAGAGACTGGCCCTGGCCGGTCTGGAGATCAGCACCGGCGAATTCCGGGTGCTGGAGTCCGACGATCCCGCCCGGATCGAAACCGAACTCATCCGGATGGGCGCCCGGGAGTGCCTCGTCTCCGAATCCCTGCGCCGCAGCTGGGAATCCGACGGCTCCGCGCCCCGGGTGCAGCTGCCCTCCGGCGTGGTGATCTCCGCCGCCGACGACCGGATGAACGATCCGGAGGAGGCGGCAAGATTCCTCACCGGGCACTTCAGGGTTTCGACCCTGGACGGCTTCGGCTGCCGCGGTCTCTCCGCCGGCATCTCCGCCGCGGCGATGATCCTGGAATACGCCCGGGAAAATCTCCGCTGCGAAGTCGGACACGTGCGCAAGCTCACCGTCTCCGGCGACCGGGATGTCATGGAGATCGACGCCGCCACCCAGCGAAATCTGGAGCTGGTCGATCCCATCAGCGGCACCGACCGCAGCCACACCCTGCTGGCGGTCCTGAACCGCACCGTCACCCCCATGGGCAGCCGCATGCTCCGGGAGTGGCTGCTGCGGCCGCTGCTGGACGTCGGCGCCATCCGGGCCCGTCAGGACGCGATCGAAAGCCTCCGGGACGATGCTCTGACGCTCGCCGAACTGCGGGAAACCTTCGGCGTGGTCCGGGATCTGGAGCGCATCTGCGGCCGCCTCTCCGTGGGAAACGCCAACGCCAGGGATCTGGCGGCGCTGGCCGCTTCGCTGGAGATTCTGCCCGGGGTGAAAATCCTGCTGGCGAGCTTTTCCACGCCGCTCTTGAATTCCCTCGCCGGGGATGTCGGCGTGTTTCCGGAGCTGGTGAAACTGCTGACCGAAGCGCTGGCGGACGAACTGCCCATGACCCTGAACGAGGGAGGGCTGATCCGCGCCGGATTCGACCCGGCGCTGGATGAACTGCGCAACGCCGCCACCGAGGGGAAAAAATGGCTGGCGGACATCCAGGCCAGGGAACAGGCCCGGACCGGGATCAAGAGTCTGAAGGTGCGCTACAATCAGGTCTTCGGATATTACATCGAGGTGAGCAAGGCCAATCTGGAGCTGGTGCCGGAGGATTACGTCCGCAAGCAGACGCTCGTAAACGCCGAACGATTCATCACCCCCGAACTGAAGGAGCTGGAAAACAAGATCCTGGGCGCCGAGGAGAAATCCCGGGCCCTGGAGTATCAGATTTTTCAGGATCTCCGCTCCCGGACTCTGGAACGGCTCCCCGAAATACAGACCAGCGCCGCCGCCATCGCCAGCATCGACGTGCTCGCCGCCCTGGCCGAAGCCGCCCGGGCGGGAGGTTACGTCCGCCCCCATGTGGACGATTCGCTGAATCTGGTCATAAAAGGCGGGCGGCACCCGGTGCTGGACCGCTTCATGTCCGGCGGGGAGCGCTTCATCCCCAACGACACCCTCCTGGACGGCGAAACCAACCGCATGATGATCATCACCGGCCCCAACATGGCCGGCAAATCCACCTACATCCGGCAGACCGCCCTGCTCACCCTCATGGCCCAGACCGGTTCGTTCATCCCCGCGGACGAGGCATCCATCGGCATCGCCGACCGGATCTTCACCCGGGTGGGAGCGTCCGACGATCTGGCCCGGGGGCAGAGCACTTTTATGGTGGAGATGATCGAGACCGCCAACATCCTCCATAACGTCACCCGCAGAAGTCTGGTCATCCTGGACGAGATCGGCCGCGGCACCAGCACCTTCGACGGTCTCTCCATCGCCTGGTCGGTGGCGGAATTTCTCCACGACGACGCCGGAGCCGGATGCCGGACCCTCTTCGCCACCCACTATCACGAACTGACCGTCCTGGCCTCCCGCAAAAGCGGCATAAAAAACTACAACGTGGCGGTCCGGGAATACAATAAAAAAGTGATCTTCCTCCGTCAGATCCTGCCCGGAGCCAGCGACCGCAGCTACGGCATCCATGTGGCCCGGCTGGCCGGACTGCCGGAACCGGTCCTGGAGCGGGCCGAGGAGATCCTCGCCTCGCTGGAGGCCGGCGATCTCAAGGAGGGAAACCGTTCCCGCCGCCGCCGGGATGCCGAAAGCATCCCCGACGCATCCACCTGTTACCAGCCGGGGTTGTTCTGAAATGGCCTCCTATCTCCTGAAAAGACTGCTGCTCATGATGCTGACGCTGCTGGCGATATGCTTCACCGGCTACGCCCTCATGCGCCTGGCCCCGGGCTCCCCGGCCCGGAGCAGCATTTTCGGTTCCGACTCCGGCGGCGCCATCAGCCAGGGCCGGGAGCTGGTGCGAAACCGCGGTCTGGAGAAGCGTCTGCACCTGGACGAGAGCATCGGACGGGGATTTCTGCTGTGGCTGGGCGATCTCTTTTCCGGAGCCGGACTGGGCGAGTCCGCCGTCGTCGAACCCGGACGCGGGGTCTGGGAAGTGCTGAAGCCCCGGATCCTGGTGACGCTGTCGGTCAATCTGCCGGCGCTGCTGCTGGCCTGGCTGCTGGCCGTGCCCGTCGGGGTGTGGATGGCGAAACGCGAAGGCTCTCCGGGCGAACGATGCACCGGATTCACGCTTTTTCTGATCTACTCCCTGCCGGGGATGT
>JAZMZH010000151.1:0-4002 GCA_045585875.1 Victivallaceae bacterium | reverse complement strand
AGGCCGGAAGCAACGGCGGAACGGCGGCGCACGATCGGCGTCATCAGCAGGACAGCGGCGAGGATCAGTGCCGCGATCAGCGCGACAGCCGCCGCCGTCCGGCAGAGGGTGCGCCGCTTCGCGGCCCTGGCGGCGGCGGCGATTCCGGCGCAGCGCTCCCGAATCCCGGGGGGTATGTCTCCGCCGTCGGCGGAAACGGCGCGCAGGAGGCGCTCCGCCTCTCCGGGATCGGGAGACGGGCTCTTCAGCATCTCCTCCAGTTCGGCCAGCATCTTTGCCGCGCGGCGGCGGCGGATGAACTCTCCGGCCTCCTGATCGTAGCGCCGGGAAACCTTTTCAATGCGTTCCAGAGGCAGTTTCAGGCGATCTTTCAGCCGGGAGCCCTCGATTTCAGCGCACCAGCACTCCAGAAGATCGTTCAGAGTTTCCATGTTTCCGGCGGCGGCGGCCCGCTCCATGGCTTCGACCAGTGCCGGTCCCAGCAGTTCCAGCTCGCTGATTTCCAGTTTTTCGAGATGCTCCGCCGCGACCGCGGCGACCTCCGGAGCGATACGCGCTGCGGCGTCGGGATCGGCCGACTCCGCCGCGCACCGGAGCAGCGTCAGGCGGTCTCCGGTCTTGAAGGCCGTTTCAGCCCGGCGGCGCAATTCGCGGCCCGCTTCAGGCAGCACGGCGTCAAGTTCTTCGCGCCATGGTCCCTCGACGGCGGCGGCAAGGAGTTTCTTAAGCACCGCGGCCTTTTCCAGGGGCGAGAAATAACGGATGTTGGCGTGATAGACGCTTCTGAGTTCCTGAGGGGTCCCGCATTTTTCCGCCGCCGCAGGCAGCGGCCAGACCTCCCCGCACTCCTTCGGCGCCGGACGGCGGGGGATCGCCGCGCCGTGTTCGGCGGCCATCTGCAGCCAGGCGATATGCTCCCGGATCCCCGGAAGCTCGAAATCATCCGCCGGCATTTCCCCGGAAGCGACCATCCGGGCGAAATCGGCGTAAAGGGACGCCAGTTTGGGATGTCTGACTTCATCCCAGGGGAGCCTGCCTTTGATGCTTTCTCTTACGAGATGGAGTACCGATGTGAAATCCGAGGTCACTCTCCCCTCCCGGAAACGATCTCCACGCAGACGTTTTCAGTAACGGCGATCCGCAGTCCCTCCATCCCCTCCCACGCGGCGGCTTTCCGATCCAGTTCGGACTTCAGCAGCACGATCTCGTCACGCAGTTCTTCCGGATAGACGATCTCCTCCGTCCGGGCGCGGGCTGCGGCCAGTGCGGCCTGCCACTCGGAAATTTTTTCATCGAAGACGGCCAGAGTTTTTTCGGTCTCCCGGTTGAAATCGTCGTATTTCTTATTCCAGGCCTTCAGCTGCCGCTCGTAATTCAGCCAGCGCCGCCGAATCTCGTCGGGGGGATTTCCGGAAGGACGGGTCATCTCCGCCGGACGCTGGGCCTCAAGTTCGGCCAGATCCTCCTCCCGTTCGAAACAGTAGCTCTCCCTCCGGGCGGCGATCTCACGCAATCCGGCCGTCAGTTCGGAAATCTCTTTCTCGTTTTCGGCGGCGTATTGTTTTTCATACTCCGCCAGGACGGCTCCGCACTTCTCAAGCCTCGCCGCCAGAAGAGGATCGGGGCGTGCGGCGCCTCCGGAGTAAAACACCAGACCGTTGTCCGCGAGCACGCCGGAGCTTTCAAGGATCCGGAACAGCCGGTCGTCCTCCGTCCAGACCAGACCCGCCGCGAGGCTCCGGTCATATTCAAACCGGCCCGATGCCGAAAGCAGGCAGCCCTCAAAGGCCATTGTCACCGGTCTGACGGCGTCCTCCGCCCTCCAGCTCATGCCGGAAAAACCGCTGAGGCCGGGCAGGAAATGATTCGTCAGCTCCAGCCGCCACTCCCCGGAATCCTGCTCCGGGGCTTTGAACACACACAGTCCGCTGCCGTCGGCGGCGGTCAGAATCAGGGATCCGTCCTCTGCACGGCTCACCTCCGTCCCGGGGATCGGCTTCACCTCGGGAGCGAGTCCGCTGCCGAGGCTCACGGACGCCCCGGGCTCTCCGACGGCGCAAAGCCGCCATATCCGGCCGGGCAGATCTTTCAGCACTTCCGGAGCGGGCGGCAAAAGCAACGGAGCGGAGGCAGTCCGGGGGGCGGCCGGCGGCTCCTCCGTCGGAGAAGATGCGAGGATGATCTTGCCGCCGCGCCCGCCGGAAACCGACCCGCTTCCCGCGCCGCCCGCCGGGACGGCGGCGGGAGGCGCGGACACTTCCGCGGCTCCCGGCAGATCTTTGAAACGCTCCCGGAGCAGACCGTCATCCTCCGCCCCTTCTCCGCCCGACGGCATGAAATCACCCGTCGGCAGCGGCACGGACACCGCCGTCATCCCGGAACGGTCGTCGACGGTGTCCTCAAAATCCGGAATCTCAAAAAGTTCTTCGGACCGGTCCCGCACCAGCAGCGAAACCACCGCCGCCAGAATCAGCAGCGCCGACAGAATCCACGCCGCGGCCCACCAGCCCCGCCTGATCTCCCGGAAACTCATCTCCGGCCGGGAAACGTGAGAAACCGGCGCAGGAGGCGCCTCCATCCCGGAGACCGGATTCCGGAGCGGCTTCAGAGATATGGGGAGATCATCGCGGCAAATCTCCTCCGCGGCGCTCCTGAATCCTCCGACCGGCGACGGCCCGGAACCGCGGGCGAACCGGGTCCAGGCGGTTTCCGGCGGCGCGGAAACGCCGTCGATGACGATGCTCCCGGGCTGCCGCCGCGCCGCCGTCAGGAGCTTATCCTCATCCAGGCAGAACCTCCAGTCGCAGCGGACATCGCCGGAGGCGCGGGTGTAATAGGTGTTGTAAGTGGTCCGCCACCGCATCTCCGGAGGCAGCAGGCGTATGGATTCCCGGAGCATGGAGCGGACGTCGGCACCGGGTTTGACCGCGATGTAGACCGGGGTGCGGCCGGAAACAGCGCACTCCGCAGGCACTCCGGCCCATCCGGCGTCTCCGAGCGCCTCCCTCCACGCGCCCCCGGCCGCAATATTCCTGCCGGGAGGGAGACCTTTCAGCGGTTCCAGCCAGCGGGCCGGACCGGTGAAGGCATCCAGTTCGATGAGTCCGAGTTCAGCGCAGTCATCCAGCAGGGTCTCCGGCAGAGCGCCGGAAATTTCGTCCGAAGTGAAAAACAGATGATGGGCCAGAAGGTTGCTGCGGCCCGAGTAATCCATCCCCCACGCCCTGATCCGCCCCACCCAGTGCCAGGCGGTGTCGCCGATCCGGGCGATACTGTGAAAATCCGATACCGGATTGGAATTGTACTCCGGAGTGTGAGGCGGATAAAAGGGTGTGTAACCGCTTCCGGCGCAAAGCGTCTGGGCGATCACCTCCGGTATGCCGACCGTCGCGGCGGCGATTCCGAATCCGCTCTTGCCGCCTTTCAGTCCGCGCTCCAGAGAGGTATATACCAGCTCCCAAATCATGAGCCGAGCTGCTCCCACAATTCGGCGGCGCCGGCATCCTTACCCTCCTCCGCCCCTCCGTCATCCTCCCCGTTTTCATCGTCTTCGGGGGCCGGAACCGCTTCACCCGGCACGATGAAACGGTAATTGTTGATCGGATCGCTCAGCAGACGCCCGGACCAGTTCCGGGGCAGACGGTAACGTTTGCCGCCGCGGGGAGCCATGAAGATGACGTAATCGTCGTTGACCGAAAACTTTTCCACGGGCAGAGTTTTGTGATCGGCTCCGCGGCGGAATTCAGCCAGAAAACCGCCCCGCATCAGCATCCACAAGAGCGGAGCTTCCGCCCAGACGGGAGATATGTCCCTCGGGCGGACTCCCCAGCCGCCGCTCTCCTCGTCGAAGACCGCCGAGCAGCCGAGAGCGCTGTTGGGCAGATAGGTGACGTCGGAGGCGCCGGCCTCCACCGCGTGGACGAATTCCGGGACATAGGCGAGGAGAATCTCCCGGGTGTAAAAGGAGACATTCTCCATCAGATAGGCGTTGCAGCCGCCGAT
>JAZMZH010000150.1:0-5354 GCA_045585875.1 Victivallaceae bacterium | reverse complement strand
CCGAGGCGGAGCAATGCTTCATCTGCCGTCGCCGAAGGCTATGGCGGGACAAGTCTGGCAAGGCGAAGTTGTTTTTTATGAAGCGTGCCTTCGGCACATGAAGCGCTTTGCGGCGTTGCCGCAAAGCATGAAGCGGCGCTTCGCGCCATGAAGCGAAGCCTTGACAGGCTTCATTGACCATTTTTTTGCCTTTTGGCGAAAAAGGCAAAAAAATGGTCGGGGTGAGAGGATTTGAACCTCCGGCCTCTGCGTCCCGAACGCAGCGCTCTAGCCAGACTGAGCCACACCCCGACCTGCAATATTACAGCCCTTTATCCGGACCGTTCGCATAATATATCATCTCTTCCGCGGGTTTACAAACGAAAGATTGCTTTTTTCACCGATTTTTGCTTTCGAAACGCCGTTCCAATGCCTCTTTCGGAATCAATTCGCAAAACGGCTTCTCCCGCTGTCTTCCCGGATGATTTCCCGATAGGTGTAATACGCCCCTTTCGGAATCCGCTCCAGTTTCTCCGGGGTGCAGCGCACCAGTCCGAAATGTCGGAGATAGCCGCTGGTCCATTCAAAATTATCCAGAAGACTCCAGCAGAAATACCCGCGCAGATTCACATGATCCGCATCCCGCGCTTTCAGCGCTTCGGCAATGTAATCCCGCAGATACATCTGACGCATTTTGTCGTTTTTCGCCGATGCTTCATCCGGTTCCGGCGCGGCGCATCCGTTCTCCGTGATATACAGCGGCGGATTCTGATACCGCTTTGCGATCCAATTCAGCATCCTGCGCAATCCCCACGGCACGATGTCCCAGCCCATGTCCGTCTTGGAACAGTTCGGAATGGGAATGAAATAAACCTCCTGGTCGTCGGAGAAGCCGCCGTTTCCGACGGCCGCCCCCGCCGCATCCTCCGGCGGAAAGGCCGAAACATACGAAGAGGTGTAATGATTCAAGCCGAGAAAATCAGAGCTGCCGATCAGCATTTTCTTTTCCTCGGAGGTGAATTCCGGAAGCCGTTTCCCCAGCCGCGTGCGCATCGCCTCCGGATATTCTCCGGTGAAAAGCGGATCGGTGTACCAGCCGAAGGAAAATTGAAGCGCGCGATCCGAGGCTTCCGCATCCGCGGGGTCCTGCGTAAGCGGTTCCCGCCAGTCGCTGTTGTTGACGATGCCGATTTCGCCCGCGTATCCGCCGTCGCGGAATTCCCTTGCCGCGAAACCGTGGGCCAGCAGCAGATTGTGCGCGGCAACGTAAGGCAGATGGGGGTCCTGAAGACCGGGCGCGAACACGTTCTGCCCGTAGCCGAGCATCGCCGAGCACCAGGATTCATTCAGGGTCATCCAGTTGCGTACCCGATCCCCGAAAGCGTCAAAGCAGACCTTCGCGTATTCGCCGAAGGCTTTTGCCGTATCCCGATTCAGCCATCCGTATCGGCATGCGGCGGGGAGATCCCAGTGAAACAATGTGACAAAGGGCGTGATGCCCTGCTCCAGGAGGCCGTCGATCAGACGATTGTAAAAAGCCAGACCGTCGGGGTTGACTTTTCCGCTTCCCTCCGGGATGATGCGCGGCCAGGCGAGGGAAAAGCGGTAGCCGCTGCACCCCAGATCGGCGATGAGTTTGATGTCTTCATGAAAACGGTGATAATGATCGCAGGCGACGGAGCCGTCCGAGCCGTCGAGGATTCGCCCCGGTTCCCGGCAGAAGATGTCCCAGATGGAATCGCCGCGCCCGCCCTCGCGGATTGCCCCCTCGATCTGATAGCTGGAGGTCGCGGTCCCCCAGATGAATTCCCGGCCTTTCATCGCCTGCATCCTTTCTGCTGATTCGTGTATTGGGGGAATATAGCACCATTCGGCGGCTTGTCAAGCGCGTCCTCCGATTCTGTTTGAAAAAGCCGGAAACGCTTCCGCTCGGGGCGCGGATCCGATGAATCGGCAAAATGTTCGGGAAAAATTGCAAAAAATATTTGACAAAAGCCGACTTACGGATATATTATCAGATAATCGGGTCGGAATAAAGGTGTTCCGGGCCCGGCAGACAACGGAAAGGACTGTATCATAGCTAGGTTACTGAAACCCAACGACCGTTCGTTTTTTGCGGAAAGCGTCCGTCTTATCGGCCCCACCGGAGAACAGCTGGAGATCGTTTCCCTCGGCCGCGCCAGGGAGATGGCTCTCCGCGCCGGTTTGGACCTGGTGCTGGTGTCGGACAGGGCGGTGCCTCCGGTCGTCCGCATCATGGACTACGGGAAGCTCCTCTTTGAGCAAAAGAAAACCCTCAAGGAACAGCGGAAGAACAATGCGGCCCAGAAACTCAAGGAAGTCAAGTTTCACGTGAATGTGGACAGCCACGATTACGACCTGAAGGTCAAGCGCGGCATCGAATTCCTCGAAAAGGGCTGCAAGCTCAAGGTGACTTTGGCTATGCGGGGCCGGGAAATGGCCCACAAGGAACTTGCCTTTGACGTGATTCACCGTGTGATGGCGGATCTGAAAGGCTGCGGCGAGCCCGACGGCGAGCCGAAGCTTTTGGGAAAATCCATCACTGTCGTATACTCGCCCGCCCGCAAGGCGGCGAAAAGCATCGAGACGGGCCGGCATCTGCCCCCTCGACGGACCCTCGGGAAAGAGGATGTTTCTCTTACCGATTAAATGAAAGGAGCAAACGATGCCCAAGCTGAAAACCAGAAAGTGCGCCGCCAAACGGCTCAAAATGACCGGTACCGGCAAGTACCTGCATAACAAGGCGGGCGCCCGGCACATCATGACCAAAAAGTCCGCCAAGCGCAAACTCCGCCTCGGACAGGACGGTCTGGTCTCCTCCGCCGAAAAGAACAGAATCAAAGCCGCGCTGCCCTACGGGCTGTGAGCTGAAAAGGGATTAGGAGTTTATCATGAGAGTTACCAACGCAGTTCCCTCCCGCAAGCGCCGCAAAAACGTCCTGGCCCGCGCCAAGGGCTTCTACGGGTGCAGCAGCAAGAACATCCGCACCGCCTACGATGCCGTCGACAAGGCGATGACTCATGCCTACGCCGGACGCAAGCAGAAAAAGCATCAGTACCGCCAGCTCTGGACGGTGCGCATCAACGCCGCCTGCCGTATGCTCGGCACCAACTACAGTTCCTTTATGCACGGCCTGAAGGCCGCCGGCATTGAGCTCAACCGCAAGGTGCTGGCCGACATGGCCGTGGCGGATTTCAACGAGTTTAAGGCTCTGGTGGAAAAAGTCACCCAGGCCTGAGCAAGTAGTTCCGGATAAATGCCCCCAAGGGGCGTAAAACTGAAGAGCTTGTCAGTCAGCTTGAAGTGACTGTGCAGGCTCTTTTGTTGTTTTTAAGGAGAGAGTGATTTATGAGCATGGTTGAACAGATCTCCGCCGAGGTCGAAGCCGCCCGGAAGAGACTGGCGGCGGCCTCCGAGGCCTCGGAAATCGAGGCGGTCCGTATCGAATTGCTGGGACGCAACGGATTTTTCACCGCCGCGGGCAAGACGATGGGCACCCTGCCGCCCGAGGAGCGAAAGACCGCCGGAAGGGCCTTTAACGCCGGTCGCGGCGAGGTGGAAAAACTCATCGCCGAAGCCGCCGGACGGCTCAGCCGGGCCGCCGCCGCGTCCGAACACTTCGATCCCACTCTGCCGGCGCGTCTGCCCGCGACCGGACACAAGCACCCGATCATCCAGGTGATGGACGAGTGCGTGGCCATCTTCCGCCGGATGGGGTTTGTGGTGGCCGACGGTCCGGAGATCGACGACTGCTATCACAATTTCGACGCCCTGAACACCGCCGCAGACCATCCGTCCCGGGATGAAAAGGACACCTTTTACCTGCCCGACGGGCGGCTTTTGCGTTCTCAGACTTCGACCGTGCAGATTCGGACCATGGAGAGCCGCAAGCCGCCGATCCGCATCGTGGCGCCGGGCCGCTGTTTTCGCCGGGACACTCCCGACGCCACCCACGGGATGAATTTTCATCAGATCGAGGGGCTGTATGTGGATGAGGGCGTCTCGATGGCGGATCTGAAGTCGGTGCTCCAGGGATTTGCCCGGGACATGTTCGGGCCTCATGTGAAGATCCGGCTGCGTCCGCACTTCTTCCCCTTCACGGAGCCGAGCGTGGAATATGACTTCAGCTGCATCATGTGCGGCGGCAAGGGCTGCGGGGTCTGCAAGAATTCCGGATGGCTGGAAATCGCCGGCGCCGGGATGGTGGACACCAATGTATTCCGAAACGTGGGGTATGATCCGGAGCGCTGGACCGGGTTCGCGTTCGGCATGGGGCTGGAGCGGATCGCCATGCTCCGGTACCGCATCGGCGATCTCCGCTGGCTCTACGAAAATGACGTGCGTATGCTTGAACAGTTCTGAGGAGACGGGCAAATGATTATTTCCTATAATTGGCTTTCGGAATATGTGAAGTGCGATCTCCCCCTTGAGGAGCTCTGCGCCAAGGTCACCATGGCCGGTCTCGAGGTGGAGGCGGTGACGCCGGTCAACCAGATCCCCGCCGGAGTGGTGGCCGCGAAGATTCTTCAGCGGACTCCACACCCCAACTCCGATCACATGTCCATTTGCCGGGTGTTCGACGGCCGTGATGAGCTTCAGATCGTCTGCGGTGCTCCCAACTGCGACGCCGGCAGGATCGTCCCCTGCGCCCGCATCGGCACGGTTTTTCACACTCCCGAAGGGGATTTCACCATCCGCAAGGCCAAGCTGCGGGGCGTCGAATCCTTCGGCATGCTCTGCGCCGCCGATGAGATCGGGGTGGGAAACGATCACGAGGGACTGCTGATCCTCCCCGACGACATGCTGCCGGGCATGACCCTGGAGAAACTTTATCCGCCGGACTGGCAGATCGAGGTGGAAGTCACCCCCAACCGCCCGGACTGGCTCTCGCACTGGGGCGTGGCCCGGGACATCGCCGCGCTCACCGGCGCGCCCGCGGCTCTGCCCGTCATCGAGGTGCCTCCGGATCGGTCTCCGGACCGTCCGGAAAATCTGGTGACGGTGGAGGCCGGGGATCTGTGCCGCCGCTACATCGGCAGGGTGATCGAAAACGTGCATGTGGCCGAAAGTCCGGAGTGGCTGAAGAACCGGCTGCGTTCGGTGGGGCTCCGGCCCATCAACAATGTGGTGGACGTCACCAACTTCGTGCTGATGGAGCTGGGGCAGCCCCTTCATGCCTTCGACCGGTCGCTGCTGGCCGAAGGGCGGGTGGTGGTGCGCCGCGCCCGTGACGGCGAAACCATCCGCACCCTTGACGGCAGCGAACTGAAGCTGAAGCCGGATCATCTGGTGATCGCCGACGCCGCCAAACCCATGGCTCTGGCCGGGATCATGGGCGGCGAATATTCCGGCA
>JAZMZH010000149.1:0-12247 GCA_045585875.1 Victivallaceae bacterium | reverse complement strand
CATATTCGGCAATCGCTGCGGCGCCCGCCTCCCCGAGCCCCCCGCACACCCGCCCGTGCGCAGGCACGAAACCGGACATGCCCAGAACATCGTAGAGCACCTGCACCTGCCCGTCCACTCCGCAGCCCGCGCCGATGCCGATGACCGGCACCGACACCGACCGGGCGATGGTCGAAGCGGTTTCGGAATCCATGCACTCGGTGACCAGAGAAAACGCCCCGGCGGCCTCGATGGCTTTGGCGTCGGTGACCAGACGGGCGGCGTCCTGAGGCGTCTTGCCGGTCTTGCGGTAACCGCCCTGGGCCATCACCTTTTGCGGCAGCAGACCGATATGCCCCATCACCGGGATGCCGGCTCCGGTGAGTCTGGCGATCAGTCCGGCATACTCGGCGCCCCCCTCGAGCTTCACCGCATCGCACCCGCCTTCGCGAATGAAACGTCCGGCGTTTCGCAGAGCCTCGTCCCCGCTGATCTGATAGGACAAAAAGGGCATATCCCCGACAATGAACGCGTCGGGAGCCCCCCGGCGGACATTGGCGGAATAGATCAGCATCTCCTCCATCGTCACCCGCACGGTGTCCTCCCGGCCGCAGACGGTGCTGCCAGCCGAATCCCCGACCAGGATGATATCGCACCCCGCCTCATGGGCGATCCGGGAAAAAATGGCGTCGTAGGCGGTTATCATGACGATTTTACGGCCATTTTCCTTCATGACCCGGAAATCGCACACTGTAGGTTTTCTGCTCATGGCATTCTCCTTGATTTCTTGCGGTCCCCCGCTCCGGAGATAATATACAGCCGTTGACGGGGTTTCGCAAATATTTTCCGGGCCCTCCGATCCGGCGCAGGGAAACCCGGTGACGGGATTCAGCGGATATTGTTCCTGCGGCGCAGGATCAGCGCCGTACGGCAGGGCAGATATACGCGCACCGCCATCACTCCGTTGACGGGCATGGCACAGTAGATCTGTCCCGGGGCCACCCGGCCGCAGCCGCCGAATTTCGCGGCGTCGCTGTCCAGAGCAAGCTCATACTCTCCCGGCGGAACCTCAAAGGCGCACTCCGGGATGGAATCGACGGGATGCAGATTCACCAGAAACCACAATCCGCCCCGTTCAAAGGCGATGATCTTGCGCCGTTCGTCGATTTTCACCGGCTGGGGTTTTCGGGCAAAGACCCCGTCGGTCCCGGCGATCTCCAGCAGTGCCCGGTCGAATTCGCCCAGACAGCGGTAAAACAGCTCGGGATTTTCGGAGAGGCTCCACTGCCGCCGGGCGTAATGGTAGCTCCAGTTGTTGCCCTCCCGCGGGAAATCAATCCACTCCGGGTGTCCGAATTCGTTTCCCATAAAGTTCAGGTAGCCGTTTCCGGCCGTGCCCAGGGTGAGCAGTTTCGCGATTTTGACCAGGGCCGCCCCCCGCTCCGCCTCCGGATTCCGGTCCCGCAGCCGCATCCCCCGGTACATGGCGTCTCCGATCAGGCGGAAGATCGCGGTCTGTCCGCCGACGATCGCCTGATCGTGGCACTCCACATAGCTGACGGAGCGCTCGTCGGCGCGCCGGTTGGTGAGTTCATGCCAGAGATACCCCATGGACCACTCCTCGTCCCGCTGATCGAAGAGCTTGAACCAGCAGTCCGTCACCCCCATGGCCATGCGATAATCAAACCCGCATCCGCCCTCCGCGGCGGGCGCCGCCAGACCGGGCATCCCGGAAACATCCTCGGCCACCGTGACCGCGTCGCGGCGGAATCCGTGGATCACCATGTTGGCCAGCGTCAGATAGACGTAACTCTCGTCGTCGGCGTCGCTCCCGAAGTAATCGTCATAGCCGGTGAAACACTTCCCCAGCCCGTGATGACGGTAAAGCATGCTGGTGACGCCGTCGAAGCGGAATCCGTCCAGATGGTACTCCTCCAGCCACCAGCGGCAGTTGGAGAGGAGAAACCGCAGCACTTCCGGCCTGGAGTAGTCGAAGCACAGCGAATCCCAGGCGGCGTGCTCCCCTCTCGCCCCGGCGTGAAAGAACTGGCTCCGGGTGCCGTCGTAGCGGGCGATCCCCTCCGCCTCGTTTTTCACCGCGTGGGAGTGCACCAGATCCATGATGACCCGCAGCCCCAGACCGTGGGCGGCGTCCACCAGACGCTTGAGATCGTTTTTCGTGCCGAAACGGCTGCTCACCGAGTAAAAATTGGCCACATGATAGCCGAAACTGCCGTAATAGGGATGGCTCATCACCCCCATGAGCTGCACCGTATTGTAGCGGGCCGCCGCGATCCGGGGCAGGACGTCGCGCGTGAATTCGCGGAAGGTCGTCACCCGCCCGGCTTCGCCGGACATGCCCGCATGCGCTTCGTAGATCAGCAGAGCTTCCCGCCGGGCCGGCGCACGGTTGCGGAACCGGTACTCCTCAAGCTCCGGGATCTGCGCGCAAAAGAGCAGCGTCTCCGGGTCCTGCACCGCGTAGTCGCACCAGGCCGGCACCCGTTCGCCGCGCCCGCCCGGCCAGTCGAAACTGATCAGGTAATTCATCCCCGGGGCCAGGCGCTCCCCGGACCAGCATCCGGACCACTCGCCGCCGGGTTCACGCTGCAGCCGCCACTCATCCCGGCGCTCCCAGCCGGAAAAATCCCCCACCAGCCAGGCGGCGGAGGCGTTGGGCGCCCAGTCCCGGAAACTCCAGAGGTCGCCGGGCAGATGATGCAGTCCCATGACATTGCCGGCATCCGCCCAGCGGGCCAGCGCCGCCGCCGAACTCCGGCCGCACAGTTCCCGGCATTTGGCCAGGGTCATGAGGCGTCTGGCGGCGATTTTATCCGCGTAGGGACGCAGAAACGGATCCTTTCCGAAAGGCTCGGGCCGGGATGAATGGATCTCAGCGGACGAGGGGCCGGTGAAGCATTGATTCATAAATATCCATGTACTTCTGCGCCGTCACTTCATGCGTGAAACGGCGTTTGGCATCGCGCATGATCCGGGCGATTTCGGCGTTTTTGACCTCCGCCGGGAGCCGGTAAAAATCCATGGCCCGGTCCATGGCCCAGTAAAGACCGCCGGGATCAAAGGTTTCAAAAACGAATCCGTTGCCGGTGTGATTTTGACAATTCAGCATTTCCACGGTGTCGTGAAGGCCGCCGGTATCGCGGACCACCGGCAGCGATCCGTACTTCTGGCACTCCATCTGAGGCAGGCCGCAGGGTTCGAAAAGCGACGGCATCAGCATGAAATCCGAAGCGGCAAACCCCAGTTTGGACAGGCCGCTGTCGAAGTCGCACACCGTGACGGTGTCATAAAGATGATGCATCTCCCGGATCTGGCGGAAATAGTTCTGAAAACCGCCGTTGGCGACGATCGCCACCTGAAGGCCGTCCCGATGATATTTATCCTGCACCGAGTAGAGGATTTCGGTAAGCAGCTGGCATCCTTTCTGCGCCGGATCCAACCGGGATGGCCAGAAGAATACGGGCGCGTCGGGATTGACCTTCAGCCCGGTCTTGCGCTGAAACTCCATTTTAAGCCGGCGCTTGACCTCCGGGAAATTGCTTTCGTCGTAGTGCATCGGCAGTTCCGGGTCGATCTCCGGATCGCTCTCCGGATCGGGAGCGTTCAGGATTCCCGACGCGCATCCGGCATCGACCTTGGAGATGATCTCGCGGCGCACGGCCTCCGGCACGAAATCATGCTGCCAGTTGACCAGCTCCCTGAGAAACGCGGGGCTGACCGTGTTGATGAAGTGGGCCGCGAAAATCCCCGAGGCCAGCATGTCCACCGGATTGCTGGAACGGCTCTCGTAATAGTGCGCCGGAGGACGGTCGAAATAGAGGTACTGGTAAAACTCCGCCGCGTCGATGCCGCGATCCTCGATCACATCCATCGTGACCTTGTGGGTGTGAATGTTGTGCACGGTGAAGAGGCACGGGATGCCGAGGCGCCGCGCCGCCGCCGGGATCAGCCCGGTCATCCAGTCGTTGCAGTGGATGAGATCCGGGTTCACGCTGGGGATGATGTTGTTGATGACCTCGCGCTGAAAGGCCAGAGCCATGGCCAGCGAATCGTCCGAGTAATTGCTGTAGACCGAGTCGCGGTAGTAGAATATCCGGTCCTCGGCCAGATGGACCCGGGTGTGGGTGAGATTGCTGACGTAATTGCGGAGTTCCCGGTCGATTAGATGACCGGCGTCGATGTGAAAGAGCTTGCGGTAATGAGGCAGAGCCACATGGATGTCCGCGCCCTGCCGGTAAAGCGCTCCCACCAGGCTGGCGGAAACGTCCGCAAGTCCTCCCGCCTTGGCGTGAAGCCGGTTGGACATGTTGCCCATCCCCTCCGGCAGATAGGTGATCTCCGGCGTCACCATGAGGATCCGCGGATTCTTGCTCTTCATCATGCTGCGGCCCGGCATCTCGGCACCTCCGTCACTTCGGCCAGCAGACAAAGCCCGGCACGCTGTTGTCCCAGTCGCATCCGGCGGGAGAGACCCGCACGGTGATGCCGAAACGTCCCGGAGAAGCGCAGGTCAGGACGGCCTCGTAGGCGTAGCGGTCGTCCCCCAGCGGCTCGGCCAGAGTCATGGGGATGCTGTGGCTGTCGATGATCTGGTTGTGAATATCGACCCGGCCGTAATAGGTTTCCACCTTGATCTCCTCCGGGACGAGCCCGTTCAGCGTCACCACGGTGCGGACTTTGTAATGATCGTCCACATGGGCGTTGTCCAGGTCGCCGTCCACCGTGGGGGGCTCGACGACGGTTTTGCCGAAGTTGTCCACCAGCCGCCGTTTGTTTTCCACGATTTTGCGGGCGTTGGCCGCGTTGTCGGCGTTCAGGGAATCAAAGGCGTTCCGGGCCGGAGTGTAGAATTTTTCGTCATACTCGCCGACCATCCGCTGGGCGGAAAAGTCGATGAGCGCCATGGCGAGGGAGTGCTTCATATACTTGATCCAACGGCGCGGAATATCGTTCACTCTCTCGTAGAAACACGGTTTGATCTCGTTTTCGATGATGTTGAGCAGCTCCAGCGCTTCAAGTTTGTCGGCATCCTCCTGATCCTCGTAGTTGTCGTCGGAGGGGATGGCCCATCCCACTTCGCTGTTGTAGGCCTCGGCCCACCAGCCGTCGAGGATGCTGCAGTTGGGGATGCCGTTGGCGGCGGCCTTCATGCCGGAGGTGCCGCTGGCTTCCTGGGGACGCTTCGGAGTGTTCAGCCACACGTCCACGCCCTGGACCAGAGAGCGGGCCAGGCCGATGTCGTAATCCTCGAGGAAAATCAGGCGGTCGGAGACGCCGTTCTTTTCCGCAAACTGGATCAGCTGCTGGATGAGACGCTTGCCGCCGTCGTCCGCCGGATGGGATTTCCCGGCGAAGATGAACTGCACCGGCCGCTGGGGATCCCGGAGCAGAGCCAGGAGACGCTCCGGCCAGCGCAGCAGAAGCGTACCCCGCTTATAGGTGGCGAAACGCCTGGCGAAACCGATGGTGAGCACATTGGAGTCGAGGATGTTGCCCAGTATCGAATCCCCGGATGCGGTGACATTGTTCAGGGACCCCTTGAACATCCGCCGCGCCCGGCGCACCAGGGCATGACGGCAGAGCTCGTGAGCGGCCCAGAATTCATCGTCGGGGATGGACATGACCGCGTTGAGCAGAGCCTCGGGGTTTTTGGGCATGGTGCACCAGTCCGGAGGCAGATAGCGCTCGAAAAGCTCCTGCTTGCGGGGAGAAATCCAACTGGCGATGTGCACGCCGTTGGTAATGTGTTTGATCGGGATCTCGTCCACGGCACGGCCGGACCAGAGATGCTTCCACATGTTTCTGGCCACTTCGCCGTGAAGTTTGCTGACGCCGTTGGAATAGTTGGCCAGACGCAGTCCCAGGACGGTCATGGACATTTCGCCGGTGCGGTTGCGGTCGGCGATGGGGATACCCCAGTTGATCATCCGGTCCACATTCAGTCCGATGCCGCTGCACAGAGGCTCCAGGTAGGGACGGGCGAGATTGATGTCAAAGACCTCGTTGCCCGCCGGCACCGGAGTATGGGTGGTGAAGACGTTGCTCCGCCACACCAGTTCGAGAGCGGTTTCCAGATCGTACCCCCGCTGCTTGATGAAATATTCCAGCCTGGCCAGGGAGAGAAACGCGGCATGCCCCTCGTTCATGTGACAGACCTCGGGGTTGAATCCGGCGGCGATCATGGCCTTGAAGCCGCCGACGCCCAGGAGGAGCTCCTGGCACAGGCGCATTTTCTTGTCTCCGCCGTAGAGTCTCCAGGTGATCTCCCGGAATTCCGGGGGATTTTCGCCGATCTCGGTATCCAGGAGCAGCAGATTGATGCACCCGACTTTCAGGGTCCACACCGCGGCGTACAGTTTCCGGTCGGCCAGCGGGATTTCGACGGTGATCTCATGGCCCTCGGGATCGCGGGTGCGGGTGATGGGCATGTAGTAAAGTTCGTTTTCGGGATAGCGCTCCAGCTGCCAGCCGTTGCGGTCCAGGAGCTGCCGGAAATATCCCTGCCGGTAAAGAAGTCCGGCGGCGACAAGCGGCAGCTTCAGATCGCTGGCGGCTTTCAGGTGGTCCCCGGAGAGGATCCCGAGACCGCCGGAATAAAGTCTGACGCTCTCATGGATGCCGTACTCCATGGAAAAATAGCCGACGGTGGGCGCCGGGATCTTTTCGACGATCTTGCGCTCGAATTCGTTTTCGCATATCTTGAGCACCCGTATGTAGTCGGAGTCGTGAGCCAGCTCCTCGAAACGGGCCTGGGGTATCATCCCCAGGAAACGCCGGGCGTTGCCGCCGACTTCCCGCCAGAGTTTCGGATTGATGCGGACGAAGAGCTCCTGCGCCGTCGGGTGCCAGCACCACCACATGTTGAAGGAAAGTTTTTCAAGGAACTGCAATTCCCTCGGCAGGTGCGGGGAAACGTTGAAAAGTTTCAGTGAGTTGTTCATTTTTCAGCTTCTTTTGAAAAGGCCGGGACGGACATCGCAATCTCCATCCCGGCTCTGTAATGCAGCGACCGGTCCAAATTCCGCCGGAACTTTCGAAACCCCGGCGAAGTCCGAAACGGAACATTCCCGCGGGCGGCCGCGCGCACATGAGACGTCTTTCGTCCTTTTCCCGCTCATGCTCAAACGCCGCCGTCTCTTCCGACGGCGCCGTCCGATGCGCAGCCGCCGTCCGATTATTCCACGATCAGCAGACTGTTCAGCGTACCGAAGTCGTTGGGAGCGAAATCGGGATTGCAGGCGTCCATGCACCAGATGCCGTCCACGACGAACTTGTACTCATACCGTCCGGGAGTCAGCGTGACGATGCCGCGGTAGACGCCGTCATCGTTCTTGTCCTTGAGGACTTTCGCCTCGGGATTCCAGTCATTGAAACTCCCGGCGACGCTGACGATCTTCCCGGGTCCGGCGTCGATGACGAACGTTACCCGGCGCTTGGCGCCGGCCTTGACGGCCTTTTTCTCAGAAACCTTTTCTACGGTATTTTTTTTCATATTCCCCTCCTTGACTGCTTTTTTCGTATCACGGTTAATATACACCCATTTTTCATTTATGCAAATTTTTGCAAAAAAGCCATTCCGTGCTAAATTACTGTAACGGCACCGTCTTTTGAAGGATGACGAAATATTCGGCGGGCCGTCCGAACCGGAGAAAACAATGATCGAAATACCAGCCAGAACCATCCCGGGGGTCGCCATCGTCGGACGTCCCAACGTCGGGAAATCCTCCCTCTTCAACGCCCTGATCGGCCGCCGCCTTTCCATCGTCCACGAACTGCCCGGCGTCACCAGAGACCGGGTCACCGCTCCCTGCCGCGCGGGCGGCGGATACTTTGAACTGATCGACACCGGCGGACTGGGACAATTCGCCAGCCGGGTCAGCGTCACCGGACGCTGGGACGCCGGAATCGCCGATCAGGTGGCGGAGGCGGTAAAGGAGGCCGCGGTGCTCATCCTGGTCACCGACATCACCGGCGGCGTGGTGGAGCTGGACCGGGAAATGGCCCGGAGGATGCGCGCCCTCGGCAAACCGGTGCTGCTGGCGGTCAACAAGTGCGACAATGAAGCCCTGGACCGGGAAGCGGCGGAATTCAGCGAGCTGGGGTTCGGCGAGATTTTTCCGATTTCCTGCTCCCATCGGCGGGGGATCGCCGATCTGGTGAGCGCCGTTGTCCGGCATCTCCCGGCGCATTCCGGGGCCGAAGCGGAGGAGGATGAAGACGACCGCGTGCGCATCACCATCGCCGGAAGGCCCAATGTGGGGAAATCCACCCTCGTCAACGCGCTCCTCGGCGCCGAGCGGGTGATGACCAGCCCGGAGGCCGGCACGACCCGGGACGCCGTGGACGCGCCTCTGACCATAGAATGGCGGGGAGATAAAATTCCGGTGGTGCTCACCGACACCGCCGGGCTGCGCCGTCAGGGCAAGGCTCTGGACGCCGTGGAGCGCTACAGCGCCATGCGGGCGGGCGACGCCATCAAACGGGCCGACATCGTGCTCCTGGTGGTGGAGGCGTCTCCGGAGGGATTCACCGCGCAGGACCGGCGCATCGGAGCCATGATCGGCGAAGCCGGGTGCGGCTGCATCATCGTGGCCAACAAGTTCGACCTCGTCCGGGATCGCTGCACGCAGCGTGAAATGCTGAAGGAGATACGTTCGACCATGCCCTCCCTCGCCTACGCCCCGGTGGTATTCGCCAGCGCCCTGGACGCCTCCGGCATGAAATCTCTGCTGGACGCGGTTTGCGAAGTCGTCGCCATGTCCCGGCAGACCGTCTCCACCGGAGTGGTGAACCGGATCATCGCCGATGCCGCGGAACGGCGTTCGGCGCCGGTGGTCGGGGTCTCGCCGCTGCGGATCTACTACGCCAACATGATCGGGACGAAGCCGCCGAAATTCCTCCTCTTCGTGAACAATCCCAAAAACTGCGCTCCTGAGTATCTGGCCTACCTCCGGCGGGCGCTCCGGGAAACCCTGGACTGGACGGGATTTCCCATCGAGCTCGTGCTGCGGGCCAGACCCAAGACCATCGAAGCCTTTCACGATCCGGCCCGCACTTCCCGGAGACCGCCGAAACCGGGTCGGCGCTCATGAGCGCCGGGCGCGACGAATGGATGACTCAGGACGACGCAGCCCTCGCCGGGCAGTGCCGTCTGGATTTTCACAAGACCACCGGCAACGGCGGGCAGAAGCGCAACAAGACCTCCAGCGCCGTCCGGGTGATCCATCTGCCCAGCGGCATGGCGGCGGTGGGGGACGAGGGGAGAAGTCAGAAACTCAACCGCCGCGCCGCCCTCCATCGCCTGCGCATGGAAATGGCGCTGCGCCTCCGGGAACCCTACCGGGAGGACGAAGTCCTCGCCGCGGCCGTGCCGCCGGCTCCGGAATCGCCCCGCTACCCGTTTTTCGCGGCGCTGGTGCTGGATGCTCTGGCGGCGGCGGGATGGGACACGGCGGAGGGGGCGAAACTGCTGAAGTGGAGCCGCAGCCGTCTTTACGCGGTCCTGCGCCGGGACGGAAAACTGGCCGCCGAAGTCAACCGCCGCCGGGCGGAGGACGGAAAAAGTTACCTGCACTTCTGAGAGCCCCGGTCACTTCCAGGAGAGGCGCTCCGGGAACGGATTTCGAAGCAGCGAACCGGTGCTGCGCATCTCCAGAATACGGCGTGCGAAGTCGATCCGGTAAGTGTCCCGGCGGGTGTCGTCCATGCACTCGGCTTTGATCACCAGGAGATCTTCGCTCTCCCAGGCCGCGGCGGAAGAATAGTCGGCGGCGGCGCGGTCGGTGAGCCGCCAGCGGCCGGGGAGACGGCGTCCGAACCCTGCGGCAACGGTTTCGGAAACCCCGCGGATCGTGACGGTGAGCGTGACGCGCTCCTCGTCGGCGGCGACGGAGATTTCGCGGATGCCGAAGGGATTGTCCTCGACCGGGCCCTCCAGAGAGCAGACCCGGGGCGGCGCCGCGGATGCCGGGAGGGGGATGGCGAGACGGCGAACCTTTTCCCGCAGGCGGCGATATGCGGCCGGATTCTCCGGCAGAGGCCGGTCGCTGAGCGCCGGAGGCACCTCTTCCCACAGGATCTCCAGCATGCGGGCGATGCGTCCGGTGGAGGCGGTGGCGGCGACGGCGATGTCGTATTCGGGGATGACCGCGGCCAGCTGTCCGTTGGCGCCGTCCCCCCGGAAGCCGTGACGGCTCATCCAGAAATGATAGCCGTACCCCATCCGCCAGTCCGCGCCCCCCTCCGCGCCGCCGTTGGCGGAGGTGTCGGCCTGACGGGAAACGGCGCGCTTCAGGTAATCCTCCGGGAGGATCCGCCGATCTCCCCATTTCCCGCCGTTGAGGAGGAGCTGGGCGAATTTGGCGAGGTCTCCCAGCTTCAAATGGCCGCCCCAGCCGCCGCAGTCGATCCCGGCGGGCGAGTGATCCCATCCGCCGGGCTCGATCCCGAGAGGCTGAAAGAGCAGCGGGATGAGAAACTCCCGGGTGTTCCTGCCCGAGACCCGGCGCACCAGCGCCGCGAGGATATACGACGCCGCCGAATTGTAGGCGAAACACCTCCCCGGCTCCCACGTCAGGGGACAGGAGAAAAATCCTCTCAGCCAGTCCTGATCCGGGTCGGAACGCATCAATTTCCCGACGGATTCCTCGGTCTGTCCTCCGGTCATGGAGAGGAGATGCCGGATCCGCACCCGGAACATTTTCGGATCGGCGACGCACTTCTCATATTCCGGGAAGTATTTCATGACCGGATCATCGGTATTCAGCAGTCCCTGCGCCTCGGCCAGTCCGACGGCGACGGAGGTGAAGCTCTTGGTCAGGGAGTAGAGCGCGTGGCCGGTCCCGGCGTCAAAGGGGCTCCAGCAGGCTTCGCAGAGGAGTCTGCCGCGGCGCAGCAGGGCAAAGCCGTGAACGGTATCCAGCGTGTCCAGCCCGGCGATGATCCGGAGCAGACACTCCGACGGCACTCCGCAGCTCTCCGGGGTGGAGACCGGCAATTCCATTGACGCACCTCGCTGACGCAACCGATTATTTGACAAAACCCGTGTAAATATAGCACTTTTCGCAAAAAAGTCAACTTTTGCAGCTGATCCCGTTTGCGCGGTATCCTCCGGCGATATATAGTCACTCCAGAGGAGCATCCGGGGAATTCGCCCCGGGAAATATCAACCGGCATGTTCCGACATGCACAAGAGAGGAGTTCGATATGAACAGATGCGCATGCGCAGCCGCCGACGATCAGGATCGTCCGCACCGCAAACACACCTTTTCCGCAGGCAGATGGCTGCCGGAGGACCGGAGGATCCTGGCGGACTGGCTCCGGGAAATCGCCGGCAGGGCCGATGCACACACCGGCGAACTGCTGCCGGTGATCGCCGACCTGAAGCGTTTCATCGAGAGCGATCCCGAGGCCTACATGTTTTTCACGCAGATGTTCGAGGAGGTCCCGCCGGAGCGGGACCGGACCAGCAACGGCTGGCCGCAGATCCGCGACTATCAGCACATGCTGAAGATGTTCAACGTGATCATGACCCACGCGCCGAGCTTCAACGAGACCGGATTCGTCGGCTTCCCCTTCAATGCCATTCTGGACTGGTCCATGGCCACCGTCGGCGGCTGGGCCTCCTTCATCACCGGAAAGGTGAACCGGCATCTCAAGGCGATATTGGACGACTGGGGACGTTTCCTCAAATCCCCCGACAGCGCCTATGTGCTCAACGACGATCCGGTGAGCGGATGGTTCGGCGAAGCCGCCCGGCGGGCCATGCCCGGATTCGAGGATGATTTCATCTGCGATCCCTCCAAGCCCCATCACGGGTTCTGCTCCTGGGACGATTTCTTCGTCCGCCGTTTCCGTCCCGGCCGTCGTCCGGTGGCGGACCCGGACAACGACTCCGTGGTGGTGAACGCCTGCGAATCCGCGCCCTTCGCACTGGCCCGAAACGTCCGTCTTCTGGACCGGTTCTGGATCAAAAACCAGCCTTACGCCCTGCGCTTCATGCTGGACGACGATCCCCGGGCAGAGCACTTCGCGGGCGGCACCGTCTATCAGGCGTTTCTGAGCGCCCTGAGCTATCACCGCTGGCACGCTCCGGTTTCCGGGCGGGTGGTCAAGACCGCGGTCATCCCCGGCACCTACTACTCCGAAGCCCGGAGCGAGGGCTACGATCCGGTGGGCCCCAACGATTCGCAGGGCTATCTGGCCGAGGTGGCGACCCGGGCGGTGATTTACATCGAGGCGGACAATC
>JAZMZH010000148.1:0-7569 GCA_045585875.1 Victivallaceae bacterium | reverse complement strand
GGATATATAAATGGTAAATTTTCATCAATTGCAATCTTAACTTCTTCCTTTTCTTCTAATTCAAATTTTTCTCCATTTTCATGTGTATAATCCCCTTTATTTAACACATTGTTCTCTTTATCATTGTTCTGCTGTTCTTTTCCCTGCTCTCCCTCTGGCTGAATCCGGCGATGCTGATCTTTTCGGCGGCCAGCGCTCCGGCAATGGCCGCGACCACTCCGGGGGTGTCCTCCACCGACACGCTGAGCCAGTAGCGGGAAATCACTTCATCCATGGGCAGAAGTCCGGGCGCGCTGCTGTCCGGCACGAAGCCGAAACGGCGGCCGCGGCAGTCGTGGGCCAGATCCAGAGCCGCGTCCACGATGTCGGCGATCACGGCGCTGCTGGTGGCATTGCGTCCGGCGCCCCGGCCGTAGTAGAGGGTGTCGCCCACGGGGTCGCCCTCGATCATGGCGCCGTTGAATACCCCCGAGATGCCCGCCAACATGGAATCTCTGGGAATCAGGGCGGGATGCACCCGCACCTCGACGCCCTCCGGGCGGCTCTTCATGATGCCCAGCAGTTTGAGCCGGTATCCGAATTCGGCGGCCATTTCGATGTCGCCGGAGCGGATGCTGCGGATGCCCTCCACGTAAATGTCGTTGGAGTTGATCCACCGGCCGCAGGCCAGCGAAGTGAGGATGGCTATTTTGTGAGCGGTGTCGAATCCGTCGATGTCCAGCGTCGGATCGGCTTCGGCATAGCCGAGTTTCTGGGCGTCGGCGAGCACGGTCTCGAAATCGGCCTTTTCATTTTCCATCCGGGTGAGGATGTAGTTGCAGGTGCCGTTCAGGATGCCGTACATGCGGAGGATGCGGTTTCCCACCAGCCCCTCGCGCAGAGCCTTGATCACCGGGATGCCGCCGCCCACGCTGGCCTCGTAGTGAATGTTGCCCCTGCCGCAGGCGGCGGCGAAGATCTCGTCTCCGTACTCGCCCAGGAGGGCCTTGTTGGCGGTGACCACGCTTTTTCCGGCCTTCAGGGCATCGACGATGAGCTTGCGGGCGAATCCGGTGCCGCCCACCAGCTCCACCACAATATCGACCCCGGCGATAAGTCCGGCGGAATCGGTGGTGAGCAATTCTCCGGGCACGGCCACTCCCCGGTCGGTGGTGATGTCCAGATCGGCAATACCGGTCAGCTCGACGTCGATTCCGGTCCGGGAGGAGATCAGACCGTGATTGCGCAGAAGATTTTCGGCGACACCGGCTCCGACGGTGCCGAATCCGATGATGCCGACTTTAACTTTTTTCATCATTTTCCCTCCGGGGATGGTTGCGGTATTCCAGAATCATTTCATAATATAGCACAGGAACGGCACTTTGCCAGCGGCGGCGGACAGAAAAACCGTTTCCGGGGCTCTTTTTTTTGCGTTTTACCGCCTTCCGGAAATTTGACAATGTTTGCCCGGAGGGGTATTTTAAATGAAACTTCAACCCCATGGAGGTTTATATGTTCCAGAGACATCTGCATGCCGTCGCCGCGCTGCTGACCGCGCTGGCGCCCTTCGCCGGACTTTCCGCGCTCGACATCACCGGAAACGGCGGCAGCGGCTTCACCATCGTCCTGCCCGCCTCCCCCCTTCCGACGGAAGAGTACGCCGCCGGAGAACTCCGGGAGGGCATCCGGAAGGTTTCCGGCGCCGATCTGCCGATCGTGCGTGCGGAAGAGTTCGCGGGGCCCGCGATTTTCATCAGGACGGTCGAGGGGCCCAAAGACGCCATTTCCCTCCGGACGGCCGACGGCAGTCTCGAGCTCTCCGGCAGCGCCCCCGGCGGCGTGATCTACGTCGTCTATGAGTTTCTGGAGAAATACTGCGGCATCCGCTGGTGGACCTCATGGGAAACCTTCATCCCCGACAGGCCGGTGATTTCGGTGCCCGACGACCTTGATGAATTCTTCGCGCCGCCGATCTACGAGCGGGAAATCTTTTATCAGAACGTCAATCAGCATCCGGATTTCGCCTCGCACCTCCGCTGCAACGGCAGCAGCAATCACCTGCCGGAGGAGATGGGCGGCCATTACGATCTGATCGGATTCGTTCATACCTTCAATTACTTTATCCCCCGGAGCGAGTATCTGGACGAGCATCCGGAATACTTCGAGGAGATCGACGGCCGCCGTCCCGGCCTGCCCCCCGAAAAAGACGGCGCCAAACACCCCACCGGCAACTTCGGCCAGCTCTGCCCCACCAATCCCGAAGTGCAGAAGCTCGTCACCGAAAGGGTGCTGGAGATGCTCCGGGCCGCAAAAGATCCCCGCCTGATCTCGGTCTCCCAAAATGACAACCGGGATTACTGCCGCTGCTCCGTCTGCACCGCCAGCGCCGAGGCGGCGGGCGGCTCCTGGGCCGCGCCTCTGCTGGAACTGGTCAATCATGTGGCCGACGCCGTCGCCGTCGAATTTCCCGACGTCAAGGTGGAGACCCTGGCCTATCAATATACCCGCAAGCCCCCGGAAAATGTCCGGATCGCGGACAACGTCATCATCCGCCTCTGCTCCATCGAGTGCGACTTCTCCAAACCGCTTTTCGACGACGCCAACGCCGCCTTCCGCGACGACATGGAGGGCTGGAGCCGGATCGCTCCGGAGCTGGCGGTGTGGAACTATGTGACCAATTTCCACAATTATCTCACCCCCCAGCCCAACCTGAGAGCCCAGAAGCTCGACACTGAATTTTTTGCCTCCAACCACGTCACCATGCTTTTTCAGCAGGGGGATTACCAGTCCGGCTGCAAGGCGGGAGACTTCGTGGCGATGCGGGCGTGGATCCTGGCCAAACAGGCCTGGGACCCCTCCCTGGAACAGGAGGCGCTGATGGACGAATTTCTCCGCGGCTACTACGGAGAGGCGGCCGCCGAACTTCTGAAGGAATATATCAGCATCTTCGACGATGAGATCGACAAATTCGGCAAACATTACGGCTGCTACAGCTTCAACACTCTCAGCTGGCTGTCGCCGGAGGCCGTCGCAGCTGCTTTTGCGCTGAAGGAGCGCATCCTGGCCGCCGCGGATGCGGATATCCCCGAAGCGCGTTTCCTCGCCGCCTTTCAACCGCTGCAGACAGTCTATATCGAGCGGATGCTGGGCGATAAGGATGCCCGCGCGGCGCTCTGCGCCGCTCTCGGACGTCCCCTCCCCGAAGGCGATGAATTCATCACCATGACCGAGGATTACATCCGGATGCTGGCCGCGCTCGAAACCGACTATTTCTGCGAGGACTGGGGCGGTCACCACCGTCTCTCCGACATGTCGGAAATGATGCGGGCGCGGGCCGCGGAACTGGCGAAGGGAAGCGAATAACCGCCATGTACTATATTGACGTACACTCCCACATTTTCCCCCACAACATCGCCGCCAAAGTGGTTTCCGAGCTGGAAAACTACTACGGCTATCACTGGTCCGGGACCGGCGAGACCGACGATCTGCTGGCCTCCATGGAGGCCGCCGGGCCGGGCCGGGCGGTGATCTTCTCCAGCGCCACCAAGGCCGAGCAGGTGGAGTCCATCAACAACTTTCTGGCCGGGAGCGCCCATCAGCACCCGGACCGCTTCATCGGATTCGGCACCATGCACCCGGATTACGACCGCAAGGCCGCCGAAATCGACCGGCTCATCAAGCTGGGGCTCAGGGGGTTGAAATTTCATCCGGATTTTCAGCGGTTCAACATCGACGATCCGGCGATGTTGGAGATCTACGAGATCGTGGGCGACCGCATCCCGATGATCTTTCATGTGGGAGACCCGGTGGCGGACTTCTCCTCTCCGGCGAGGCTGCGGAGGGTCCTCGACCGTTATCCCCAGCTGCGGATCATCGCCGCCCACATGGGGGGATTCCGCTGCTGGGACGAGGCGGAACAATACCTGATCGGCCGGGATCTCTGGATGGACATCTCCAGCACCATCTTTCACATCGGGGAAGAGCGGACCGCCGAGCTGGCGCGCAAACACGGTCTCGACCGGGTGCTCTTCGCCACGGATTATCCGGCCCAGCACCACCGCGAGACGATCGCCGACGTCCTCTCGCTGGGGTTCAGCCGGGAGGAGAACGAGATGATCTTCTTCCGCAACGCCGAAAAGCTTCTGAATCTGCCCTCCTCCCCGGCCCGCTGACCGGACGCCGGGGACGGTCGGCAGAAGGTTCAGAGCCTGATCTTGGCGACCGCCTTGCGGACGCGCAGACACTCTCCCAGACGGTGACAGCTGTGCCCCTCGCCCGTGAAAAATACCGCGAAATGCTCCGGCGTCAGCACCACCCGGGAGAGCTTCTCCTCCTCAGGAGCGAAAAATCCGCAGTCCCGGGCGGCGTCATAGGGCTCCAGCACACGCAGCTCCTCCGCCGGAGCGCAGACGCCGTATTCGATTCCGGAGAGCACTCTCTGGATGTCGATGTATTCGCGGTGAATCTCGATGCGGATCTCCTCCGGGAGCCTGGTGTCGTAGCCGAACACATTGATGAAAAGCCTGCCGGGGATGATCTCGATCCGCCCGTCGGGCGTATCGGCGTCAAGCGCGCTCACTGCCTCGAAAGCCTTTTCGAACAACTCCCCGCCGATCGCGGCGTACCGGCCCCGATCCGAACATTTGCCGTAAATCACTTCTCACCCCCGTTTCCGCGGTAATGCGGCCGTTTCACATTCATGCCCGGGGTCAGGCCGAAGACACCGGACCATCCCCCCATGGCGTTCACTCTGAGCAGGACCTCTATCTCCCGTTTCAGGTTCGCGTCAAGCTCCCGGAAGCGTCGCCGTCCCCGGGTGCGCCGAAACCAGAGCGCATACCGGTCTCCGCGGAAAAATCCGTCGTCTCCATTCTCCAGCTCCACCTGCTCCAGCAGCATCTGCACCTCGGGCTGAGGCAGCATATCCTTCAACTCCCCGGCTCCGTCCTTGAAATCCGGGAGAATTTTCCGCAACGGCTCGCCCTGACGCAGACGGTCGTTGACCACGGTGACGGCGTCGGGACGGAGCGCCAGATCCACCAGCAGGATGTCCAGACGGTCGCCGCCGATGAGAAACAAATCCTGATTTTCACGGTAAAAATCCTCCACGGCCTGTTCGGAAAATCGTTCGGCGTCATTCAGCGGCATGGCGAGAATTTTCCGGTCCAGCGCCGCCAGGACCCCCTCCATGCCGAGATCGGGATCCACCGTGTCGCCGCAGCGCAGGAGGTAATCCACGGCCAGCAGTTCAAAGATCTCCCTGGAGGGTTCAGAGGCGGCGACGGCTTCCGCCCCGTCCTCCGGGACGCCGCGGCGCATGGCGAGCCAGGTCTCCGCAGCCTCCTCCGACACCAGACCGCCGGAGAGCAGCAGTCTCCGGGTTTCCGGGGAGAGGACGACGGCAGATTCGACATCGACGGCAGCGGAAACGGTCCACGCGGCAAAAAACGCCGCAAGCAGAAGACCGCCCCCTTTCATGGAGCGGCAGGCTCCGGAAGCGCGGTCACAGGCTCCTCGGCGGCGGATTTTTCCGCGGCTTCGGCCTCCTCAACCTTCAGTTTCTCATCGGCAGCGGCGAGCTCCGGCAAAAAGATTTCCAGTCTCCGATCCTTGGAAATCAGTGCCGTCATATCCGCCATCGCAGCCCGGCGCAGCGCCGGTTCCCCGGCGGGATCGCGGATGATTTTCAGCGCCTTTTCCACCCGGACCAGACGTTCCAGAGTATCGATCTCGGCGAGGTAGCGCTGATTTCCGGCAAAGAAGCGGCGGGAGGCGGTCATGATCGCGGCGGCGGCGGCGGGATCGCCGCCGTCCAGAGCGGCCTGCGCACGGGAGATCACGGCGTTGAAGCGGACATTCTCCGTGACCCGGGCGAACCCTGCGGAGTGGATGCCGAGCTCCTCAAGTTTTTCGCACTGACGGAGCGCCGCCTGAAAATCCCCCTCGGCGGAACTCTCGATGACCCGGAGGGAGAGGTCGGCCCGGGTCAGCGGCGGCGAAGCTTTTTCGCCGGAATCGCACCCCGAAATCAGGAGGACGCCGAGCGCCATCGCGCTTCGGGCAGCCGGACGGAGTCTTGCAGGAAATGTAAAAAAGAGATTTTTCATAACTGACGGATAAAATACCACTGTCTGATAAAAAATGCAAGCGGGAAAGGGACATTTGACTTGAAATTTATCCCATTGAGTGGTATTTTAATGGCCATGCAGATAATTTGCAATAAGGGAATATGCATGATGAACAAGTATCGTACCCACAACTGCGGCGAGCTCCGCAAATCCGATGTCGGCACCCGGGTCCGCCTTTCCGGCTGGATCCACAGCGTACGCGATCACGGCGGCGTGATTTTCATCGACCTCCGCGACCACTACGGGCTCACCCAGATCGTGATCGACCCCGAACAGAAATTCTACCAGGCTCTGGAGCGCTGGCGGGTGGAGAGCGTGGTCTGCTTTTCCGGCAAGGTCGTGGCCCGGAGCGAGAGCACGGTGAATCCCAAGCTGGCCACCGGCGAGATCGAGGTGGCGGCCGACGGCATGGAGATGCTGGGCGAGGCCGAGCAGCTGCCGTTTCAGGTGGCCAAAGACGATTCGGCGCCCGAATCCCTCCGCCTCAAGTACCGTTTCCTGGACCTGCGCCGGGAGCGGCTCCACCGCAACATCATCCTCCGCAGCGAAGTCATCGCGGAGATGCGGCGCTACATGCTCGGACAGGGATTTCACGAATTTCAGACGCCGATCCTCACCGCCAGCTCGCCGGAGGGAGCCCGCGACTATCTGGTGCCGAGCCGGCTTCATCCCGGGAAATTTTACGCGCTGCCCCAGGCGCCGCAGCAGTTCAAGCAGCTGCTGATGGTCTCCGGTTTCGACCGGTATTTTCAGGTGGCGCCCTGCTTCCGGGACGAGGACGCCCGGGCGGACCGCAGCCCCGGCGAATTCTACCAGCTGGACGTGGAGATGAGCTTCGTGGAGCAGGACGAGATCTTCGCGGTGATCGAGGGGATGTTCGACGCCGTGTTCGGGAAGTTTTCGCAGAAGAAATTCACCCGTTCTCCTTATCCGAGAATCCCCTACCGGGAAGCCATGGAACGCTACGGTTCGGATAAGCCGGACCTGCGCAACCCGCTGGAAATGAAGGATGTGACCGGCATCTTCGCCGGATGCGGCTTCCAGGCTTTCGCCTCCGTGGCCGCATCCGGAGGCAAAATCCGCGCCATAAAGGCTCCGGGAGTCTCGACCCAGCCGAGAAAATTCTTCGACGACATGATCAGATTCGCCCAGGAAAACGGCGCCAAAGGCATGGCCTACATCATCTGGCTGGAGAATGAAACCAAGAGCCCCATCGTCAAGTTTCTCACCCCCGAAATCGTGGAGGAGGTGCGCCGTCAGACCGGAGCCGAAGCCGGAGACGCGGTTTTCTTCATCGCCGACACCGCCAAAGTCTCCTGCCGCATCGGCGGCGCGGTCATCCCCGAGCTGGGACGCCGTCTGGGACTGATCCGGGAGGACGAATTCAAATTCTGCTGGATCGTGGACTTCCCCATGTTCGAGACCGACGAGGAAACCGGAAACGTGATCTTTTCCCACAACC
>JAZMZH010000147.1:0-23787 GCA_045585875.1 Victivallaceae bacterium | reverse complement strand
GTGGAACTGGCGCCCCGGAGCGCGACCGTAGTCCGGTTTGTTCAGGAATAAGCGTTTATGATTGTCGTGGAGCCGGAGAAGCGCGTATTCTGGGGGGGATGCGCCGATGCGATAAAAATACCCATGTACCATGAGCGGGTGCTCCCCTCCGAAGAGATTCGCGTCGTGAGAAATCCCGGCGCCTGGCAGGGACTCGAAGCCCTTTCCCGCGGCGAAGCGGCGGCGGCTCTCAGGAGAGGTTTCGCCGCCGGAGAGTCGTTCATACTGGACTTCGGCCGTTTCGTAACCGGCAAGCTGCACTTGGAGCTGGATGCGGAGGAAGGCTTCATCCATGCACCCGTCCGTCTCCGCCTCACATTTGCGGAACAGCTCTGCGAACTTGCGGATGGCGGATGCGGGGGGCTGCTTTCGGCCAGCTGGCGGCAGGAGGAGGTCGTCAATATCGACGCCCTCTGCCGGGATGTGGAGCTGCCCCGCCGGTATTCCTTCAACTATCTGCAAATCGAGGTGGTCTGCGCCTCGTCGCCGATTTGCTTCCGCGGGCTTTACGCGGTAAGTTCCACCAGTGCCGCGCCGATAACCCCGGAGCCGGTCTCCGGAAATGAAATGGAGAAGCGGATCGATGCCTGCTGCCTCAAAACCCTTGAAAATTGCATGCAGATGGTTTTCGAGGACGGCCCGCGCCGGGACCGGCGTCTCTGGCTCGGAGATCTGCGGCTGCAGGCGCTGGTGAACAGCGTGACCTTCCGCAACGCGGAACTGGTGGATCGCTGTCTTTATCTCCTCGCCGCGGAAACCGACGACAGGGGCATGATCCCCGCGTGTGTCTTTGAAGGAGCTTCCAGACCTTCGACGCTGAAGATACTGGACTACGCGCTGCTGCTGGGCGACATGCTCCGGTTTCACGCCGCCGAATATGGGATGAGGCCGGTGGTCGGGGAATTGTATCCGCTTGCCCTGCGCCAGCTTGATTTCGCCCGTCAATATATCGGCGCTGACGGTGTGTTTCACGATCCGGGCTGTTTCTGGCTGTTCATCGACTGGTGTGCGGATTTGGAGCGGGAGATGGCGATCACCGCCGTTTTCATTTACGCGCTCAGGCAATGCGCCAGACTGGCCGAAATGCTGGACGACAGCGGAACAGGAAGAGCGCTTACCGCCGAAGCTGAAAAAACGACGGACATGGTGCGCAGATTGATTGATCCCGACGGGCTCGTCCGGTCGGGGGCGGAACGGCAGCTCTCATACGCCACCCAGATATGGATGATTCTGGCCGGGATCTTCACTCCCGATGAAGGCAGGAGGGCGCTTGCCTCGCTGGAGGCTCACCCCGAAAGTCTGAAGCCCCGTACGCCCTATTTATGGCACTATTACGTCGAAGCGTGTTTCGCCGCCGGTGACGCAGACCGGGCCCGAAAGGTCATCTGCAGCTACTGGGGCGGCATGATCCAAAGGGGAGCAAGGACCTTTTGGGAGGTCTATTGCCCGGAGGACGATGATTTCTCGCCGTATCAGGAGCGCGGTCTCAACAGTTCATGCCACGCCTGGAGCTGTACTCCGGCGTATTTCTTCCGCAGGACATAGAACCGCGTCAACCGGATCACCGTCCGAGCAGACGGAGGACTTCGCCGCACATCTGCCCGGATGTCAGGCCGTCGGCTCTCAGCAGGGCGTCGTAATCGTAACGGTCTTCAAACCGCCTGGCCGCGCCTTTTACCAGCACCTTCATCGTGCTTGTACCGTAGTAGTGGGCGATTTTTTCTCCGAATCCGCCGTCGATGACGCCGTCCTCCAGCGTCACGACGAGGCGGTGATCCCTTTTCAGCGCCTCCAGCACCCCTGCGTCGAGGAGCGTGGCCGCGCGCGGATTCACGAGCGTGGCGGAAACGCCCTTTTCGGCCAGTTTCCTCCGGAGATCGTCCCCGAGCGTGAAGAATCCGCCGAGGGCGAAGATGGCGACTTCCCCTCCCCGGCGCACCACGTCATACCCGCAGTCTCCGTAATCGGAGAGGATTTCCGTGCCGCTGTCGGCGACCTCGTTCTCCGGCTGGCGGATGGCCACGGGGGTCGCGCGCTGGCCGATGGCCCAGTCCATCATGGCGAAATACTCCTTTTCGCAGGTCGGGCAGAGGTAAACCAGCCCGGGAATATTCGAAAGCAGCGGGATGTCGAACCAGCCGAGATGGGTGACGTCGTTCATCCCCAGCAGAGAACCCGCCGTCACCAGGATCACCGCGGGATTGCCGTTGATGCACAGATCCTGACTCAACTGATCGCAGGCCCGCTGGATAAAGGTGGAGACGACGCTCCACACCGGCCTGCCCCCGCCTCTGGCGATGCCGGAGGCAAAAGCGCAGGCGTGCTCCTCGCAGATGCCCACATCCACAAACTGCTTCCCGGCCTTTTCCCGTCTGGCCCGGTCAAATCCGCCCGGCACCGCCGCGTTGATGACGACCAGCTCCGGCATGTGCCGCATTTTTTCCAGCAGATGGTCGGCGACGCGGGTCCCCAGCCATTCGCCGCCGGGACGGGCGCCGGTCTCGAGGTCGAATCCGGGCATGATCCAGTGCCACGCCTCCTTATCCCGCACCGCCGGAGGATAACCGTGTCCCTTTTCCGTATGGATATGGACGACCACCGGGTGGTCGATGTCCCGGACCGCTTCAAAGGCGGCGATGAGCTCTGCGATGTCGTTGCCCTTTTCCACATAGCGGTAGTCCAGGCCCAGCGCCTTGAAGTAATTGCAGGGGGAAGTCCCTCCGGTCCGGCGGAGTTCGGCCAGACCGCGGTAGAGGCCGCCGTGGTTTTCCGCAATGGACATCTGATTGTCGTTCAGGACGACGATGAGATTCGTGCCCTGCTCCGCGAGATTGTCCAGCCCCTCGAACGCCTCGCCGCCGGAGAGGGAACCGTCTCCGATCACGGCGATGACGTTGTACTTTTCCCGCCGCAGGTCCCGCGCCTTGGCCAGCCCCGCCGCGAGGGAGATGCTGGTCGAGGTGTGGCCGACGACGAAGTGGTCGTGGGGGGATTCCCCGGGGTCGGAGTACCCGGACACGTCGTCGTAGCGCGACGGATCGGCAAAGGCGGCCATGCGCCCCGTCAGCATCTTGTGCGGATAGGATTGGTGGGAAACGTCAAAGACGATCTTGTCCGTCGGCGAATGAAAAACGGTGTGCAGGGCGATCGTCGCCTCGACAAATCCGAGATTCGGCCCGGCGTGGCCGCCGTGGGCCTGCAGTTTCGCGAGGAGCAGTTTTCTCATTTCCGCGGCCAGCGCGGGAAGTTCGTTCCGGGGAATTTTCTTCAGATCCTCCGGGCCTTTGATCTCAGTCACATTCATAGGGAATTCCGTTTGCTTGTTGCCGGGCAATATGCCGCGTCACCGGCGGCCCGGAGTGTTTCCGAATCGGTTCAGCGGATGAAGTGCATCGGCTGCCAATCCTCCTGCGGGGGAAGCGGAGCCGCACCGTCGCGGTGAAAGTTTTTCAGCACCCGCGCCATGTTGCGCCCGAGGGTGCGCATGGTCTGCATCCCCTCGGTGTCCCGGGCCGCTTCTCCGGGTTCGCGGCCGAAAGCGATGTTCCAGTACTGCGACCCGATGAGGACGGTATTGAGCATCTCGAACGGCATGTTCATGCACTGAAACGCCGCCGTGGAGCCGCCGCGGCGGCAGATCGCCACCGATGCCGCCGGTTTGCCCCTGACAAGAGCGCCCGCCGAAAAGAACGCCCGCTGCAGCACCGCCAGCAGAGCTCCGGCGGGCTGTCCGTAGTAGGTGGGCGAGCCGACGACAAATCCGTCCGCCCCGGCGAAACGGGCGGAGAGCTGATTGCACACATCGTCGTCAAAGACGCACTTGCCGAGTTTTTTTCCGGCGCAGGCATAGCAGGCGATGCAGCCGCGCACCGGCTGATTGCCGATCCAGAAGATTTCCGTTTCGATGCCCTCGGCTTCCAGTGCTTTCGCGACTTCCGAGAGCGCGAGTGAGGTGTTGCCGTTTTTCCGGGGACTGCCGTTGATCAGAAGAACTTTCATTTGCGATGCCCCCCGGTTATTGTTTTCTCGTGACGCGGTCGGATCAGTCTGTTCATCGTATGCCTCTCTTTTTGCCTTATAACGGAATATACATCTTAATCTCCTCGGAAGCAAGGGGGAGAAATGGTTTTTTGTTCAAAATTACCGGCATGTTGTCGTCCGGAGCGGCAGGACCGGGGACGCGTAAGAGGGATGACGACGCACGGGAAGCCGCGATTTCTTGCGCGGGATTGCGGGGAGAGGTTTGCATTTTCGCAATTTTGTGGTATATTCTTTCATAAAATAAGAGAAGAATCTTATAAAGTGGGAACAGATATTTCAGGCGGGACGGAAGATGAAGATTACAAAAGTGGAAAGCATTTTCGTGGGAGCGAAGACGCCCGGAGTCGGCCTCCTCTCCAACCGGAACTATCATTTCGTCCGCGTGCATACCGATGAGGGCGTCACCGGCCTCGGCGAAGCCACCCTGGAGAGCCACGACCACGCGGTGGCGGGCGTCCTCCGGGATCTGGAGTGCCTCGTGATCGGCGAGGACCCGACCCGGATCGAATACCTCACCCAGAAAATGGTCAAACAGCTCTTCTGGAAGGGCGGAGTCATCAAGGGCAGCGCCGTCGCCGGGATCGAACTCGCCCTGTGGGACATTCTGGGAAAGGTTTCCGGCCTCCCGGTCTATCAGATGATCGGCGGCGCCTGCCGCGACCGGATGCGCGTCTATGTGAACGGCTGGAGCGGCGGTTCCCTCGATCCCGCCGTGATCCGCGAAAAGGCGCAGATCGCCATGGCCGCCGGATACGACGCCTTTAAATTCAGCCTCGCGCTCCCGGTCTGGGCCCTGCACGATCCCGCGAATGTCCGGAAAATCGAGCTCACCGCAAAAACGCTCCGCGAAACCGTCGGCCCGGATGCCCTGCTCATGTACGACGGCCACGGCCGGTACGACGCGGATCTCGCGATCCGGATCGGACGCATCCTGGAGGCGTGGGATTTCGCCTTTTTCGAGGAACCCTGCCAGCCGGAAGACGAGGAGGGGCTCGCGAAGGTTGCCGCACGTCTGGATATCCCGGTCGCGGCCGGGGAACGGCTCTCCTTTCTGCCGGAATTTCAGCGGCTGCTGACGCGGAAGTGCGCCTCGGTGATCCAGCCGGATCTCGGCCACTGCTGCGGATTCGGGACCGCGCTGAAGGTCTCCCGCCTCGCGGAGGCCTTTAACGCCTTCATCGCCCCCCACGGCCCGATGAGTCCGGTCATCACCACGATCTCCCTCCACCTGGACGCCGCGATCCCGAATTTTCTGATTCAGGAACGGCTCTTCCTCAACGACTGGCGCAACGAAGTCATCACCGAGCCGATCCGGGTGAAGGACGGATACGTGACTCTGAACGACAAACCCGGCTGGGGCATCGAACTGGACGAGGAGGTCTGCCGGTCGCATCCGGCGATCACCCCCTACACCCCGCAGCTCATCCGCCCGGACGGCGCAGTCTGCGACTGGTGAAAGGAGCGGGGATCATGGATGATTTCAAGGGAAAGACGGTGCTGGTGACCGGCGGCTCCCGGGGACTCGGCGAAGCCTTCTGCCGCGAATTCGCCCGCATGGGCTGCCGGGTGATCCTGAATTACGCCCACGGCAGGGAGGCGGCCGGAAAAGTCGCTTCGGAGATCGGAGCGGACGCGTTTCCGTGCGACATCTCCGACGAAAAGGCCGTGGAGGAGATGTTCGAGCGGGTCGGACCCGTTGACATTCTCATCAACAACGCGCGGATCGACCCCTACCGGCGTCCCCCCGAATCCACCGACGGGGAATGGTGGGACATGGTGATGAGCGTCAACCTGAAGGGCGCCTACCTCTGCGGGAAACGCGCCCTCGCGGGCATGAAAAGGAGACAGTGGGGCCGGATGCTGCACATCTCCTCCGTCTGGGCCTACCAAAAGCCGAACGAGCGGATGATCTCCTACGCCGCCGCCAAAGCCGCGATGCACGCGATGAGCCGGGGATTTGCCGCGATCGGAGCCCCCTGGAACATCACGAGCAACGTCCTCGCGCCGGGGCTGATCATGACCGAACTGGTTTCTCAGCGGCTGACGCCGGAAGCCCTGGAACGGGAAACGGCGGCGATCCCTCTCGGCCGCGGAGAATCCCCCCGGGAAGTCGCCCTGGCCGGGATCAACATGATCCGCTCCTCCTTCATCACCGGCGAGGTGCTGAACATCAACGGGGGCGTATTCATGCGGCCGTAATCCCCGGCGGCGGGAGATCACAATCCGAGAAAATTCCGGAAGTTCTCCGCCGTCAGCTCCTCCAGCGCCCGGCGGCCCAGCCCGGTGAGACTCCCCGCCTCGCTGTAAAGCCGCTCCAGATCGACCGTGTCGTCGTCGTCGCTCTCGATGGCCAGCCGGTCCCAATATTCCGGATGTCCGCCGAACCAGCGCCAGATGTTTTCCGGGGTCCGCCGGGAGCATCCCACATACCACCCCGGCTGAAGCGCCGCCTCCAGCTTCGCCGTGTCCGGCGAGCGCCAGCCGTGGCGCAGGACCGCCCGCGGCGGATGACGGCGCAGGATCCGCGCCGCCGCGTCCGACGCCCGGACTTCATGGAGGATCAGCGGCTTCGAAAGCTGTTCGGCAAGCGCGCACACTCCCTCGAAAAAAGCCTCCTGGGCCGCGAAATCACCGCCGCACGCCCGGTCCAGCCCCGCCTCCCCCACCGCGGCCGCCGCGCGCGCCGCCGCCGCAAGGTCGGACAGCTTCCCCGGATGCCACGGATGAGCCTCCGCCGACCATAAACCGCCGTCCCCGGGGTCCGTCGGCGACGACAGGATGGAAATCACCCCGGGACGGCGTCGGTGGGTGTGAAAATCCCGGAGCATGGGCTACCGCCGCCCGGCGCGCTTCTCCGCCGCGGCCGCCGCCTCGGCGATGAGTTCCCCGGTCTCTTCCCAGCCGATGCAGCCGTCGGTGACGGAGATCCCCGGCTGCGGTTTCGTCCCGGCGCACAGCCGCTGGCTGCCCGGATGCAGATAACTCTCGAGCATGAAGCCCCGGATCGCGTCCTCTCCGTCGGCAATCTGCCCGGCGATGTCCCGAAACGCCCGCGCCTGCATCCGGTAATCCTTGCCGGAATTGGCGTGACTGCAATCGACCACCACCCCCGGCGGCAGTCCGGCCTTTTTCAACGCGACTTTGAGAAAAGCCACATGCTCGGCCCCGTAATTGGGATGCTCGCCGCCCCGCAGCACCACATGGCACCAGGGGTTGCCCCGGGTTTCAAAGACGCCGACCCGGCCGCTCTCCTCCATGACGCCGATGAAGCTGTGGGGAGCCCGGGCGGTTTTGATCGCGTCCAGAGCCACCTGCACGCTGCCGTCGGTGGCGTTTTTGAAGCCCACCGGCATGGAGAGCCCGCTGGCCAGCTGACGGTGCAGCTGGGATTCGGCGGTGCGGGCCCCGATCGCCGTCCAGGAAACCAGGTCGGCGATGTACTGGGCGATGATCGTGTCCAGCATCTCGGTGGCCACCGGCAGCCCCGCGGCGATGATCTTCACCAGCAGCTCCCGGGCGGCGGCGATCCCGCGGGCGATTTCGTAATGCCCGCTGAGATCGGGATCGTAGATGAGCCCTTTCCAGCCCAGGGTGGTGCGGGGTTTCTCAAAGTAGGCCCGCATCACCACCTTGACGTACCGGGAATGGCGGACGGCGAGTTCCGACAGCCGTTTCGCGTACTCGCAGGCTTCGCCGGGGTCGTGAATCGAGCACGGGCCGACGATGGCCAGCAGCCGGTCGGAGCGCCCGTCCAGGATGGCGCGGATCTCCTCCCGGTCGGCGGCGATCTTTCCGGCCATGTCGGGCGGGACGGGGAAGCGCTCCCTGACCTCGCCCGGCGGCGGCAGCGGCGACGCTTTCAGAATATTGACATCGTTCTCTCTTATCATAATCAAAGCCTCAAGCTGGTGAATATGCCGAAATCGCGTTCCTTATAATATACATCGCGATGGCGCATTTGACAAACAGAGTTTTATCCGCCGCCTGCTTGCTTTTTTCCGGTTCCGGTGTATTTTATCCTGTCGGGGCGGCAATCCCCGGCGCTCCCGCCCGGAGCGGGTGAAATGACAACAAGGAGCTGAAAATGAAAGTCTTATCTCTCTTCGCATCCGTCCTGCTGGCCGCCGGGATGCTCTGCGTCCTCCCCGGCTGCGGGGATTCCGATCCCGAGCCAGAAAAGGCCCCGGCCCCGGTCCGCCGCACCCCGGATAAAAAACTCCGGCAGATCAACGAAATGAAGCAGATGGGGATGCTGATCGCCATGTACGCCATTGACAACGACGACTTCCTGCCCCCCGATCTGGACGGTCTCGGCGTCTACGGCGGCGACAGCCTGAGCATGATCGCCGATTCCGCCTATGTGGGAAGCGGTTTGAGGCTCAGCGCCGCGCCCGGCGGCGGGTGTCCGATGCTTTTCGACCGGCCCCGCACCTTCGCCGACAATAAAATCGGCGTCCTTTACACCGACGGTCATGTGGAGCTGGTGCCCGTCGCCGGAGAAGCGCCCGCCACCTGCCGGGAAACCGTCGACCTGCTGCTCCGGGACGGGGACGATTCCGAAGCCGCCCGGATCATCCGGGAAAACGCCGACAGGCTCGACCGGGCGGCGGAGTAGGAGCTCCGGCCCCCTCCCCGTCATCCTTTCCGGGCAGAAAAAACCCGCGCTCCGGAGGACGTCTGCCTCCCCGGAAGCGCGGGCTGAATCTCCGCCGGAAATCAGAAAAGTTCGCTGATCTCGACCTCGCTCAACCCCTCAAGGGCGGAGAGCTCGGCCTTGGCGGCCTCGTAGCGGGACTGATTGTCGGTATCCACATAGCCGGTGCAGATTTCCAGCTCGAGCACGCCGGTGTCGAAGTAGCCGCCGCAGTGCATTTCGTGATTTTCCACGATGTCGATGATCTTGTCGAAGAGGGCGTCCTCGGCGGCCTCGTCCATTTCGGCGACCTTGCAGGAAACCGTGAAGTGAAGCTCGCGGAATTCCTTCACTCCGAGCTTTTTGCGCAACCGTTTTTTCATATTCATCCTCCTTGGTGATTTTTCGCTGTTTTGCCGGGACGGGCCCGGCGCTCAATAGATGAAGAGCATTTCCCGGTATTTGGGCAGAGGCCAGAGATCGTCGTTCACCTGCTTTTCCAGCATATCGACGACTTTTCTCAGGGCGGCCATGTTTTCGATCACGGCCTCGGTGCCGCCGGATTTCAGGACCGTTTCCAGCCGTCGGCAGAGCGCTCCGGCCTCGCCGTAGAGAGCGCCCACGGTCTCCGCCTCGAGACGGGCCTCGCGGAGCGCCGTGGAATCTTTGAGCGGCCCGGCCTCCATCCCGGAGATGCCGCTGCCGAGCCGGGCAAGGTGCTCGAATACGGCGGGCAGGATGACGGTGCGGGCCAGCGCCGCCGAGAGTTCGCCCTCGATGGCCACCCGCTTGCGGTACTCCTCCATGTAGACTTCGTACCTGGCGTCCAGCTCGTCGGCGCTGAGGACGCCGTATTTGGAAAAGAGAGCGACGGTTTCGGGAGCCTTGAGGCACGCGAGGGCTTCCGGGGTGGTGCGGGCGCAGGGCAGGCCCCGGCTGGCGGCCTCCTGATGCCAGGCCTCGGAATAGTTGTCGCCGTTGAAGATGATCCGCTTATGGATGCGCACCATTTCCGCCAGGAGGCTGTGCAGTTTCGCCTCCCGCTCCTTCCCGGGGGTTTTTTCCAGAACCCCGGCGATTTCGTCGAAAGCTTCGGCGACGATGGTGTTGAGTATGAAGTTGGGTCCGGCGCAGGAGCTGGGGGCCCCGGGAGTGCGGAATTCGAATTTATTGCCGGTGTAGGCGAAGGGGCTGGTCCGGTTGCGGTCGGTGGCGTCCCTGGGCAGCACCGGCACCACGTCGGCCCCGAGGAAGAGGCGGCGGGAAGTCCGGCGGGCGGAGGGTGCGCCCTTTTCAAGCTCCTCGATGATGCCGGTGAGTTCGTCGCCCAGAAAGATGCTCATGACCGCGGGCGGGGCCTCCTGAGCGCCCAGACGGAGATCGTTTCCCCAGCCGGCGGTGGCGCTGCGGAGGAGGTCGCCGTGGCGGTCCACGGCGCTCATCACGGCCACGAGGGTGGTGAGAAAGAGCAGATTGTTCTCGGGGTCTCCGCCGGGGGAGAGGAGGTTTCGGCCGCCGATGGAGACGGACCAGTTGTTGTGTTTGCCGGAACCGTTGACGCCCGCGAAGGGTTTTTCATGGAGGAGGCAGACGAAGTTGTGGCGTTCGGCCACGCTGCGGAGGATCTCCATGGTGAGCATGTTGTGATCGACGGCGAGATTCTGCTCCTCGAAGACCGGGGCGACCTCGAACTGGGCCGGAGCGACCTCGTTGTGTCGGGTTTTCGAGGGGATGCCGTGCCGCCAGAGCTCGTGATCCGCCTCGGACATGAAGGCCAGGACCCGGGGTTTGATGCTGGCGAAGTAGTGATCGTCCAGCTGCTGGTGTTTCGGGGGCGGAGCGCCGAAGAGGGTGCGTCCGGTCTGAATGAGGTCGGGACGGCAGAGATAGATGTTTCGGTCGATGAGGAAGTACTCCTGTTCGGCGCCCAGGGTGACTTCGATTTTTTCCTCGGCGGGGATGTCGAAGGCGTCGGCCACCCGGCGGATCTGATGCTTGAGCGCCTGGAGCGAACGCAAAAGCGGAGTTTTTTTGTCCAGCGCGGCGCCGTTGTAGCTGCAGAACGCGGTGGGGATGCAGAGGGTGGCTCCGTTGGCGTGCCGCTTGATGAAGGCGGGACTGGAGGGGTCCCAGGCGGTGTAGCCCCTGGCCTCGAAGGTGGAGCGCAGCCCGCCGGAGGGGAAACTGGAGGCGTCGGGTTCGCCGACGATGAGATTTTTCCCGGAGAACTTCATGACCACGCCGGAAGCGCCGTCGGGCTCGATGAAGGAGTCGTGTTTTTCGGCGGTGGAGCCGGTCAGAGGCTGAAACCAGTGGGTGTAATGGCTGGCGCCGTTGGCCAGGGCCCATTTTTTCATGGCCTCGGCCACGCAGTCGGCCACGTCGGGGGCGAGCGCGGCGCCGGAATCGATGGTGCTGCGGAATCTCGCGTAGATTTCGGGGTTGAGAAGTTCCCGGAGGGTTTCGTCGTCGAGGACGTTGACGCCGAAGATGTCCTCCACCGACTCGCCGGGCCGGAACTCGCTGCGTCCGGCGCGCAGGGAATCCGCGACGGCACGGATCGCGAGTTTGCGCTCGTTCATGCTCATAGAATTCCTCTCCCGGCGGCAGAGCCGTGTTTTGGTAAAATGGTACACCCGACGAGATTCGAACTCATGACCTTCTACTCCGGAGGCAGACGCTCTATCCAGCTGAGCTACGGGTGCACTGGCTATTAATATAACCGGAATTGACGAAAAAGCAAATGAAATTGCGGAAAATAAACGTCCTCCCCCGCCCGCCGCCCCGACTTTCCGGAAAATTCCGTCCATATTTTTTGAAAAAAGCTCCGGAGGGAGTATATTATGAATACGGTCGCCGTATGACGGCGCTGTTCGAAGAGCGGCGCTGCATTCCGGCGGGGCCGCAATGTTTTCCCGTGTGCCCGGGTAGCTCAGTGGATAGAGCAGAAGTTTCCTAAACTTTTGGTCGGAGGTTCGATTCCTCTTCCGGGTACCAGTTTTACGCCCCCCAAAGCCTTTTGAGGCGCCGTGAAGCACCGTTCAAAAGGCTTTTCGCATATCCCGACCGCTCCCGTCGGCTTTCGGGGATACTTCAATGCAGTTACCGAAGCAAGTTTTTAATTATTTTATGTTGCAATGAGAGAAAAACCCTGATGCCCGGAGTAAGTATGAACGACGAACAAATAAAAGAATTGGAAGCCTTTGCCGTCGGCCGCAAGAGCAGTGCCGCCGAATACTTTCGGCCCGCTTACCATTTTACTCCGCCGGTCGGACGCTCCAATGATCCCAACGGACTTTGTTTCTGGCGCGGCAAATGGCACCTCTTTTATCAATTCAATCCACCGGGAGCTCAACAGCCGTCATGGGGGCACGCCTGCAGCAGGGACCTGGTGCACTGGCAGGATCTGCCCGTGGCGATTTCTCCGGGACCGGAAACCGGATCATGGTCGGGGGCGACATGGGTGGAAGACGACCGTGTGATCGCCATGTATCATGGATACGGTATCGGCAATATGGTCGCGGTTTCGGAAGATGATGATCTGATTAACTGGGTTAAAATCAGCGGCAATACGGTATTGCCGAATCCGCTTCCGATATGGTGCTGCGCCGATGGCGGCGAAGAGTGCGGGGGCCGAAAAGCTCCCTGCGGCGCAATAAACATCGTTTATGATCCCTGTATCTGGAAAAAAGGCGAATACTATTATTCCATTTCCGGAGGAGCGCGGCGGCGGGAAGGCTCATGGCGGCGGCATCGCTCGGCTTATCTTTTCCGTTCCCGGGATTTGACCGAGTGGGAATACATGCACGAGTTTATTGAGGATGATTATTTCGGCTATCCCGGCGACGATTGCGGTTGTCCCTATTTTATGCCCATCGGCGATAAACATATTCTTATTCACTTCAGCCATCGCGGAGCCTCCCATTATATGATCGGGGATTACGATCAGGAGCGGGATAAGTTCAGGGTGCTGGACAGCGGACATTTTGGATTCGGCAGTACTTTCCCGGGCGGAATTTTTGCTCCCTCCGCTTTTCCGGACGGCATGGGCGGGGTGATTCTCATGCTTACCCTTGCGCCGGGACACCGGATGAACGGGGAAGATGTCCGGCAGGTTTTTTCTCTGCCGCGCCGCCTGACTCTGGCGGACAGGGAACTGTGCATGAGTCCGGTGGAAAGCGTAACGACATTGCGAAGCGGCCGGAAGCACTTTGAAAATATATTCATTGCCCGCAATCAGGAATTTCTATTGAAAGATTGCGGCGGCAGAAGCGCGGAACTGGCTGTGGAAATCTTATGGGAGCCCGGCGATTGGCAGATGTTTGAAGTCAATCTCCTCTGTTCCCCGGACGGCCTGGAAAAAACCTCCATCCGCTTTCACAAACATGCCGGTTGCAGAGTCCCTGATTCGGTTCCGGACGGTGAGAAAAATTTCGGCACTGCCCGGGTGGAAAGCATCCTGTCCATAGACACCTCCCACTCCAGTGCTCTGCCCTGCACCGCATCGCGTATGCCGGAAAACGCCCCCGTGGCAATCAGGCGCGGCGAAAATGTGAAATTGCGTATTTTTATAGACAGAAGCATCGTGGAGGTTTTTGCAAACGACAGGCAATGCGCCTCGTGCCGTGTGTTTCCGGGCATGGCGGAGAGTACGGGTATTGCCTTTTCCGTACGCGGCGGTGACGCAACCGTGGCAAAGTGTGATTTTTGGGAGATGCGCGGAATTTTCTGACAGGGCATCGCCTGAAGATCCATATTGAAAATCCGCGGAACGCGTCCGGAGGGCGCGTTTTTTTCAGAATTCCGCGCTCCGATCGGCTTCCGCGCCGCCCGCGCCCGCGCGGATGAGCCGGACCTGCCGCGTCTCCGGGATCAGCATCACCAGCTCCGCCAGCAGCGTCCGGCTGCTGTCAAACCCGTGGCGGCGGGCCCCCGGCGGCATCCACGCCGGATCGATCCCGCCGTACCCCTGGGTGATGAATCCGGGCACCCGTCCCAGGTGAAATTCCGCGTCAAAATGGCTGTCGCCGCAGAGCACTACAGCCGAACGCGGCGACGCTTCGATGATTCCGGCCAGTTCCGCCATGGAGGGGTGCATCCCCCACTCCCCGCTGTCGCCGGGCATCACCCACCTCCCCGCCGGAGTGGGAGCGTAGTGCATGAGGTAGACCGCCAGCCAGTCGCCGGAGAGTTCCGCGAGTTTTTCCCGCAGAAACGCGTTTTGCGCCTCGGTGCTGGTATAATTGCGGCCCGAGTTCAAAAAGAATACGCGGACTCTCTGCTCCGGGAGATCCAGGTATCCGAAGCTCGCATCCTCCCCGAAGTGAATCCGCGGGAAACGCTCCGCCTCGGGCCGGTTCATCACATCCCCGAACTGCGCGTGCGAAATCCGTCCCCGGTCGGTGTCGTGATTTCCCATGCAGATCAGGGTCGGTTTCGGGCTTTTGCGGTGCAGCATGGCATAGTTGCGCATCAGCGCGTCCGCCGCCTCCGGACTGCGGTTTTCGGGCAATTCCAGGCCGATGTCCCCGAGGTCGGCGAAAAAGTCGAAGTCCGCCAGGGCGTCGGCCCGGTGCATGGCTTCGATCACCGGCAGGGTGTTGCGCCGCCCGGGGTCCGCGGTGTCGATATCCCGGTCGATGGTGTGCAGGTCGCTGATGACCGAAAAAACCACCGTGCGCGGCGTGCGCTCCACGGCGTTCAGGCGGCTGCAGGCGACCTGCAGTTCCCGCCCGAAGGGTTCCTTTGGGATCCTCATCTCATCTCCTCCTGCCGTCCCCCGGCATCCGGCCGCGATGACGGCGGCCAGAATACCGCATCCGATATGAAATTTCATCTTCACCTCCGCTCCGCGCCCGCCTCCGGGCGGCGAATATTGTTCCGGCTGCATGATACCAATTTAACCGCCGATCCCGGGAAATCAAGTCCCGGCGGCCCGGAGACGAGAAATTTACACAACTTTATCCGAGCCGGAGCCCCCCGGACGTACCCTCTCCGTACCGATCCGTACGCATCCGTACCCGTCCGTACCGCTCCGCAATGATCCCGAATTTACTTTCTTGTGCAAAATGTTTTCGCGGAGGCCGCGGAGGGCATTTTTGCTCTTGATGCGGCGGGGATGCGGTATTATATTAACGCACGATCAAGGCTTCCGAAGCCGATACATTCTATATTCTATAATTATTAAGGAAAGAAGATGGATTTTCAGACTCAGCCTTTTGTGAAGCGACACGGCATTGTCCTCGCCAGAGAACAATGCACCTACGACGCCGCGCTCACCTTTAACGCCGGCGTCCTCCGCGAAGAAAAGGGCTACCGGATGCTTTTCCGAAACGACTACGGATTCTGCCGCGAGGATTTCATCGACTTTTACAACGGCGTCTCCGACAACACGGTCCCCAAAACCAATATCGGCACGGCCTTCAGCACGGACGGCGTGCACTGGTCGGTGGAGCCGGACCGGGTGCTGGCCTTCAGCGACGGGGACATCTCCCGCATCTACGATCCGCGTCTGGTGAAGCTGGAGGACGGACGCACTGCGATGACCTTCGCGCTGGATTCGAAATTCGGCACCCGCTGCGGGACGGCGGTGACGGAGGACTTCACGAACTTTGCAATCACGGACATCTCGGTGCCGGAAAACCGGAACATCGTGCTCTTCCCGAAGCGGATCAACGGTCTCTGGATGCGGCTGGAACGGCCTTTCGCCGTCACTGTCGGCTGTCACTCGGGGATCTGGATCAGCGAATCCCCGGATCTGGTCCACTGGGGGCGGCCGACCCTGCTGCTGTCGGTGGAGGAGGTGCCCTTTTCGGACGACAAGCTTGGGCCGGCGGCACCGCCCGTGCTCACCGATGCGGGATGGCTGGTGCTCTTTCACGGGGTGAAGGAGTGCGAAAAGCCCTTCCGGGCCTGGCAGCGGGACTGGAAGAGCCGCTACTGCTGCGGCGCGATGCTGCTGGACGCGGAAAATCCCCGGCTCATCCGGGGGCTGGCGGAGACGCCGCTGATGGTCCCGGAAACGGAATACGAGCTGGACGGCTTCCGGGGCGGAGTGATCTTCCCGGGGGCGCTGATCCCCGAAGCGGACGGATCGGTGAAAATCTACTACGGGGCGGCGGACACCTGCGAGTGTCTGGCGACGGCGGAACTTTCGGAGCTGATCGCTTTTTGCCTGGCCGGGACGCGGCCGGCGGAGAAGCATTTCCCGGGACGGCTTATTCCCGTCCCGGCGGAGCCGGAAAACGAAAAAAACGATGCCACCGGGCAAAATATGCACAAGTAAATCAATTTCCCGGTATTGACAAACGGGAAAAAATGCAGTATAATGATAATAGAAAAATTTTTTTTCAATCGAAACGGACAGTGATGGAAAAACAGGCGACAGTGACTTTGAAGTACGTGCACACCAGAGCCAACGGGCTCTACGAGGCGCTGCACGATTTCATCGCGCAGCTGCGCCCCGGCACCCCGCTGCCCAGTGAAAACGCGCTGGTGCGCAAGTATCAGGTATCCCGGAGGACCGTGCACAAGGTCCTGCAGCGGCTGGAGGAGGACGGTCTGGTGACGCGCCGTCAGGGCGTCGGAGTCTTCGTCAACGGCAGACGCACGGTGACGATCCTGCTGCCCTGCCCCGATTACATGACGAGGGAGTACCAGCCGCGGAACGACGGTTTCCTGCTCGGTTTCCAGGGAGCGATGACGGCGGCCCGGGAGCTGGGCTTCTCCCTGGAGGCGCTGCCGGTGGCGGCGTCCAACAACCGGGACTTCAACTTTTCCAGCATCGACTACGGGCGCTTTTCGGAAATCGGGCCCGACTCGATGATCGTCTGCTCGGCGTACTTCTGCACCCTTTACCAGCTGCTCCGGAGCCGTCGCGCCCGGGTGGCGGTGATGGGCGCCCAGTACGAGCACTACGGATACCGCGGGTTCCGCCGCGATTTCTACTCCGTGGACGCGGACATGCGCGGGGCGCTGCGGATGATCCTGGACTACTGCCGCGTCAAAGGCAAACGGCGCATCGCCCTGGCCAAGTGCGATGTGGCGGAGAGAAAATATCCGCTGAACGACGCCTACAGCAAGTGGTGCGCCGAGCACGGCATGCCGGAAATCTTCCGCAGCTTCCCGGAGGAGGATTATCAGAGCGACGTCTTCTCCAGGGGGGTGATCGCGGCGATGCACCGGGAGACGGGATTTGACGCGCTGATCTTTCAGCACGCCGGATTTCTCAACGTTTCGGGGACGATTCAGGAGGTGCTGGAGCTGCCGCCGGAAATGCCAGTCTTCGGAGTGGACTTCCAGCGCGCCTGCTCGCCGGGGCTCGCGCCCTTCCCCTGCTGCATGCCCGACGCTTTTAAGCTGGGGTACGAGGCGGTCAGGATCCTGGCCGAAGCGCCCCGTCACGGCGTGACCCGGACCTTTCCCTATGAGTTTCACGACCTGCCGGAAGACTGGCGGGAATCTCTCGGCGAAGCGGCCGCCCAACCGGCCGACGCCGCCATCCGTCACAGACCGGAGAGACGCGGCGGCCTCAGCCGTCAGCCCCTCGCTTTTCATCACGAACCAAGGAGGAAAAAAACGGAGAAAATTCAAAGCCGCCAGACATTCGTCAAACCCTGAACCGCGGAGGCAAACGGAAAAGAAGGAAGCGAGAAAACAAACCATGTCAACTGCAACCGTAACCAACAAAAAAAAACGAAACACGAAAACAAAGGATTGAACAATGAAGAAGCTGTTTACTTTGATTGAACTGCTGGTCGTGATCGCGATCATCGCCATCCTCGCGTCGATGCTGCTGCCCGCGCTCTCCAAGGCGCGCGCCGCCGCGCAGCAGATCAAGTGCGTCAGCAACCTGAAGCAGATCGGTCTGGCCTTTCACATGTACGCCGGGAACAATAACGACTACATCCCGCAGTGGAACACATCGGTCTCCACGGGCAGCGGAACTGTTGTACCGAGTTGGACCTGGTTCCTCATGCAGGAAAACATGTCCCTGAGAGACATGATGTTCTGCCCGTCCTTCAGCAACCCCAACTCCTCGGTGATGAAAACGTACACTCTGAACGATTTTCTCTCCGGAAGCGGCGATGCGACGTATTACACCAAACGCTTTGACTACGGCATTTCCAGCGTCCTCTACGGTACTTGTGGCGATGGTGTTGCAGCAGCGCTGACCGCGGCCAGCAATCCCGCCGGGCGCATGCTGGTGGCAGACTGCGTGCTGGGTAATGGCTCCACCGGCTTCCACGAAGCAGCCTATTGGGTCGCCGATGACCGGGGCACCATTGACGGCGTCCGTCACAATATGTCCGTTGACACGACCTATCTGGACGGCCATGTGGAAAAGGTGAAAGTCACCGGCAGCAACCATCTCTCCGCCACTCCGGGCGTCCCGAGCATTTCTCCTGCGGGTATCGGATACTGGAGCATTGATATTCAGTATCCCTCCGCTTATGGAGACAAATTCAACGACGCCTTCTGACGTCGATTGAGAGAAAAGCTGCTGCGGCCTCTCCGGGACGCAGCGGCTTTTCAACATGAAATTCCTTTAACAATCACAGAAACGAAAGACGAATCATGCGCCTTATTACTGCAATCTTTTCCTTCTTCATGCTGCTCCCGGCCGCCTCCGGCGGGGAAGCGGCGGAAACGCCGGAGACCGGTCTCATCTCCACCATCGCGGTGGCGGTGGAACCCGGCAAGACCCTGGATTTTGCAGTAAACGACCTGCGGGACTCTCTGACCAAGGTCACGAAGCGCGAATTCTCAATCGTTTCCGCCCCGGATGAAGTCAACGGCTCCGTCATCCTCCGCCTCGCCGATCCCGCAGAGGGATTGGCCGGGGACGAGTGGATGCGCTATCCCGAGGGCCGAAATTTCGTCATCGAGGGCGGTTCCGAGGCCGGGATCGTCTGGGGCATCTATGATTTTCTGGAGCGGGAGGCCGGCTGTCTCTGGCTGGACCTGGACACCACGGTCATCCCCGAAAATCCGGAGTTCACCTTCCCGCAGGAACCTTTCCGGCTGCGTCCGGCCGTCTATGCGGTGGAGATCTACACCGGCATGGACAGAAACAGCGACGCGGACGCCGCCCTGAAGCTGCGGAACCGGGAGAACACCTGGATATACGGATGGTTCCCCGGAGCGGGCGCGGAATTCGGCAGTCCCCGGGCCAATCACACCCTGGAGCATTACGCCGAGGGGTGGAGCGATCCCTCCTTTTTCGCGACCGACCGAAACGGCAACCGGCAGAAAGACACCTACTGCCTCTCCAACCCCAAGGTGCGTCACGCCGTCGCCGAAAAGTTCCGGGAGTACATCCGCGCCGACCGCGCAGAGGGCCGTTATTGCAAATTTTACGAGATCAGCCAGAACGACACCGGCTACGGCGTGGAGTGCGTCTGCCCCCTGTGCAGCGAGATCCTGAAGCGGGAGGGGGCCTACTCCGGCGTCCTGTGCGAATTTCTCAACGCGGTCAGCCGGGAGGTGCGGGACGAATTCCCCGAGGTGACGATCACCACGCTGGCCTACAACTACACCCAGGAGCCTCCCGCCCATGTCGTCCTGGAGGACAACATCCTCGTGCGGATGTGCGGCATCGTCGGCTGGGATCCCTTCACCCCGGGCAGCTACAGCGACACCCGGCTGGCCGGATGGAAGGAACACGCGGCGCAGACCGGCATCTGGGACTATGTAAAAATTTACGACAGCGAGCAATTCCCCTACCTCTATAAACTGGACGAACTGCCGGAGGCGATCCGCAACTGCCGGGAGTACAACGTCCGCCACTACTTCTTCGAGGCGGAAAATCCCCTGGACCGCAGCTTCGCCCAGCTCCAGTGGTGGATGATGCTCCATCTGGCCACCGATCCCGACCGGGACTGCGACGAGCTGGTGAACAAATTCATGGTCGGGTACTACGGCGAGGCGGCCGCCCCGGTGATGCGTCAATATTTCGACTATCTCCTCGCCCGCCAGCAGGAAGCTGGCTCCGTCAAGGGCGACGACCCGATGCACACCAAATACTGCTACCTGGATGAAGAGTTCTTCGCCGTGGTGAACAGTCTTCTGGATCAGGCCGAGGCGCTGGCCGGGGACAACGAACTCCACGCCCGCCATGTGCGCCGGGAGGGCATCCCGGTGGATCTGGCCTTTTACACCCTGATGCCCGCCGAGCCGGAGTATCAGGAGGCGCGCTCCGCGGCCTTTGCCCGCTACGCCGAAGCTCTCATCGAGACCTCCGAGGCCTGCCCGCGGCTGGCCGAGTGGCGGAAGATCGTCACCCGCAACCAAATGAGCCTCTACGCCGAGCTGGAGAAGCTCCTGCCCCTGCCGGTGCCGGAGCAGTTCCTGGGGCGGGAGATCATCGACGTCACCTGGAAGGATTTCACCCGGTACGGCAATCAGATGGAGTGCATCAGCGAAGATCCGGACGGCATGGCCGGACGGACCTGGGGCAAACCCCGGGGCTCCGGAGACAAGCCCTTCGCCTATCCGCTGACCTTCAAACTCACCGACTTCACCAATGTCGAGTACGACAAAGTCACTTTTACGGCTGACGACCTCCCCGCCGACGGACAGTATCACTGGCTCCGCATGGGAATCATCAATCTGCCCAATGAGAACGGTCTGATCAGCTCCCAGAATTTCTTCGTCATGCTCTGGAAGGGCGGAGTCGGCATCATCCCCGAGCCCTGGGAAGTCTGGGCACATCTGAAGGTCACGGGACCGGACTTCGGCGGCGCGGCGGAGGATCCCAACGGCATCTTCTGCGACCGCGTGATCTTCGTGAAACCCTGACCGCGAGCCTCACAGCGCCGCGTGCTCCCGGACGACGGCCGGAGTCGGAGTACGCGGCGGCGATGTGGGTCGGACAGGCCGGATATGCCCGATAGGCCACGATAGGCAGGGAGCGGCAGTGCGAGGTTCTCAGCGTCAGGTGCTCCCGGCCAATGCACCGGAGCCGCTCACAGCCGCCCCGGAGGCCGCGGAACCGTCGGGCCACCTTGCACCGCCCTGCCCCCCGCACTATATTAACGGAGAGCACTCAGCACCCCACGGAGCTTCCGGCAGCGCCGGACGCGCTTCCGCCCGGGGCAAACCCCAACAACGGATACCATGATGAGCAAAAATTTCGACACCGGCAGTTGCCGCTACGGTTATTTTGACGCGGATCACCGGGAGTATGTCATCACCTCCCCCTTCACCCCGAAGCCCTGGATCAACTATCTGGGCGGAACGGGCGACCTCGACGCCTTCATCTCCAACCGGGCCGGAGGCGCCGCATGGTACAAACAGCCCCACACCGGACGCCTGACCCGCTACCAGTACACCGCGCTCCCGGAGGACCGCCCCGGATTCTATCTTTACATCCGGACTCCGGACGGTACGATCTGGAATCCCTCCTGCATACCGACCCTCACCCCCCTGGACCGGTACGAATGTCGGCACGGGCTCCACTACACGAAGTTCGATTCGGAGAAAAACGGCCTCCGGGCGCAGGTGAAATGCTTCATCCCGTACAGCGATCCGGTCCTGCTCCAGGATGTGACCTTCACCAACAACACGGAGCGGGAACTGGTCTTTTCGGTCTACCCGTACCTGGACTTCTCCATGCGCGACTATCTCAAGGACGTCCTCCACTACCACTTCTGCGGCAATCAGATGACCGGCGGATACTGCGAAAAATACCGGGCGCTCATGGTGGATTACTTCGCCTTTGAGGCGCAGCACCCCGGGTACACGCTCTTCAACGCCTCCAAGCCCTTCGACTCCTACGACATGCGGCGCGACGCCTTCATCGGCAGATGCCGCTCGGAGTCCGATCCCGAAGCGCTGGAAACCGGAAACCTCTCCGATTCCGACGTCTCCGGCGCGGGATTCCCGATCTGCGGCGTCTTCCGGCTCAACTTCCGGCTCGCCCCCGGCGCGGCGGAGCGGGTGATCGTGAAGCTCGCCGCCGCCCCCCGGCCGGAAGAGGCCGCCGCCCTCCTGCAGAAGTACGACGACTTCGCCGCCGTCGACGCCGCCGACGCGGAATTCGCAAACCGCTGGGAAACCATCCTCTCCCGAAACCGGGTCCGCACCCCCGAAAAAAGCCTCGACGAAATGCTCAACGTATGGTTCCCGAAAAACATCAAGACCACCATGCGCTGCGGCCGGAGCATTTCCCAGCGCCACACCGGCAGCGGCACCTCGAAAACCTTTCGCGACACCATGCAGGACATCATGTCCGGCAGCCTTTTCTTCCCCGGGGAAACCAGGGAAAACATTCTGCTTTTGATGCACTCCGTGCGGGCGGACGGCAGGATCGTCCTGAATATCGACCCGGTCACCCTGAAGTGCTCCGCACCGGAACACTTCCGCTGCGATTCCATCGTCTGGGGCGTCTTCACCGTCGCGCGCTTCCTCGCGGAAACCGACGACCGGGAGCTCCTCCACACCCGGACCGCCGACTACGAGGGCAACACGGCGACCGTCCTCGAACTGCTCCTGCGGGCAATGAAATTCACCGGGACCCATACCGGCGCCCACGGCCTCCCGAAACTCTTCGACTGCGACTGGAACGACGCCCTCGTCATCGTCAGCGCCATTCACAACGACGGCGAGAGCGTCATGCTGGCCATGCAGTACATCGCCGCCGCCGAACTCCTGATCGGCATGCTCCGCGGAACACACCCCGGAGAAGCCGATTTCCTGCGGCAGAAGATCCGGGAGTTTTCGGAAATCCTCGATTCCGCGACCGTCTGGGACGGCTCCTGGTACCGGCGGCTCATTTTCGGCAGCGACGTCATGGGTTCCGCCCGAAACGCCGAGGGCGCGCTTTTTCTCAATTCCCAGACCTGGGCCGCGCTGGCCGGGACCCTGGACCCGGCGCACGTCGCCCGGGCCATGGATTCCGTCCACGAAACCCTCAATACCGAGTACGGCATCCAGCTCCTGCGGCCCCCCTTCACGAAGGTCATGGACGGAACCAGATATTGCGGAAACGCCCCCGGCGCGGGCGAAAACGCCGGACTCTTTTATCACGCCAATGTCTGGGCCGTCATGGCCGAGGCCGTCCTCGGACATTCCGAGCGGGCGTGGGAGTATTTCCGGAACATCCGCCCCGATTACCGGGCCGCGAAGGACGCCGACCTCTACGAAAGGGAACCCTACGCCTTCGCCTCCTGGGTTTACGGCCCGACCAACAGCTCCTATGGCAAGGCCGCACTCTCCCATCTGACCGGCGGAGCTTCCTGGATCTACCACGCCGCCACCGGATACCTGCTGGGCGTCCGCCCCGAAATCGACGGGCTCAGGATCGCCCCCTGCATCCCCGCCGAATGGGACGGTTACACCGTGGACCGGGTCCTCGCAAAAGCCTCCTACCATATCGAAGTGCGGAATCCCCGGCATCATACCGGACCGAAGGTGCAGCTCACCGCGGACGGCGTCCCCCTCCCGGGAAACCTGATCCCGAGAGCCCCCGCCGGAGCCGAAGTGCAGGTCGTTGCCGAAATCCTCTGACGGCATGACGGCGCGGCCTCCCGGGGACGTCGTATGATTTCCGCCCGGGAAAATTTGCTTTTTCCGCCTTTCATGCTATATTAAAGCCAAACGGTTTCGCGGTACGGTGCTGCGGAACTCGAAAAAATCCGGTTCCGCGGTTCACCGCTGCGGGACGCGACCAAAGGACTCCGTCATGGACAAAGTCACGAAAAACGACATCATCGCCAAGTATGCCCGCAAGGACGGCGACACCGGTTCCCCCGAGGTGCAGATCGCTCTGCTCACCGCCAAAATCAAGGAACTCACCATCCATCTGCGCAGCAATCCCAAGGATTTCAGCACCCAGCGCGGTCTGCTGGCCATGGTCAGCCGCCGCCGCGGTCTCCTCAGCTACCTCTCCAGAGTCGATCACGCCAGGTATCTCTCCCTGACCGACGAGCTCGGCATCCGCCGCGCCAAATAACCCGCGAGAGGGTTCCGAGTCAAAAAAGCGCCTCGCAGGGGGCGCTTTTTTGTTTTTAGGGCCCCCCTCTTCGCAGGGAGGCGCTTTTTTGTTTTTAGGGGACCCCCCTCTTCGCAGGGGG
>JAZMZH010000146.1:0-8321 GCA_045585875.1 Victivallaceae bacterium | reverse complement strand
CCGCTTCCCCGGGTTCGGCCTCGCGGCACATGGCCAGCGCGGCATCCGGAAGCGTGGGGAAGAATTCCCTCGGCACATTTCCGGCCGAAGCCGCCAGCGCCTCGGCGGCTTCGCCGATGAGGTACAGCTTCACCACCCGATCGAGGATCGGAGCCAGCTCTCCGAAATCCATGTCCTTGTCCAGACCTCCGGCCAGCAGCCGCACCGGACGGCCGACGGTGCGCACCGCGGCGACCACGGCGGCGGGATTGGTGGCCTTGCTGTCATCGTAGAAAAACACGCCGTTTGATTCGGCGAAAAGCTCCAGACGGTGTTTCCCGGTGCGGAATCCTGCGAGAGCCTCGCGGAATTCCGGGGTGAAAAATCGCTCCGGAGCGATCAGCCGGGAACTCAGTTCCAGCGCGGCCAGCAGATTTTCCGCATTGTGCTCTCCGGCGAGATGCAGATCTGCGAGATTCAGGCACTCCCGCCCCCGGAAGAGGATCGCGTCGCCCCGGCGGGTGAAGTTCATTGCCGCGCCTCCCGGCAGGCCGTGCATGGCGATCCGGTTTTCCGGCGCGACCCGGTCGAAGATGCGGTATTTGACCCGGAGATACTCCTCCATGGAGTTGTGGTGCCGGTCCAGATGGTCGCTGGCGCAATTCAGGATCACGGCGGCAAGGGGTGCGAAATCACCCGGGAATTCCAGCTGAAAACTGGAGACCTCCACCGCCGCCGGAGGCGCTTCCCCGGCGGGAATCCCCTTTTCAAGGAATTCCGCCGCCGTTTCCGACACCGGAGCGCCGATGTTGCCCAGCTCGCGCGCTTCCGGCCGGCCGCAGGCACGCAGGATGCAGCCGGTCAGCTCCGTGGTCGTGGTTTTGCCGTTGGTGCCGGTAATTGCCAGGAGCGGCCCCGGATAGTGTCCGGCTCCGTAGGCCAGTTCGCTGATGACCGATGCTCCGGCATCCAGCGCCCGGCGCAGCAGTTTCGACCGGTCGGGCCGGACTCCGGGACTGACGATCACCGTATCCCCGGGGGCGAATCCGATCTCCCCGGCGTTTCCGGCGTCGTCGCCGGTCATGACCGCATCGACATGGAGAGCCCGGGTCAGCCTCAGGGCGCCCCGTCCGGAAACTCCGGCGCCGATGATGATCGTTTTCATGACGCCGGATGCTCCTTACCTTGTCTCGACCGCGGGCGCTTTCACATCCTCGGCGGTAATGGCTCCGGCGCCCATGTCGCCCTCTTTCACGCCGGTCTTGCGGCGGTGCCAGAGCGCCACCAGCGGACTGGCGATGAAGACCGAGGAGTAGGTGCCCACGAGCACGCCCAGCAGCATCACCAGCACGAAATCGTTGATGGCGACGCCCCCCGCGACCAGCAGCACCACCAGCACCAGAAATGTGCTGAAGCTGGTGAGGAGCGTCCGCGCCATGGTCTGGTTAAGGGAGAGATTGATGATCTGGAAGTAGTTGAGGTCTTTGCGCAGACCGAGGTTCTCCCGGATGCGGTCGAAGACCACGATGGTGTCGTTGATGGAATATCCGATGATGGTCAGCAATGCGGCGATGACGTTCAGGGAGATTTCCCTGCCCAGCAGCAGAAAGATGCCGGTGGCGATGATCACGTCGTGCATCAGGGCCACCAGTCCGGCCATGGCGTAGGCGAATTCGTAGCGCAGCGAAATGTAGGCGGCGATGATGATGAAGGCCATGAAGACCGCCAGCATCGCCGATTTGCTGAATTCCCATCCCACCAGACCGGAGACCACGGTCTCCTGTCCTCCGGAAAATCCGGCCTTCGGATAGGCGGAGGAGAGCACTCGCTCGATCCGCTTGCCCAGGCTGTTTTCGGCCAGATCCGCCTCTCCGGCGCCGGAATCCTCGCGGATGATGATCTCGACCTGGCCGCTGTCTCCGGCGGTTTTCTTATAGGTGATGCGGCTCTCGCCGAATCCGTTTTCCTTAAGGGTGGCGGCAAGCTGATTGGTGTCCACTTTTTCCACATAGCTCATGGAGACCATGGTGCCGCCGGTGAAGTCGATGGCCAGGGTTTTGCCCCGCTCAACGGCGAATATGGTGAAGGTGGTGAGGATCAGCAGCGCCGAAACCGCCATCATCTGCCGCCAGTAACGCATGTAGTTGACGTGGGAATCGGCGGGGATCAGTTCCATCATTTTCAGCTTGGAGACATTCAGGAACCTCACCAGATAGTCCAGCCACAGGTGGGTCATGAAGACACCGGTGAACATGCTGGAGACGATGCCGATGGCGAAGGTGATGGCGAAGCCCTTGATCGCGCCGGTGCCGAAGTAGAGCAGGATCACCGCGGTGAAAAATCCGGTCAGGTTCGAGTCCAGCACCACCGGCCAGACCCGGCCGTAACCGGCGTCGATGGCGGAACTCAGGGGCTTGCCGGCGCGCTGTTCCTCGCGGATGCGCTCGAAAATCAGCACGTTGATGTCCACCGCCATGCCGATGGTCAGGATGATGCCGGCGATGCCGGGCATGGTGAGCGTCTGGCTGAAGGCCGCCATGAAGCCCAGCAGCAGGATCACGTTAAAGCACAGCGCGAGCGCCACGATGACGCCGCCCCAGCGGTAGTAGATCACCAGAAAGAGAATCACGGCGATGATCGAGGCGATCCCGGCAATGACTCCGGAGCGGATGTTGTCCTGCCCCAGCTGGGGATCGGTGTCGAATACGGCCTCGTCGGTGAGGCGGTACTTCATGCCTCCGGCGATGAGGGCGTCGGAGATGTCCTTAAGCTCGTCGATGGAAAAGGATCCGGTGATCTCGGCCGAGCCGTTGAGGATGGCGGTCTTCAGCTGCGGAGCGCAGTAGAGTTTGCCGTCCAGCACCACGGCGAGGAGACGGCCCACGTTGTTCTGGGTAACGTTTCCGAAGTCGGCGGCGCCGTCGGCATTGAAGCGCAGGATGATCTTGCGCTGTCCGAAATCGTCGGTGGTCGGGCTGGCGAAAACGATGCCGTCGCCGGTCATGGCGGCGCGCTTCTCGATGAAGAATACGCGGCCCTTGTCATCCCGGAGCGGCATGTAGCCGGGTTCTTCAAAGTCGGGATCCCGCTCCAGCTCGGCGACCAGCCGGTCGTTCTGATCGTGAACGAGGTGGAAACGCAGCTGGGCGCTCATCTTGATCATGTTCAGCAGGCGGGCCTTTTCATCCTTGCTCACCACCGGGATGCGCAGGGAGATCATGTCGTCCCCCATGGGATACATTTCGACCTCGAAGATTTTCTTGCTCTCCAGACGGGTGCGCAATACCTCGATGGCGCGGTCCCGGGAGGTGTCGAAATCCTCCTGAAGCTTCTTGCGCTCGGCGTCGCTGCCGGCCTCGGCCAGTCGTTTGGAGAATTCCTCGTCCGGGATGATGCGCATCAGAAATTCCACGCCGCCGTTGAGGTCCAGACCCCGGCGGATGCTGGCTCCGGCGAGCTTGCGGACCTCGGCGATCACGTCCCGGTTGTCGGCCAGGTCCTTGCCCTCCACCATGCCGGTCATGTCCACATTCAGCCGCCGCGCCGCCTCTTCGAGGGCCTCGGAGGGGAACTGGAACTGATCCGGAGATTCCTTCTGGAGCTTCTGCGCCAGCTCCGTCACCTGGATGAGCACCGGATCGGACGGGTTAAGCCACACTCCCTGAAAGGTTTCGTAGAAGTCGCGTTCGGTGAGGGGCATCATGGAAATCAAAAACACGACGAGCACGAATATCGCCACGATCGTGCGCACAAGTACCGGCTTTTTATTCAATTTTATCTCCTGCGGTTGGTGATGGGAAATCCCTGCGGCGCGCATCCCGGCGGATTATTTGCCGGGCTCGTCCTTTTTCCCGGAAACTGCGGCCTGGTCGTCGAGGTTTTCGATCACGGCGGTGCGGGCGAATTCGATCTTGACATCGGGGGCGACCTCCACCACAAAGGAGTTCTCCCGGACTTCGCTGATGGTGCCGTAGATGCCGCCGGCGGTGCGGACCTTCGCGCCTTTGGTCAGGGCGTTGATGGCTTCCTCGCGCTTGCGCTGCTGTCTTTTCTGGGAACGCATCATAAAGAAGATCATGATGAAGAATACCACCAGCATCAGGATCATGGGGCTGAGACCTCCGGACTGAGGCGCGGCGGCGTTTTCTCCTGCGGCCTCGGCGGTTTCCGCCGCCTGGGTTGCGAGGGCGATGGCAAAGGGATTCACAGACATGTTGATTCTCCGTTTCTATGTTGAAATTGCGATTTGATGCCATATCGGTCCCATTAAAATACACCGGTTATGCGAAATTGGCAAACCCAAAGTGAAAAATCAGCGAATTTTTTTTACCGGATGGTCGAAAAAAAACAATATCGAGTGTATATTAGAAAAATCACACCGACTTTTTTTGACCAACCCGGGAGATGTTATGGAATACCTTCTTTATCCGATCCAGATGATCGCGGAATCTTTCTGGTGGTTTCTGAGTTCTCTGAAAGTTGTATTCTGGTCCGGCTCCCAGCCCGGATTCATCTTCTGGACGGTGGTCATCCTGCTCTTCGCCGTGCCGGCCGGGAGCGCCTATCTGGCCGCCACCATCGCGGAGATGGCGGGAAAAAACCGAGGCGAAGCCTTTTGGGCGGGACTCGTCGGCTTCTGGATCTACCCCCGCAGCCTGGCCGCCGGGAGCGAGGTCGCCCCCACGCAGGAGGAGATCGAGGCCCGGGAGGCGGAGGAACTGCACGCGTCCTATGAAGAAGCCGAGCAAGAACCGGAGGAGGAAGTCGACGGCTGGTGCAGGAGATGGTTTTCCGCGCTGCCCGTTGAAGACGACGGCGTCCGCTACGGACCGTTCACGCTCACGCTGCTCAACGGCAACGTACTGGAGCTCAATTCCATCCGGGAGCTGCGTGACGATCTGATGATCGTGGAAAACGCCGCCACCGGCAAAAGTCTGCGCGTCCGCTACGACACCATCGCCGACTTTGACGGCGAGGGGCTCGACGAGTATTTCGAGGACTCCGAAGCGGATTCCGGCGAGGGGGCGGAAGAGGCCGACGGAGAGACGGAGTGATTTCGGGATTCGAATAACAACTGTTGACGGCCGGAATTCCCGGCCGTATGCAAACCGGAGATGAAATATGCCGTACTTTAAAGAGGTCGGGAGTCAGGCTGATTTCCCGGCCATGGAGAGGGAAATTCTGGAATTCTGGGACCGGGAGCAGGTTTTCGCCAAGTCCCTTGAACAACGCGAAAACGCCCGGGAATACGTTTTTTACGACGGCCCGCCCTTCGCCACCGGACTGCCCCATTACGGACATCTGCTGGCCGGCACCATCAAGGACGTGGTGCCCCGCTACCAGACCATGCGGGGGAAGCACGTTTCCCGGCGCTTCGGCTGGGACTGTCACGGACTGCCCGTGGAAAACGAGATGGAGAAGCAGCTGAACCTCTCCAGCAAGCGCGAAATCGAAAATTACGGCATCGCCAACTTCAACGAGGCCTGCCGGAGCATCGTCCTCCGCTACACCTCCGAATGGGAGAAGATCGTCCGCCGCATGGGACGCTGGGTGGATTTCAAAAACGGCTACCGGACCATGGACCGCAATTACATGGAGTCCATCTGGTGGGTTTTCAAGCAGCTCTGGGACAGGGGCCTGATCTACGAGGGAAACAAGATCCTCCCGTACTGTCCGCGCTGCGCCACGCCGCTCTCCAATTTCGAGGCCAATCAGGGGTATGCCGAAGTCACCGATCCGGCGATCACCATCCGTTTCCGCTCCTCCGACGATCCCTCCACCTATTTTCTGGCCTGGACCACGACCCCCTGGACGCTGCCATCCAACCTGGCGCTGAGCGTGGGAGCCGACATCGACTACGTCAAGATCCACGACGGCGACGAATTTTACATCATGGCCGAGGAGCGGGTGAGCGCCTATTACAGGGAGCCTCCGGAGATCGCGGCCCGCTTCAAGGGCCGGGAACTGGAGCACCGGCGGTACGAGCCGCTCTTCGACTGCTTCGCCGGTCTCGCGGAGCAGGGAGCTTTTCAGGTGCTGCTGGCGGATTTCGTAAGCACCGGAGACGGTACGGGCATCGTCCACACCGCGCCGGGATTCGGCGAGGACGACAACCGTGTCTGCAAACAGTACGGCCTGCCGGAAGTCTGTCCGGTGGATGCCGAATGCCGCTTCACCAGGGAGGTCCCGGATTATCAGGGCCGCCCGGTCAAAGAGTGCGACAACGACATCATCAGACGCCTCAAGGAGGAGGGGAAACTGGTCCATCGCGGCAGCATCCTTCACAACTATCCCCATTGCTGGCGGGATGACGGACCGCTGATCTACCGGGCCATTTCCACCTGGTTCGTGAATGTGGAGGCGATCAAGGACAAGATGCTCCGCGCCAACACCGGGATCCACTGGATGCCGCCGCACATCAAGGAGGGACGCTTCGGCAAGTGGCTGGAAAACGCCCGGGACTGGGCCATCAGCCGCAACCGCTACTGGGGCACTCCGCTGCCGATCTGGCGCAACGATTCCGGCGAGGTGATCTGCGTGGGCAGCGTGGCCGAACTGGAGAAGCTCACCGGCCAAAAGGTGCCCGATCTCCACAAGCACTTCGTGGACGCCCTGGAGATCCCGTCCCCCACCGGCGGGCAGCCCCTGCGCCGGGTGCCCGAGGTGCTGGACTGCTGGTTTGAATCCGGCTCCATGCCCTATGCCCAGCAGCATTATCCCTTTGAAAACAAGGAACGGTTTGAGGCCAACTTCCCGGCCGACTTCATCGCCGAGGGACTGGATCAGACCCGGGGATGGTTTTACACGCTGGTGGTGCTGGCCGCGGCGCTCTTCGACCGTCCGCCTTTCCGGAACGTGGTGGTCAACGGTCTGGTGCTGGCCGAGGACGGCCAGAAGATGAGCAAGCGGAAAAAGAACTACCCGGACCCCATGGACGTGGTGGACCGCTGCGGAGCGGACGCCCTGCGGCTGTTTCTGCTGGGTTCCCAGGTGGTCCGCGCCGAGGACCTGAAGTTTTCCGAGGAGGGGGTGCGCGAGATCCTGCGCGGCGTGATCATCCCGATCTGGAACGCCTACAGCTTTTTCGTCACCTACGCCAATATCGACGGCTATACGCCGGAGGAGGGCGCTCCGGCGCCCGCCGGCTGTTCCAACAGTCTGGACGCCTGGATCATCTCCTCGGCGGCCCAGATGGCCGGAGAGATCATCGAATCCATGGAGGATTACAATCTCCAGCGGGCCGCCAACCGGTTCGAGCGTTTCGTGGACGACCTCACCAACTGGTACATCCGCCGCAGCCGCCGCCGCTTCTGGAAGAGTCAGAACGACTCCGACAAAAACGAAGCCTACGCGACCCTGCATCACGTGCTGCTGGTTTTCGCACGCACCGCCGCGCCCTTCATCCCCTTCACCACCGAAGCCATATACCGGAATCTGAGGACGCCGGGGATGCCGGTGTCGGTGCACCTCTGCGATTTCCCCGATCCCGCGGCGGTGAAGCGCGATCCCGTGCTGGAACACCAGATGGACGTCACCATGAAAACCGTCGCTCTGGGCCGCCATCTGCGGACCGTGCAGAATCTGAAGATCCGGCAGCCCCTCGCCAGAGCGATCATCGTGGCCGCCGATCCGGAAGAGGCCCGTCTCCTGGAGGGCACCCGGGCCATCATCGCCGAAGAACTCAACGTGAAGGAGATCGAGATCGGCGGCGATGAATCCCGGCTGGTCAACCGTTCCGCCAAAGCCAATTTCAAAGCGCTCGGCCCCAAGCTCGGAAAAAAGATGAAGGAGTTTGCCGCCATCGCCGCCGGATTCGGCGCTTCCGAGATCGACGCGCTGCTGGCCGGAGAGAGCCGCAGGGTGGTGTTCGCCGACGGGGAGACCTTTGACGTCACCGCCGGAGACCTTCTCATCCAGCGCACCGAGCTGCCCGGTCTGGCGGTGGCCACCGGCGACGGCATCACCATCGCGCTGGATACGGCTCTGGATGACCGTCTCGTGGCCGAGGGGCTGGCACGGGAGGCGGTGAGCAAAATCCAGAATCTCCGCAAGGAATCGGGATTGGAAGTCGCCGACCGCATCGAAGTCCTCTGGCACACCGGCGACGCGGCCCTGTCGGCCGCGCTGACCCAGGCGGCGGAGTACATCGCGGGCGAGGTGCTGGCGGTCCGGTTCGCTCCCGGAGAGGCTTCCGGGGACGAATGGGTCCGCACCGAGCTGGACATCAACGGTATTCCGCTCCGGACGGCGATCCGAAAAGCATGACGCGGACGGGGCGGTCGCGCCCGGAGCGCGCACCATCCCGGCCGTCCGGAAAAATTTGCAAAACTGCTCACTCAAGT
>JAZMZH010000145.1:0-7983 GCA_045585875.1 Victivallaceae bacterium | reverse complement strand
GCGAGTTCGTTTTTGAAACCGGCCGCAAGGCCGCGGAAGAAATCACCATGCGCCTGGCCGCGACCCGGTTTTCGGCGGCGCGCACGGAGGAAAACAACGAGTAAGGAGAATGCATGGAGACTCTCAGGAAAATCGGCGAAGTTGCTCCGGTCAGTTCCTCGCAGGTCGGCACTTCGACGCTCGGTCTGGGCTTTGAAAAGCTGGACCGGGGATTGTTCGACCCGGAAAAAGCCTACGATTCTGTGGCCGCCAGCGGCGTGAAGTGGGTGCGCATCCAGTCCGGATGGGCCCGCACCGAAAAGGAAAAGGGTGTGTACGATTTCGCCTGGCTGGACTCGGTGGTGGACAATCTCCTGCGCCGCGGCCTCGAACCCTGGATGTGCCTGTGCTACGGCAACGGGCTCTACTCTCCGCGGGCCGCCGAGGTCTTCGGCGCCGTGGGCTGTCCGCCCATCGAGAGCGAGGAGGAGCGGCGGGCCTGGCTCAATTATGTGACGGCGACGGTGAAACACTTTTCCGGCCGCATCCGCTGGTTTGAAATCTGGAACGAGCCCGATTACATCTCCTGCTGGAAACCCGGAGTGGACGGCGCCGCCTACGGCCGGTTCGCCCTGGAGACGGCCCGGGCCATCCGCGAGGCCGCCGGCGGCGTCAGGATCGCGGGCGGGGCCGCCACCAATCAGGATCTCGGCTGGGTGACCGACGTCATCAATACCGGAGCCGTGAAGATGTTCGACGCCTGGAGTTATCACAGCTACAACGTGGACGAGAGAGTTTCGGTGTACCGGGTGCGCGCGGTGAAGCAGCTGTGTCTGCGGGCCAATCCCGATCTCGTATTCTTTCAGGGCGAAACCGGCGCCCAGTCCCGCAGCGACGGGGCCGGAGGGCTCGCCGGGCACGCCTGGACGCCCCGGAGGCAGGCCAAATTTCTCTCCCGGATCATGCTTGCCCATCTCTGCGAGGAGGTGCAGTGCAATTCCTTCTTTTCGTGCATGGACATGGTGGAGGCGCTGGACGGCAAGGTCGGGGACAGGGCCAGCTATATGGATTACGGCTACTTCGGAGTGCTGGGGGCGGATTTCGATGAAAACGGCATCGCCGCGGGCAACTTCACGCCGAAGCCCTCCTATCGGGCGCTCCAGGCCCTCGCCGCGATCTTCCGGGAGCGCTTCACCATCGAGCAGCTGCCGGTGCAGCCGTGCTGGGCGCCGGTCTGGTCCGGGCGCATCGCCCGACACGAGGACCTTTTCACCGATCTCATCATGCAGGGATTTGCCCGTCCCGACGGGAGCATGGCTCTGGCATACTGGAAACCCGCCGAACTTCTGACCACCGACTACGAATCCACCGTTTCCGTGGAGGCTGCCGGTGTTCCCGACATTCCCCGGGTGGCGGATATGCTGGACGGTTCGATCTACGAGATTCCGGAGCGGATGATCGAGCGCTCCGCCAACGGCGCGATGGTGCTGCGCAATCTGCCGATTACGGATTATCCGCTGCTTCTGACTTTCGGCAATTTCATCCCCGGAGGCCCCGATCATGATTGACGCATCCGTTTTCTATCTCGCCGCCTGTTCCGAAACCGACCCGGCCGGAGGCATATACCGATGCCGCGTCGCCGGGGACGGCGTGGAACAGCTCTCCTTTTCGCCCCTTTCCGGCGTCGGCTATCTGGCCCTCGGACCCGGCGGCGACCGCATTTACGCCGTCTGTTCCCGGGAGGGAAAGGGCGCGGCGGCGGCCTTTCGGGTCGATGACGGCGGGAGGCTGGAGCTGATGAACATTCAGGATTCCGCGGGCCGCTCCACCTGCCATCTCGCGGTCTCCGCGGACGGGAAGTTTCTCTACACCGCCAATTATGCGACCGGCACCATATCCGAATTCCCCCTGGGGGCCTCCGGAGAATTGCTGCCGCTCTCCCGTCAGATCGTCCACCGCGGCAGCGGCCCGAACCGGAAACGGCAGGAATCCGCCCATCCCCACTATCTCACCTTCACTCCGGACGGAAAATTCCTGATGGCTGTGGATCTGGGATGCGACGCCATCATGTGCTATCCGTGGCATCCGGGGGAGGGGATCGACCCGGCGGGGGTGATCGAGAATCCGATCCGGCCCGCGGGCAGCGGCCCCCGGCACCTGGTCTTCGACGCCTCGGGCAGGATCCTGTACATCGTCATGGAGCTGGGAAACGCGGTCATGAGCGCCGCGATCTCCGGAGGCGTGCTGACGCCGCTGGAGAGCCGCTCCACTCTGCCGGAGCGGCAGGACGGACGGGCCACAAAGGCGGCGGCGATACGGCTGTCGCCGGACGGGAGATTTCTCTTTGCCACCAACCGGGGCTATGATTCCATCGCGGTTTTCGCCTTGGACGGGAAGGGCGGCATGGAGCCGGCGGACATGGTCTCCTCGGGGGGCGAAAGCCCGCGGGATTTCGACTTTCTGCCCGGCGGGCGGATGGCGGCGGCGACCAACGAATTCACCGACAACGCGGTGTTTTTCGACTACGACGCCCGAAACGGCCGTCTGACCCGGCGGGGACCGGAATTCTCCATGCCCGATCCTTTGAATGTGTTCCGGCCCGGAAAACGTTGACGGGCGGCAGGAGGGAAATTCTCCGGAGATCGCGAAAATATTGCGCTCCGCGGTTTGCAAAACCGGTATTTCGACATTATAGTAACCGGGTGCGCGATGCAATTCCGCCGCGCACCGAAACTACGGAGTCGGAGAGTGAAGATACTGCTTTTGCGCTGCGGAACGGTTTTCGGCTGCGTTCTGGCCTGCCTGACGGCATCCGCCGGGACCGAAAAGGTTACGGAGACCACCACTACCACCACTACCATCGTCACCGAGACGGTGACCCGGGAAACCGTGAAATGGAGTCCGTTCCGAATCTGCGTGATGGACTTCACCACCGCCGACATCATCGGGCAGAAGCGTTTCCTCGATGACAAAAATCAGCCGATCGTCATCCCCGAGCAGTGCACGCTCAACGACGCCGACCGCGTCTCCATCGACAGCGTGATGCAGGGCTATGTCCGCATGATCGACGCCTGGGATATTTCGCACACCAACACCGCCAACCGGATCACCCAGATGGACGACAACATCTTTTCCCGGACCAAGGCGCTGGAACTTTACGAAACCGTGGTGAAGGGCGAATCCCGCCCCGTGGTCATCGGCGCGGATTATCTCAGCGCCCGCCTCGGCAGCCATAACGACGTCTTTTCGTGCATGGACAGCGGACTCATGACCGCGGCCATGGTGAAACTGAGCCGGTCGCCCGATTTCCCGCAGGATTTCCTCCGGGAGCTGGCCCGGGCCACCGGGGCGACCCACCTGATTTACGGGACCGTCTCCGACATCCGCGTCTCCGGCAAGGCCTTCAAGGGCTACGGCATCGAAACCGAGTCCGATCTCTGGCAGATGGATGTCATCATCAAAATGGTGGATCTCCCCGCCCAGGCCACGGTCTACAGCAATGTCTACACCGGAAGCGTCCGGGAACATCGCTCCCCGGCGGGCCGCACCTTTGACGGCAATCGCTTTCAGACTCTGATGAACGCGGCTCTGGATCAGGCCGCCGAAGACCTTTACGAACTTTGCAAACCGGGCCGGAAAAACCGGATCACCGTGACCGTGCTGGAGGAGCCCGCGGCCGTCGTCGAACCCGCCGCGGTTTCCGAAGAGCCCGCTTCCGAGCCCGCCGCCGGTGAACCGGACGAATCCGAAGAAAGCAACGAAGAAGAATAAGAGGTGAAACGATGAAATTTTACTGCAAACTTACGGCGATTTTCACTCTGCTCCTTGCCGTGTTCACTGCCCCCGCCGCGGACAAGCTCGCCGTGGCCGAACCCGTCAACAAGGGCGGCATCTCCGCTTCCGACATCGAGGCCTTCTGGGGGATCCTGGAATCCTCCATCAACAGCGACGAGTACACTCTGATCTCCCGGGGCGCGCTCAAGCAGATGCTCACCGAGATCGGCCTCACGGAGAATTCCGATCTGGTCAATCTCAACTCCGCCCAAAAGGCCCGCATGGGCGAAGTGGAGGGCGTGAGGTACATCCTCGTTTCGGAGGTCGGCAAGTTCGGCACCCGCATCAACTGCACCATGCGCATCATCGACGCCACCACCGGCGAGATCGACACCCACCGCACCGCCAATCTGCGGGTGCGGGATCTGGACGAGCTGGCCGACAAGATCGAGGCGACCCTGGACAAACTTCTCTCCGACGACAAGGATCTCATGATGTCGGCCATCCTCATGCCCAATCTGCAGATCGCCAGGATCCCGGATTACCTCGCGGAAACTTTCAACATCCGGCTGGAGAGCGGACTGCTGGCCGGAGGCGTGCGGCTCCAGAATCTCCGCTCGGTGGCCAAGATCCTCCGGGACAACAATCTGGACGGCCTCTACGAAATGGAGCCCAAGATGTTCCGCAAGGTCGGCGGCCTGCTGGAGGTGCAGTACCTGATCCAGGCCACGATCACCCGTTTTGAAATCGTCGGCGTGCCCTACTACGTTTCGGAAACCGGAGCAAAAGGCTACAACTACACCGGCTATCTGGAGGGATTCGTGCGGGTGGTTTCGGCGCAGGACGGCAGCGTGACCGCGAGTCTCCCCTTCACCGGCATGGTCTCGTTTCAGTCTCCTTCCGGTCCGGAAATGGTCACCGTCATGAGCAAGGATTACGGCAAGATGCTCATCGACTCGGTCATCGCCTCCAAGATCCTTCCCGAGCTGCTCAAGATCCCGGAACTTCGCGGCCGCTGATCCCCATGACGGAGTGCTGAAGTGAGACTGTTTCCCGGCATTGCGATCCTCTGCGCCGCCGCGCTGGCGGCGGGCTGTTCCACGGTAGTGAATTCCCACCGGCAGAAAGAGCCCATGCTGGCCGCCTACATGGCCGGAGACAACGACGGCGTGACCGAGGTTCTGAAAAATAATCTCAAAGACCCCTCCTGGTACAACAATTCCGTCATCGGCAGCGGCGACGAACTCATCTGGCGGCTGGAAGCCGGGAGCTTCAGTTTTCACATCGGCAAGTACCAGTCCTGCATCGAACAGCTGGAGGCGGCCGAGGAGCTGATCGCCGAATACGACGACCGGGCGAAAATCAGCATGCGGGACGTGGGCGCCGAGGCCGGAGCCGCTCTGACCAACATGAACGCTCTGCCCTACCGCGGCCTGTGCCGGGACCGGATGACGCTCTCCATCTACAAATCCCTCGCCTATCTCGGAATGGGACGGGAAGACGCCTTTCGGGCGCAGCTGAAGCGGCTCCGCAACGAGCAGAAAAAGGTGCAGGACGATTATCAGGAGTTCTTTGATGAGGAAAATAAGCTGATGGCCGCCGCCCGGGCGCAGAATCCCGAGGCGGCCCGTACCGCCGACACCCGGGGCGCGATCTCGGTCTTTTCCGCAAACGGTCGGAATCCCCAGTTCGTCACCACCGTGGATAAGATGCGGGAGGTGGCGCACCGGGGGTACGGGGATTTCCTGAATCCGGCGGCGATTTACCTCTCCGGACTGGGTTCCCTCCGCGACGGTCTCTTCGACAATGCGAGAATCGATTTTCAGCGGCTTTACGAGGCCATGCCCGCCAATCCGATGACCCGCAGGTATTACGTCACCGCCCTTGCTCTGGCCGGCCGCGAGATCCCGGAGGAGCTGGCGGATACCGCTCCCTTTGATTTCCCGGTGGATCACGACTGCGTCTATGTCATCATCGCCAACGGCCGCGGCGGGGCGCTGCAGCAGGTGGCGGTCTACTATCCGATCATGACCGCCTGGCCGGTGTGCGAATTTTATCCGGCCGATTTCAACCGGGTCCAGGTGACCGCCGACGGAGTTACCCGCGACGGCTTCATCCTGGCGGACATGGACGGCATCCTTGCTCAGGAATTCGACCGGCGCCTGCCCGGCATCATCGCCCGGATCGCCCTCAGCACCGCCATCAAGGAGGCGGCCTACTACTCCGGACTGGCCCTGGTGGCGGATTCGGACATGGACGAAGGAGTGAAGGCCCTGGTGCTGCTCGGCATCGTCCTGGGCGGCACCGGCTACCGGGCGGCGATGAACACCGCCGACACCCGTTCCTGGGAGATGCTGCCCAAGGAGTTTCTGCTCACCCAGTTCCCCATGCCCGCCGACCGGGAGATCACGGTCGCGCTCTCCGGATCGGCCCGGGTTTCCCAGCGGCTGCGCATCCCCGACGGGTGCCCCTCCGCGATTATTTTCGTCAGCGCTCCCAGCGCCCGCAATGTCACAATTCACGTCCTGCCGATGATGTCAAAGTAACTTTGGAGGTAACTATGAAACTTCATCTTTTGTGCGGTATTCTGGCCGCGGCCGCGGCGTTCGGATGTCAGGATACGGTCAATACCGTCGAAAACGCCGACAAGGCCATGCATCCGACGGTGATCCGCGACGCCAGATTCGTAACCGACCGTTTCCTCCGCGACCGGCTGGCTCTGCAGAGCCTCTCGATTTCGGAAACCGCCGACGGATTCATGCGGGTGCAGCTGGAGGTGATGAACGACCGTACCGGGGTCTGGTCCCAGGCGTGGAGCGGCATGACCGGCGAAAATCCCTATGACATCCGCTATAAATTCGACTGGTTCGACAGCAACGGCATGGCGGTGAACTCCGTCCTCTCCGACTGGCAGGACGCCACCATCATCCCGGGCGAAACCCTGTATCTCCAGTCCGTGGCGCCCACCAGGGACTGCCGGGATTTCAAGGTCAGTTTGAAAGAATCCGAAAAGGAAGACTGAATATTCTAAAAAAGAGGTGCATGAAATGAAGAGAGTCTGTCTGCTTGCAGGAATCGCCGCCGCCGGTCTTCTGGCCGGATGCAGCACCAAGACCACCATCTACGATCCGGGCCGGGAAACCACCGGGGTGCGCAGCGAGAGAAATGTTTCCAGCGAAGAGTTTCGGGAGGTGGCCCGCGCCGCCGTGAACAGCGCCATGACCAATCCCAAGTTCACCGCCTTTCTTCAGCGCTACAAGGCGGAGATGAACGACGAGTACGCCATCCCGGTGCTGAAGCTCGACCGGGTCATCAACGATACCGACGATCCCAGTCTCAACGTCTCCGAAATGACCGACATTCTGAACGAGTGCCTCATCAATGCGGGCAAGGTCGATGTGACCATGGCCGAGGGCGCGGAGCGCACCGCCTCCATCGCCGCCTCCCGGGACATCGCCTACGACGACAATTTCGATCAGAGCACGGTGGCTCAAAAAGGCACCCTTCAGGCGGCGCGTCTGGTGCTCCGGCCCAAAGTCATCTCCAATCTGACTCAGGACGGCGACCGGAGAGTCGTGGTCCGCACCTTCGTCATGGAGATGGCGGACATCAAGACCGGGCTCATCATGTGGAAGTTCACCAAGCAGCTGGGCTTCATGCGTGAGAAGGGTACCTTCGGCTGGTGAGGCGAAGGGGGATTTTCTTATGAAAAGATTGTTTTTCTGCCGGTTTGCGGCGCTTCTTGCCGGAGCTGCTGCTGCGGCGTTTTCTGCCGCGGGGTGCCGCTCCGTGCCCATCACCGACCGCACCCAGTTTCTGCTGACCTCCTCCGAGTATGAAAATGAGCTCGGGGTTTCCGCCTACGAGGAGTACAAACAGCAGTACCCGGTGTCGGAGAACGCCGTTTACAATCAGGCGCTCAACCGGTGCGGCAGCGCCATCGCCGCCGTCGCCGGGGAGAATGATTTCGAGTGGCAGTTCACGGTGCTGGAGTCGGAGGAGCAAAACGCCTTCTGCCTGCCCGGCGGAAAGGTGGCCGTCTATACCGGATTGCTGGACCTGATGAATAACGAAGCCGAACTGGCCTTTGTCGTCGGTCATGAGATCGGTCACGCCATCGCCCGCCACGGCGGCGAACGCATGTCCTGGGGCTATCTCCAGAGTCTCGGCGGACAAGTCGGAGGCCAAGCGGTCTTAGGAAGACAAGAGAAGAACACAACTCCTTGGCTC
>JAZMZH010000144.1:0-8621 GCA_045585875.1 Victivallaceae bacterium | reverse complement strand
CCTTTTGAGGGGCGCTTCTTTCGATGGGGGGCGCTTTGGGAAAGAAAGTACACCTTTTGAAAGGGAGCGCTTTTTCAAGAAGGGCGCTTTGGGGAGGGAAGTACACCTTTTGAGAGGGGCGCTTGGAGAGGCAGCGGTTCCTTCACAGGCATCCCTCCGAGCGGATCCCTTTCCGGAACATCTCTTTTTGCCTTACCGACGGTGTGCTCTCTGAGGATCGCCCTCGTCTTTCAAGTGCCCCGGCCATCGGGCCCGGCGGAAAATCACAAACGGAGGAGAAATTGACTGAAAGATTCCTTGCCGCAGCCATCCTGGCCGTAATTCTGGCCGGGCTGACCTCCGGATGCACCGACATCGAACGCCGCGGTGTCAGTCCGATCCCGCAAAACCGCCCGGCCTCCTGGGAAACCCGGCCATTCGGAAACATTCACAACTGAATGTTCGTTTTTATGCGGAAGTTCCTCTTAATCCTCATCCCCCGGTACCGGTATGAAATCATCATCGGCGGCTGCGCACTTGCCGCCCTGATCCTCTTCCTCTGGGTCCCTGCCCTGCGCAACTCCGAACCGCGATGGGCCAGAACCGTGCAGGAGATGCTCCTTTCCGGAGACTGGCTGCAGTCCTCCTGCAACGGCGAAATCGGCTTCGACAAACCGGCGCTCAGTTACTGGCTCGCCGCCGGAGTTTCATGGGCCGCCGCGGATGTCTCGGAATGGTCCATCCGCCTGCCCAGCGTCATCGCCGCCATGATCCTGCTCTGCGCGACGATCAAACTCGCCCGGATGCTCTTCGGGCCGCGCACCGGCATTATCGCCGGATGGCTGACCGCCGGAGCCTGCACTTTTCTCGCCCTCGGCCGCTCCGCCGGCGCCGACATGGAGAGCTGCGCCGCCATCATGCTGGCCACCGCCTGGATGTATTCCCGACGTACCGGGTGCCGATTCGGCAGCTACATGGTCTTTTATCTGATCTGTCTCTCCGGCGCCCTTGCCAAAGGACTTCCTGCCCTGGCGGTTCCCCTGACCGCAGCGATCGTCCTGCTGGCCGGCGAAAAACTCCTGGCCAGACACTTCAATCTCTCCCACCTGGCGGCTTTTTTCCTCTGCTCGATGCTCTTCGCGGCGGTGCCGGTCCTGGTGCTCCTCCACAAGATCCCGGACAACGGGCTGAACGTCCTTGAATATATCTGGGAGGAAAATCTGCTGCGGGTCTTCCGCGGCACCACGCACTGCGAGGGATGGTACTTTTACCTCGCCGAACTGCCCCGGCTCACCGCCCCCTGGACCCTTTTGGCCGCCGCCGCGGTATGGCGGAGCATCCTCGATTTCCGCAAAGGCCCCGCGGCAAACCGGGCGCTCCTGATCCTCTGCGGCGTCCTCCTCGTCATGTTTTCCATCCCCTGGAGCAAGCGCTGGTATTATCTGGCTCCCATGGTGCCTTTTCTGCTGATCCTCACCGCCGCGTGGCTGGACGGCGCACCATCCCTCAAATGGGAAGAACGTCTGCTGCTTTTCATGCGCTACGCCGCCCTCATAACCGGCTCCATGGCGGTGCTCTCCATCGGCCTGCTGCCGGTGCTGGCGGATCGGATGGGCGTGACGCTGCCTCCGCTGCTGCTCTTCGGGCTTCCGGTCTGCGGAATCCTGACTCTGGCCGCGGGAATATTCTCCGAAGGAAATTCCGGCGGAGAGCGCATGGCAAAATATTTCGGGCTGCCCCCCGCAGGCGCCGGGATGATCGTATGCTGGTTTCTGATCTCGGGAGGGATCTTTTCCTGCGTGATTCCCGGCACCGACAACTTCCGGACCACGAAGGAGTTTGTCCGGAGCAAGCTGGCGCCGCTGGCGGAAAACTTCGCGGAACGGGACATCATTCTGCTCTCTCCCCGCACCCGCGGCGACCTCGTCTATTATCTGGACAGGAGCAGACCGATCACCTACTTTTCCGTATGGGACGACGACGGCTCCCTTAACCGCGAACTGCTGGAATCCTTTTACAGTCATCTCGACGCCCGCCGCAAGGAGGAAATACTCCTGCTCAGCGACCGGGAAACCGCGGAAGCTCTCAAAACCGAGCTGGCCGCTGTCCCCGGACTTACCCCCGAGGCGCCCGACCTGCGCGAACCGGACGGGCAGTTCGAACAGACCCCGGAAAGCAAAATCGTAGGCTGGATCCTCAAAAATCAGAAAGACCCCCGGACCCCATGAGCGGCAAAATCAAAATCATATCCGGCAGCGATGAATTCGCGGTCCGGGAGCGGCTGAGAAGCATCGCCGCCGAATGGGCCGGCGGTCTCCCCGAGGAAAACCCGGACTGGGAAATCATCCGCGGCGACGACAGCGCCAAAAGCGCCGCCGATGTGCTCTTCGACTGTGCGGCATCCCTCTCCACTCCGCCCTTTCTCAGTTCGGAAAAAACGGTTTTCCTCCTTAATTTCTCCGGTTTCGGCGAACTTGACACCCCGGAAAACAGCGCGGCCTTTGCCCGGCTTCTGGCGGTATTGAATTCCGGGCTGCCCGATAACGTGCACTTCCTGGCCGGGGGCGTCGGCCTGGACGGACGCCGTTCCGCCGCCAAGGCCCTCAAGGCCGTTGCCGGAGCCTCCCTGGAAACCCTGAATCTGCCCGACCCGAAACGGCGGGATTCCAAAGACGCCATGCGGCTGAAACTGGAGGAGTACGCCTCCGGACGCGGCAAACGCCTCACGCCGGACGCCGAAGAGCTGCTGCTGGCGGCGGTGGGCGCCGACACCGGACAGCTCTACAGCGAGCTCGACAAGCTCTTCGTCTGGCAGGGGGAGGAGGATTCTCCTCTCACCGCCGCGGATCTGCGGGAGGTGCTCTCGGCCACCGGCGAAGCCCCCGGATGGGAATTCGCCGAAGCGCTGCGAAGCGGCAACGGCCGGGAAGCCTTTCAAGTGCTCCACCGTCTCCTGCGTCAGCAGAAACTCCAATCCTCCGGCGGATCGGAGCTCTCCCTGCTCTACACGGCGGCGGGAGTTTTTGAAGACATTCTGCGAACCCGTGCGGAAATGGCATTGCTGAAAATGCCGGCGCGTTTCAATGCCAACTATTTCTCCGGCATGAGCGAATCCGAAAAAGCGGACCTGCCCGACTGCGCCCTGCTGCACATGCACCCCTTCCGTGCCTTCAAGCTCTGTGAGGCGGCGCAGAAATTTTCCGGTCCCCGTCTGTCTGAAATCTTTCAATCCCTGCTGGAAACCAATCTGGCTCTGGTCAACGGTTCCCAGCCGCCGGTTTCGGCTCTGGAAAAGATGGTACGCAGGATCTGCGGCATCTGCCCCTGATCGACAATATTTCCCAACCCACGGAGACCCTCATGAAACTGCCGCCCGAAGTGAAACTGAATCCCGATCGCGAATATGTGGCGAAATTGCGCGAGGCCCTGAAACGCAAGGACGGCTACTGCCCCTGCCGCCTCCCCCGCATCCCGGAAAACATCTGCATCTGCAAGGAATTCCGGGATCAGATCGCCGATCCGGAATTTTCCGGCTACTGCCACTGCCGCCTGTATTATGTGGAGCGCTGAGAGAACGGAAATGAATCGCCGGATCGGCCTCCCGGATGCGGAGTTCGGACGCCATTCCTCCGGAGCATGGCGGGAGTCCGGCGGTGTCGTCCTTCAGGCGAGCTTGTCCTTGTGCTTGCGCAGCCAGCTCCAGTAACTCACCGGCGACGCGAAGCCCAGTTCGCAGGCGATTTCCTTCTGGGTCATACCCTGCCGGCGGCCTTTTATGGTGTAATCGAGCCGCACCTCGTCGATGAATTCGCCGATGGACATCCCGGTACGGTCCCGGAAGCAGTGGGCCAGATAGGATCTGCTGAATCCGGAGACCTGTTCCAGGTCCTGATAGGAACAGTTTCGGGCATTGCATGAGAGGATGTGGGCCTTTACCGCCTGAATGACCCGGGCGATGGCGTCATCGGAATCGTTCAGGCGGGATCTGTGCTCCATCTGAAAAGCCGTCTCCAGCAGCACCCCGTTCACCGGGTCGCTCAAAAAAACCGCGGCGTTTTCATCGTTCACCGGCTCCTTTTCCAGATAACGGAGACGGCGGCTGACAATATCCGCATACCCCGGAGGCATGGAAAACATATTCAGGGGCCGGGCGATCATCCCGCCCTCCTCGACCCGGATCAGATTGGCCCACAGTCCGCCGTTCAGATACAGCCAGAGATGACACAGATCATGATCCTCCTCCCTGTACCCGAAAGAGTGGGAAACCCCGGACTCGATGAAAACACAGGTCCCCGGCTCGAGTTCGTGGATCATATTGTTGAGCATATAGCGGCTGGCGCCGGAGATGACGAAGCACATTTCCACAAACGGATGCGAACTGCTGTTGAAACCGGCATCCGGGGGACATGGCTCCCCGGGCGAATATCGGGTTATGAAGCGACCGACGCCTTTACGCAGAATCTCCCTCACATGATCCATAAAGCCCCCGAAAGTCTGTTTCCGATATTTTTAGCATGATTGATATATTGGCATCTTCCGAACCCGATGCTATATTATAATATAACCGGGCACAGCCAAAAGGCAAATGAAGTCCCGCAAAACCACTATCATGGAGGATCATCATGTCAAAGCTTGCTGTTGACGGAGGCGAAAAGGTCTTCAAAAATCCGCCGTCTGTTCCGGCCTGGCCGCCGGTCTACCCGGAAACCGCGGAAAAACTCAAGGAAATCTACCTCGGTCACCACTGGTCGTTCTACGGTCCGGAGGAGATACGCTTCAACGAGAAATTCGCCGAATACACCGGAGCCAAATTCTGCGACATGATGGCCAACGGCACCGTCACCCTCGAAGTCGCCATGAAGGCCATGGGCATCGGCAAGGGCGACGAGGTCATCGTCCCCGCCGAAACCTGGCTGGCCACCGGCGAAGCGGTGGTCTACTGCGGCGCCACTCCGGTGGTGGTGGACATCGAGCCCGACACCCTCTGCATGGATCCGGAAAAGATGGAAGCCGCCATCACCAGCCGGACCAAAGCCGTCATACCCGTGCACATCTTCGGCTCCATGGCCGACATGGACCGGATCACGGCCATCGCCCAAAAGCACGGTCTGAAAGTCATTGAGGACTGCGCCCACTCCCACGGCGGTTTCTGGGACGGCAGGCACACCGGCACCATCGGCGACGTGGGCAGCTTCAGCTTCCAGGAGTCCAAGATTCTGGCCTCCGGCGAGGGCGGCGCGTGCATCACCAACGACGCCGAGCTCTCCGAGACCATGGGACGCCTCTCTCACATCGGTTACCAGTTCGGAGCCAAGCGCGGCCAGAAGAGCACCAAGCCTCCGGTGGGCCTGATCTGCCACAACTACCGGGTCACCGATTTTCAGGCGGCCATCCTGCTGAGTCAGCTGGAGCACCTGACCGAAGACAACAAACTGCGCGAGCGCAACGCCGAATTTCTCCGCAAGCGTCTGGACGCCATTCCGGGCATCAGGGTGCAGGCGCGCGGCCGCCGCGCCACGCTTCAGAGCTTCTACCTCTTCGCTTTCATGGTCGACAGCGCCAATCTTAAGGAGGGCATCAACCGGGCCAAAGTCGCCGAGGCCATCGTGGCGGAAGGCAGCTTCTGGGTCGGCGAGGGCTGGGGACAGCCCATGTACCGCCAGAACCTCTGGACCGTACCGGAAAACATGTACCGGATCGCCAGCAACGAGGTCACCGAGCGGATCATCCCCAACGACCTGCTCGTAATCCCCCTGCAGTCCCTCATGGCCAGTCAGGAAGATCTGGAACTCTTCTGCCAGGCGGTGGAAAAGGTTATGAAGGCCTACTACCGCGGCTGAACCGGATTCGGAACCCGGTTTCGGGTTCGGGTTCGCCATCCGGGCCCGGAGGCGCGGGAAACGCGCTCTCCGGGCTTTTCATTCTCCGGCCCCGGTTTCGGGAAAAGTGCCGCGTGCTCCCGCCGGTCCGGGCATTGCCCCAACCGTTCCCGTTTCATACGCCGAAGGGCATCACAGGGGGTGTTCAATCCCGGCCGCACTCCCGGCGCCGGTCGCAGCCGGAGCAGCCGCAGCAGCACCCGCCGGTCCCCCGCCGCCGGATCGCGCAGACGACGATCATCGTCAGCGCCGCCAGCAAAAGGCCTCCGACGAGCAGATTGCCCCAGTTTTCCCCCAGCCAGCCCGACATTTACCGCCGTTTCCTTTCCCGGGCGGTTTCCGCACCGTTCTCACGGTATGGACGGAGGAGCTGAAAGATCATGCCGCATGCGATCAGCACCGCGAAAATCAATCCCGCGATCCGACACCGCCCCTCGACGACCAGCCCGAACTGATAGATCATCAGCGAAATCGCGTAGGCAAAAGCGCACTGATAAAGCACCGCGATCCAAAACCAGCGGGCGCTGTTCATTTCCCGCCGGATGGCGCCCAGCGCCGCAACGCAGGGCGCGCAGAGCAGATTGAACACCAGAAACGAATATGCGGCCAGCGGCGTGAACGCTCCTGCCATGTTGGCGTAAAGCCCCATATCGCCGTCATTCTGATAAAGCACTCCCAGGGTGCTGACGATGTTCTCCTTGGCCGTCAATCCGCAGAGAGACGCCACCGCGGCACGCCATGTGCCCCAGCCGAGCGGCGCGAAAATCCAGGCGATCGCGTCGCCGATCCGGGCGAGAAACGATTGATTGAGCTGATCGTCCTCCAGCATCCGCAGTTCGCCGTCCGCCATGCCGAAACGCGATGCGAACCAGATCAGCACCGTGGAGAGCAGGATCAGCGTACCGGCGCGCTTGATGAAGCTCCAGCCGTGTTCCCATGTGGGCCGCAGCACATTGCCGAGGGTGGGCATGTGGTATGCGGGAAGTTCCATAACGAAGGGCACCGGATCGCCGGCGAACATCCGGGTCTTCTTGAGCATGACCCCGGAAACGATGATGGCGGCCATCCCCAGAAAATAGGAACCGGTGGCGATCCACGGCGACCCGTCGAAAATCGCCCCCGAGATCAGGGCGATAAAAGGCATCTTGGCGGAACAGGGGATAAAGGTGGTGGTCATGACGGTCATCCGGCGGTAGCGTTCGTTTTCGATGGTGCGGGAGGCCATGATCCCCGGCACCCCGCATCCGGTGCCGATGAGAATGGGGATGAAACTCCGCCCGGAGAGTCCGAATCTGCGGAACACCCGATCCAGCACAAAGGCGATCCGCGCCATGTACCCGCAGGCTTCAATCCAGGCCAGCAGCAAAAAGAGCACCAGAAGCTGCGGCACAAATCCCAGCACCGAGCCCACGCCCGCCACAATGCCGTCCAGCACCAGTTCGCGGATCAGTTCGGAGCAGTGCATCCGGTCCAGCAGCTCCTCCGCCAGCACCGGCACTCCCGGGATCCAGAAGCCGTAATCGGCGGGATCGGGAGGCGCAAACCCGTATCCGGCAAGCACCGGGACCGCTTTTCGCAGCTCCGCGGCCGTCACCGTCACCTCGGTCTCGGCCAGAGTTCCCTCGTCCACACTGGTGTAGCTGCCGACCGCGTCCGGCGGCAGGGAGGCGGCGAAGTCCCCCAGCAGGGCCGCCGCGGCGGCCCGGTCAAACTCCGGGGTCCCGGGGTCGAGTTGCGCCGCGATTTCCACGGGCACAAACGCCTCCGCCGCTCCGGCCGCCCGGACATACTCCTCCTCCGCCGCCTCATAGGCCGCACTGCCGATGCCGAAGAGATGAAAACCGTCCCCGAAGAGGCCGTCGTTGGCCCAGTCGGTGGCCATCTGCCCCACCGTCACCATGGAGATGTAGTAGATGAGAAACATGACCGCCGCGAGGATCGGCAGACCGAGCCAGCGGCCGGTGACGATCCGGTCGATTTTATCGGAAACGGTCGATTCACCGGCATTCTTCCGATGGTAACACGCGGCCACGATCCCGTCGATGCCGTGGTAGCGCTCGCCGATGATGATGGATTCGGCGTCGTCGTCCAGTTCATTTTCGGCGGCGGAAATGTCCGCCTCGATGTGCCGGAGGACATCCGGCGGGATCTGAAGTCTTTTCAGCACCCTCTCGTCCCGCTCGAAGATCTTGATGGAATACCAGCGCTGCTTCTCCGGCGGCATATCGTGCAGCACCGCCTCCTCGATATGGGCGATGGCGTGCTCCACCGGTCCGGAAAAGGTGTGCATGGGCATTTTTCTGCCCTGCCCGGCGGCGGCGACGGCCGCAGCGGCGGCTTCCTCGACTCCCTCGCCTTTCAAGGCGGAGATTTCCACCACCGGACAGCCGAGACGGTCGGAGAGTTCGGCAATGTCGATCCGGTCGCCGTTCTTCCGGACCACGTCCATCATGTTGACGGCCGCGACCATGGGGATGCCCAGTTCGGCCAGCTGTGAAGTCAGGTAAAGATTCCGCTCCAGATTGGTGCCGTCCACGATGTTGAGGATGGCCTCGGGCTCTTCCTCGATGAGATAGTTTCTGGCCACGACCTCCTCCGGCGAATAGGGAGAGAGGGAGTAGATGCCGGGGAGGTCGGTCACGATGACGTTGCCGCTTTTTTTCAGCCGCCCCTCCTTTTTCTCCACGGTTACGCCGGGCCAGTTGCCGACGAACTGGTTGGAACCGGTCAAAGCGTTGAACAAAGTGGTCTTGCCGCTGTTGG
>JAZMZH010000143.1:0-2699 GCA_045585875.1 Victivallaceae bacterium | reverse complement strand
TTTCCGGTGGCGATGCATTGGTCGAAAAGCGCGTCCGCCGCCTCCTTTTCCTCCCTGCCGAAGTGGAAGCGGTTGGGCAGGTTCGGAGCGGCCTGGGGTCCGCCGTTTACTGCAAGTTCTTTCATGATGATCTCCTGCTGTTATTGAACATATTGCACTGAAATTGACGAAAATAATGTTACAGGTCGGCGAACCGTACCGGGGTTCCGCCGGCTTCGCGGCTCCGGATCGTTCAGCAGGTCGGTAAACGCCTCGACGTGCGGGGTGTCCGGACCGACCATTCCGACTTTCAACTCCGTCATCTTATTTTCATCCCTTATGGTTTCCGGTCAGAACCGGATGATCGCTTCGGCGTTCCGGTGCGTGATTTTTTCATAAACCTCCCGGGAAATCTTCCCGCTTGCGAGATATTCGCGGAGAAGTGCGAATTGCGGCGGGATCGGTTCGTCCTCCGCGGTGAAGCGGTCCGTCCCGAAACAGACCTGATCCTGAAATTCATTGAGAAACTCCGGACCGTGCGCCGGGTCGCAGCCGATGGCAAATGCCCCGCTTCCGGCGGAAATATCGCAATAGAGGTTCGGGTATTTCTTCACCAGCGTCCAGAGACGGCCTTTCTGACAGTAGGGAGCGGAGAGATAGTTTTCGCGCGCGGCCTCGGGGACTTCGCCGGAAATCTCCGACCAGAAGGCCATCGAGTGACCGATGAAAACGGTTTTCGGAAACATGGCGAGCATCCGTTCCAGACCGGGCAGATGAAAGAGATCGGTCGCCCCGTAGGAATGGCCGCCGGGAGGCTGAAAATGAAAGAGGATCGGCATCTCCAAGGCTCCGGCCGCCTCGTAAATGACCTGATAACGCGGGTCGTCCACCGGGATCGAAGCGGAAAGTTCGCCGATGCCCCGGCAGCCGAGATCCCGGTAGATGGTCAGAAGGCTGAAGATGCTTTCCGGTTTGTTTTTTTCATGCCGGACCATCATGCTGCGGGGGTCGATGCAGCAAAAGGGCGTGAGCCGGTCGGGATGCTCGAGACATGCCGCAAGCGTTTCCTGATTTCCCGCCACGCCGTAGCGGTCGAGCACTTCGGCGTTCGAGAGGGGCAGCACCACCGAACGATCGATTCCCTCCAGGTCCATGCGGCGCAGCAGCACCTCCGCATCAAACCCGGGGCGTCCGAGGAGCCTCCGGGCGAACTGCGGAAACGCCCGGTAAGTGATGTGAGAATGGATGTCAGTCAGCATGGAGAACCTCGCTTGGATTTGTTTCGATGAAACCGGGGCGTCCGCCGTTTGCTTCACGGAAAATCTTTTCCGCGGCATTCCGGATCGCCTCCTGCTCGTTTGCGGCCAGCGCCCCGATCTTTGACGCTCCGGCGGAAGCGCAGAAAAAGGGCGCGTGACTTCCGAAAAGCACCCGGCCCCGCCGTATCGCTCCCGCCAGGGGAGCCAGCGCCGGGAATCCTTCCGCGAAAGCCGTGTCGCAGTACAGATTCGGAGCGGTGAACCGACCGGTCTCCCAGGCGCAGCAGTTGAGGGCGATCACCGTCGCCTCCGGCACTTCCCGGGCAAACGCCTCCAGCGCGTCGGGCGGGACCGCCGGGATCCGGCAGAGGGGATGCTGGGAACGCTCGTCCTCTTCGCGAACCACGACCGCCAGAATCCGCGTCCCCCGCGCCGCGAGACCGCGCGCCATCGCGAGCGTTTCGGCATCCGACAGCGAAAAGCCCTGAAACCCCGGATAGAGCACCGCCGCCGGCACCCGGCGCCACTTCCGCCAACAGCCGTAAAAGGGATTGGCGATCAGCAGCGGCCGAAATTCCGGATATTTCCGGCAGCGGTTGACGAGACGGCGGTTTTCCGCTTCCGGATCGGAGGAAAAGGCTCCTTCGGCGGCCCGGACCAGTCCGCCCCCGATCCCGAACCGGCGGAGATAAGACGCCAGCTCGGACATCGTCTCGTGAGGCAGCGGGCGAAAGGGCCAGCGCCCGACCGACAGATTCACATCGTACATCACCATTGCAGCACCTCCCCGGCGTTTTCCGAGAATATCATTTCACGCTCCCGGTCCGTGATCTCCGCCTCCATCACCTTGGCCAGCTGGCAGCCGAAGTCGCGGCACGGCGCGTCCGATCCGTAAAGCAGACGGCGCGCGCCGATGCGCCGCACCGCGTATTCGATGAAACTGGCCTCCGGCTGGCCGCCGGAGGTGTCCACCCACACGTTGGGGCAGTCGGCGATGTCCTCCATGCCGCGCTCCCGGCAGCCGCAGACATGGGCCATGATGATCCTGACGCGGGGGAAGCGCCGGGCCAGATCGGCGACGTCGGAGGGGTCGGATTCTCCGGGAAACTTGTCCACGGTCTTATACCAGCAATGCTGGAGCAGAGGCACGTCGAATCGCTCCAGCATCCTCATCACCGGCTTCATTTTCGCGCTGCGGACATTGACGGAAATCTCCAGCTTGATCCCGATGAATTCCGGAAGTTTCAGGCAGCGGCAGGCCTCCTCCTCCAGAAATTCCGGCGGATTGCCGGGATTGAGGAAACAGAATCCGCGGGCCCGGTCCGGATAACGCCGGACGTCGGCGAGGGTGTCGTCGTTGATTTGCCGGATCTCCTCCGGGGTCGGCTGTTCTCCATAGCGGAGCACGTCGCCGAGCAGTACGAAGCGGTCAATGCCGCGGGCGGCGGCCGCCGCCGCCAC
>JAZMZH010000142.1:0-2817 GCA_045585875.1 Victivallaceae bacterium | reverse complement strand
TCGGCGGTTACCCTGCGGGTAGCCTCCTCGAGATTGCCGGAACCGCCTTTCCCGCCATCCATCCGAAATGCAAAGCCGTTTCTTTGGACTGTGCCATTTTCTGATGTCACGGTCCGAATTACCGGCATGCCTTTCGGCGTCTGACGGAATTGCGCTTCCGTCAACTCTTCGGCGGTTACCCCGCGGGTAGCCTCCTTGAGATTGCCGAAACCGCCTTTCCCGCCATCCATCCGAAATGCAAAGCCGTTTCTTTGGACTGTGCCATTTCCCGGAGAACGGGATTTTACACTCTGCCGAAGCGTCGGGCCAGTTCCCGGCCGGTGATGCGGATCATGGTCGGACGGCCGTGGGGGCAGCAGTCGGGACGGCGGCAGTTCCGCAGCGCCTCGATGAGCGCGACGGCCTCGGTTTCGGTGATCCGGTCGCTGCCCTTGATGGCGCTGTGGCACGCGGCCCGGGCGATTTCATCCCTGGGGACGGAGATCCAGCCGGAGGCGCCCGACTCTATGAGGGTATCGAAAATGTCGGTTATTACCCGGCTCACATCCGCCGACGCGGGGAGGGCCGCCGGAATCCCGTTCACCATAAGCGTCTGGCTGGAGAGACGGGAGAGGTCGAAACCGAACTCCTCCAGAGCATGTCCGTGCCGTTCGAAAAAAACGAAGGTCTTTTTATCCAGCTCCACCTGCACCGGCAGCAGCAGCTGCTGCACCGGGGCTTTGCCGGAAGCCTGGTCCTGGAATTTTTCAAAGAGGACCCTTTCATGGGCGGCGTGCTGGTCGATCAGGCGCAGTTCCCCGTCGGCCTCCACGATGATGTAAAGGGCGTTGAATATGCCGATGAAGCGCCATTCGCCTTTCTCCGGAGCCGTGTCTCCCGCATCCGCGGACGCTGTCCGTGTCTCCTCCCCGGGGGCTTCGGCGGCGAGAGGAGGCCGGGAGACGGCCGTAACCGGTGCCGCGTCCCGATTGCTTCCGGCGTCCCGGGGAGTCTCCGTGACAGCGGATTGCTCCGGAGGTGCGGGGCGGGGCGCGGGCGCGGAGGATGACGGGGGTGCGGCGGACGCCGGGGGCGGAAAAGCGCTTTGCCAGTCGGGCAGATTTTCCTGGGGCGTTTCCGGCATGTAAGTGACGACGGAAGATTCGAGAAACTGTTCCGGAGAGGTTTTTACGGGCGGTGAAAAACGGACCATGCTGCGGAGGGATTCTCCCAGACGGGCGGAGATCGCTTTGGCAATGGCCGGGGCGATGCCGGATTCGTCGCGAAACCGGATCTCCCGCTTGGTCGGGTGGACGTTGATGTCGCAGGCCTCCGGCGGCATGGAGAGAAAGAGCACCACCGGCGGGAAGCGTCCCGCTTCGCAGCGTTCGCCGTATCCGTCGCGGACTCCCCGGTAGAGGACGGAGGCCTCCACCGCGCGTCCGTTGACGAAAAATCTCTGTTCCCGGCGCGATCCCCGGGTCAGTCCCATGGGCGCGATGTAGCCGGAGAGGATGATCCCGGTGCCGGGGAGGGGGGCGGCGGGCAGTTCGAGATATTCCGATGCCTGTTTCCGCCCGAAGAATTCCGCCAGCCGATGTCTGGGGTCGGGGGCGGCGGGGGAATGAAAAAGCGTCGAGGAATCGAAGATCAGCTCAAAGGCGATTTCCGGATGGGGCAGGGCCAGGGAGATGACGGTTTCCTGAATATGGGCTTCCTCGGTGGGGCCGGAGCGGAGGAATTTCTTTCTGGCCGGGACATTGTAGAAGAGGTCGCGGACCTCGAATATCGACCCCGCGGGTATGCCGCAGGGGGATTCGGAGACGATCCGGCCGCCCTCGGAAATGATCTCCACGCCCTCGGCGGTGTCGGGGGTGCGGGTGCGTATCCTGAGTCTGGAAACCGCGGCGATGCTGGGAATGGCTTCGCCGCGGAACCCCAGGGTGCGGATGGCGTCGATGTCGGAGGCCTGGTGTATCTTGCTGGTGCCGTGGGGCTGCAGGCACATCACCGCGTCGGTGTTGTCCATGCCGCAGCCGTTGTCGGTGACGGAGATCAGACGGCGGCCCGCTCCCTTGATCTCGATCCGTATGGAGGAGGCTCCGGCGTCGATGGAATTTTCCACCAGTTCCTTGACCGCGGAGGCCGGACGCTCCACGACTTCACCGGCGGCGATCAGATTGCTGACCGATTCGGGCAGTACGGCGATCCTGCTCATAACGCCTCCCGGTCCGGTTCGGGGGCGGCGGACGAAGCGGCGTTTGAGATGACGAATTCCCGGAGGCGCGGGTATTCGGACAATTCCTCCGGAGGCGGAGAACCGGCGTCGCGCCAGGATTTTTCCGCGGTCTCGGGGTCGTCGTTTTCCAGTGCCAGGCAGGCGGTCAGCAGTTCCAGTTCCCGGCACGGATCCTCCTTGTCCCGGCTCATGAGGATCAGGTTAAAGGCCTGACTGGTTTTGCCGTCCTCTTTGAGGGCGCGGGCGTACCAGTATCAGGTAAGCCTGATCCTGATAGATGCGGAAGAGCCTCCGGGCGGCGTCCACCCAGGCGGCGGTGTTCTTTTCCCGCCTGGCCAGCCGTGCCGCGAAGATCAGCGCTTCCCGGTTGGAGGGGTCGATCACCAGCACGTTGCTTATGGCCTTGCGGAGGGATTCGGGGTCGGCGGATTCAAAAAAATTGTCGATGTAAAAGAGCTGGCTGTCGATCAGCGGCTGCAGCTCCGTTGAAACCGGCCGGCGCGACGGGTCCAGCAGGGACAGCCGCGGCTGGTAGAGCGAAAATTCATGCTCTCCGGAGTGAAAGATGTCGCTTTTGGGCAGATAAAAGACCAGCACCG
>JAZMZH010000141.1:0-4188 GCA_045585875.1 Victivallaceae bacterium | reverse complement strand
TCATTCACATCCTCCAGCAGGAGCACCGTCCCGTCGAGTTCCGGCATGGCGGCGGTGCCGCACACGCTCGCCAGCACCGTGAGATTGGCCGCGACCAGCCGCCCGCCTGCGGGAAATTTCCCGAATTCCTCCCGCAGGGGCAGGGGGAAGACATTGCCTCCCCCGATGACCGCGGCGATCTTCTGAAATTCCGTTTCGGTGAGGGTGGAGCACATGGCCCCGACCACGGGCCGCCCGGCTTTTTCGCGGAGCATGCGCATGTGCAGCGCGGTGATATCGCTGTAGCCCACCACCGGCATCTCCGGCCGGGTGCGCAGAAGTTCCCAGTCGATCTTTTCGGCGACCGCCATCGAACCGTAGCCGCCGCGCACGCACCAGAGAATGTCGCAATCGGGATCGAGCCAGGAATCCTGAAGATCCATGGTCCGCTCCGTCAGGGAGGCGGAGAGGTAGCCGGAGGGATCGCCAGCGAAAACGTGGGGAGCGATTTTGACCCGGCAGCCCAGGGTTTCGAGGAGACGCGCGGCCGCATGCACGGACGCCTCCGGCGCCGGTCCGGCCGGGGCGATGAAAGTGACCGAATAGTGTGAATTCATCCGTGGATCCTCCAGTTTCGCTGCCGCGCCGCCTCGTAGAGCAGCAGCGTGGCGGCGGTGGCCACGTTGAGCGAATCGATTTTGCCCAGCATGGGGATGCGGATCCTGACGTCGGCGGCCTCCAGCCAGGTGTCGGTGAGCCCCACCTGCTCCGTGCCCACCACCAGCGCCGTGCCCGCGGTCATATCGACGCTGCTGTGGAGGGTGTCGGTGTGGGGCGTCGAGGAATATATGGCGATGCCGTGCGCCCTGAGAAACGCGATGGCTTCCGCGGAGGTGCAGACCGCCAGCGGCACCGAAAAGACCGCTCCGGTGCTGGCCCGTATCACATTGGGATTGTAGATGTCGGTGTCCGGATCGCAGAGGATGAATCCGTCGGCTCCGGCGGCGTCGGCGCTGCGGAGCATGGAGCCGAGGTTGCCGGGTTTCTCCACGGCTTCGGCCACGAGGAAGAGGGGATTTTCCCGCAGGGGGAGGGCGGAGAGGGGATGCTGCCGGACCCGGGCGGCGGCGATCAGCCCCTCCGGGCGCTCGCGGTAGGCCATTTTCGTGAGAATAAAATCGGGGACCCGGTACATGCGGCATCCGGAGGCGGCGAGGGTTTCCAGGAGTGAATATTCATTGACGCCGAGAAACTGCTCCGGGCAGAAAAACACCTCCGTCAGGGTCATGCCGTATTCGTGGGCCCGGCTCAATTCCCGGTAGCCCTCCAGAAGGGTGAGCCCGGAACGGTCTCTGGCGCGTTTGTCCCGGAGTTTCGCCGCGGCCTTCACCGTGGGATTCTGGGTGCTGGTGATGGAAATGACATCCATGAAACAAACCTCCTCGGAACAGGTTTCCGCCTCAGCCTCTGGCCCCCCGCCGCAGGAGACGGCGGGCGGCATCCTCGGTGCGCCGCCAGAGTTTGCGGTCGTATTTTCTCAGTCCTCCGGAATAGGCGGAGATGAAAGCCAGCCGGTCGTTGCGGGTGAGCGCCGGGAAATAATCCTGCGCCGAAAAATAAATTCCGGCCAGATCCTTCACCTGCCAGCGAAAGGGCACCCCGGAGCGTATCTGAGCCCGGTGCAGATCGATGACCCGCAGCCGCAGCTCTTCTCCGGAACGGTCGATGAGGAAATGGCACAGATAGCAGTCCCGATGGTTGACGCCGCAGGCATGCATCCTCCGGATGTCGTCGGCCAGCAGCCTGATCAACGCGCGTCTCTCTCTCAGCTCCGGCGTATTGCCCGCCCGGCAGTAATCCTCGCAGCTCGGCATCCCGGCGAGCTCCCGGGTGATGAGGAAGGATTCCTCATGCGCGGGATTGCTCCCCCGGCGTCCGTAGGCCGCGACCTCCATGGTGGGCACTCCGGCCGCGGCCAGAAGCCGGATCGCACGGTATTCGTTTCCGGCTCCGGTGACCGGAATCTTGCCCTGAAGGAGGTTTTTGAAAACCTCGCCCCAGCCGATCCCCCGGTGCTCTTTCAGAAAGAACCGGCCGCCGTCGGGGAGCTGAAACCGCACCGTCCTGCGCCCCTCCCGGCTGCGGAAAACCTCCCCCGTGATGGCGGAAACCTCCGCAAAAGCATCCTTACCGGCCCACAACCGGTCGAAAGGAGGGGCGGTGTAGAGCTCTTCCGCCATCAGGCATTCCGGCTCTGGTATTCCTGCAGCGACTTGGGTTCATGCCGGGTTTCGCCTCTGGCGGCCTCGATGCCGTCGACGGAGGCTCTCGCGGCGGCGATGGTGGTCACATAGGGAATCCGGTATTGTATGGCCCACATGCGGATGAAGGAATCGTCGATCTTGCTGAGACGCCCGGCGGGAGTATTGAAGATCAGCTGCACCGATTTGTTCTTGATCAGGTCGCCGATGTTGGGACGGCCCTCGTTGAGCTTCAGCACTTCCTCGCAGGGGAGCCCGAGAGCCCGGATGTAGGCGCAGGTGCCCTCCGTGGCCAGCATCTTGAAGCCGAGCTTGTGGAGTTTTTTCACCACCGGCTCCAGGTAGCGGCGTTCCCGTTCCGAAACCGACAGAAGCGCGGTTCCCTCCAGCGGCAGCTGGGAGTTGGCCGCCTGCTGGGCCTTGTAGTAGGCCAGCGCGAAGCTGTCGGCGATGCCCATGACCTCGCCGGTGGCGCGCATCTCCGGCCCCAGCACCGGATCGACCTCCGGGAACATGTTGAAGGGGAATACCGCCTCCTTGACCCCCACATGGCTGAACTTGTGATTGGAGAGCATCTCGTGATACTCGGAGAGTTTGTGGCCGAGCATCAGTTCGGTGGCGATGCGGGCCAGAGGCACGCCGGTGATCTTGGAGACCACCGGGACGGTGCGGGAGGCCCGGGGATTTGCTTCGATGATGTAGACGGTGTTTTCGCAGACCGCGAACTGGACGTTCAGGATTCCCACCACCTTGAAGTCTCTGGCGATGGCCGCCGCATGGGACTCGATGGTGTCGAGGATGTCGCGGGGCAGCGTCATCGGCGGGATGGAGCATGCGGAGTCTCCGGAGTGGATGCCGGCCAGTTCGATATGCTCCATGACGCTGGCCACATAGGCCTCTTTGCCGTCGCTGACGGCGTCCACTTCGCACTCGATGGCGTTGTCCAGGAAGCGGTCGATCAGCATGGGATATTCGGGGCTGACCTGAATGGCCTCCAGCGCGTAGCGGGTGAGCATCTCCTCGTCGTAGATCACCTCCATGCCCCGGCCGCCGAGGACGAAGCTCGGGCGCACCATCACCGGATAACCGATCGTGCGGCCCAGTTTTACGGCCTCCTCAAGACTGCGGGCGGTGCCGCTCTCGGGCTGACGGATGTTGAGGGCGATCATGCGCTCCCGGAAGTATTCCCGGTCCTCGGCCAGACGGATGCCCTCGGGCTGAGTGCCGATGATGTTGACGCCGTTGTCCTTGAGTTCCTGGGCGATGTTGAGGGGGGTCTGGCCGCCGAACTGCACGATGACGCCGTAGGGGCGTTCCTTTTCGTAGACCGCGAGGACATCCTCCACGGTGAGCGGCTCGAAGTAGAGCTTGTTGCTGGTGTCGTAGTCGGTGGAGACGGTTTCCGGGTTGCAGTTGATGAGCACGGACTCGTAACCGGCGTCCCGGAGCGCAAAGGCGGCATGGACGCAGGTGTAGTCGAACTCGATGCCCTGGCCGATCCGGTTCGGGCCGCCGCCCAGGATCAGAATCTTTTTCTCATTTTCCGACACCTTTACCTTGTCCGGCGCGCCGGAGTAGGTGGAGTAAAAGTATTCGGCGTCCCTGACCCCGGAAACGGGGATGGCGTCGTAGCTGGCGACGCATCCGAGAGCGATGCGGCGGGTACGGACGAGCTTCTCCCGGACGTTGAAAAGTTTGGCCAGATATTTGTCGGAAAATCCGTCTTTTTTGGCCTTGATCAGCTTGTCGTCCGGCAGGCTCATGAAGTTGTAGCCGGAGAGCTCCAGCTCAAAGGCCGCCAGCTCGCTGATCTGTTCCAGAAAGTAGGAGGTGATCCGCGTGAGCTTCACCGCATCGGCCACGGAAAGCCCCTTCTTGAAGGCTTCGTAAAGCTGGAAATAACGCTCGCTGCTGGCCACCGCGATCCGGTCCCGCAGTTCGGCCAGAG
>JAZMZH010000140.1:0-29134 GCA_045585875.1 Victivallaceae bacterium | reverse complement strand
GAGGCCGCCGTCTATCCGCTGAACACCCCGCAGGGCCGCATCCCCGCGGGCGAACCCCTGGACATCCGGGCCTCGGTTTCCGGGGACATCCAGCCCTCCGATCTGGCTTTTCGCTGGCTGGACGGGGAGGGTGCGGAGCTCATGTACGGCTCCGTGCCGGTCTGCGACGGAGCGGCATCGGTGGACACCTCGGCGCTGCAGCCGGGGAAATACACCCTCGAACTGCTGCCCCTGGGCGGCGAGGAGGAGGACGAGCCTCAGATATTCTCCTATCCGGTGGAGATCGTCGCCGGGGACACCGCCCGGGTGACCGTGGACGCCCTCGGACGCTGTCTGGTGGACGGGAAACCCTTTATGCCCCTCGGCTGGTATGTGTCGCAGCCGACGCTGGCCGGATCCAACGTGTCGCTGGACTGCGATCTGAACGTTTTGGCCAAGTCGCCCTTCAACACCATCGTCCCCTACAACGGCGTGTGTCTGAAGGAGACCGAACTTACCGGACGCGAGGCCATGCTCGAGGGGCTTGACGCCTGTCAAAAGGCCGGGCAGATGGTGCTCTACAGTCTGGCGCACCTTTTACCGGCCGAGGCCGTGGTGTTTGACGGCAAAAGCAATGAGACCGTCGCTCTGGAGATCGTGGAGCAGATCAAGGATCATCCGGCCATGCTGGGCTGGTACGTCGGCGACGAGCGTCCCAAAAACATGGTGCCGGAGATGCTCCGGCGCCGTCGTCTCCTCAACGATGTCGATCCGGATCATCTCACCTGGGCGGTGTTCTGCAGTTATTCGGACATCCCCTACTACGGCGGGGTGTGCGACGTCTTCGGCATCGACCCCTATCCGATCAATGCGCCGGACAATCGGGGCATTGCTTCGGTGAGCCAGGCGCTGAAGGATACGCGCAAGGCCGCTCTCCGGCAAAACGGCACCATGGCCCTCTGGTCGGTGGTGCAGTCGTTCAACAACGGCCTCTACAGCGGCGATACCAACGATCCCGATTTTTTCACCAACACCCGGCCGCCCTCCGAAAAGGAGATGACCGCCATGAGTCTGTGTCATGCGATCAACGGCGCCAAAGGGTTCATCTTTTACAGCGAGTTCGACCTGCGGAAGTTCCCTGAAAATCAGCGCTACGACGAGCGCTGGGCCGAAGCCTGCCGCATCGGCGAACTGCTCAGGAGTCTGGAGCCCTTCATCATGTCCGAGATCCCGCCCGCCGAAATCGACGTGAGCGTGCTTGACGGCGACGTTCAGGCGGCGGCCATGCGCGACGCCGACGGCCGCACCGCGCTGATGATCGTATCCCCTCCGCGGGGTGAAAACGCCGCGGAGATCTCGGGATTCGACCTGCCCGCCGGTCTGGTTTCGCGGACCGGCGCGACCGTCGAGATACAGCCCGGCGTCTACCGCTTCAAAGGCACGGACGCCGAGTGGGACGTCCTGATCGGCGAGTGATCCTTTCAGCCTCCGGCTCCCTCGGCGTGCGCCGAAGGGAGCCCTTTTGTGCAAAATGAAGAAAATCTCAGGGCGGCTTATCCGCAAAACTCCCTGAGTGACATTTATAAATCAACTGAAATTCGTTCAAATTGAGAGAAGAGAATCATGAGCAGAATTTTATGCAGTGAATTGCCGAATATCCCGTTTGAGGAACGTCCGGCGAATTGCCGGGATCTCCTGTGGCGTTATTCCGGGAATCCGGTCATTCAGCGCAGGGGCAATATCAATGCCAACAGCATTTTCAATTCGGCGGTGGTGCCGTTCCGCGGCAAGTTTGCGGGCGTGTTCCGGGTGGAATACGGGGACCGGGTGCCGTTTCTGCACCGGGGATTCAGCGATGATGCGCTCCACTGGGAAATCGACCCGGAACCGATCCGCCTGGAGGGTTTTGCAGAAGCGCAGGATTACGGCTACGATCCACGGGTGATCGAGCTGGAAGGCAAATATTACATCACCTGGTGCAACGGCCTCGGCTGGGAACCGACCATCGGCGTCGCCTGGACGGAGGATTTCGAAACCTTTCATCAGCTGGAAAACGCCTTTTTGCCCTGCAACCGCAACGGCGTCCTTTTCCCGCGCAAAATCGACGGCGAGTACAAGATGCTCAGCCGCCCCAGCGACAACGGCATGACGGATTTCGGCAATATCTACCTCAGCAGCAGCAGGGATATGATTTACTGGGGCAGGCACCGCGAGGTCATGCGGCCGACCCTGGGCTGGCAGCGCGTCAAGATCGGCGCCGGTCCCGCCCCGCTGGAAACCGAACGGGGCTGGCTGCTGTTTTACCACGGCGTCATGTTCAACTGCAGCGGGCGGGTTTACAGTTTCGGAGCGGCTTTGCTCGACCGGCAGGACCCGACCAGGGTGCTGGCCAGAAGCAGCCGCTATCTGCTGGCGCCGCATGAACTTTATGAACAGGTCGGCGACGTGCCCAATGTGGTCTTCCCCTGCGCCATGCTGGCGGACGGCGCCACGGGGCGTCTGGCGATCTATTACGGAGCGGCGGATACCTGCACGGGTATCGTATTCGGATATGCCGATGAGATCATCGACCATATCCTTGCGGAATCCGGCGCTCCGGCAATTCCATAATGCGGACGGACGGCTTTTTCACGGATTTTCCCGGAGGATATCGGGAAATGAATTTGCAAAGCCGCGGAATTGTGATATTGTATTGCGCACTGTGAAAAACCGCTTCTGCGCTTCCGGGAAGGATTTCGGAACTCTCCCCCGGAAGCGCGGCGGCCTGTCTCGATCAACCGCTGTTTTTTACCGGAGAGCACTGTAACATGCTGAACAATGTCAAACTTACGCCCATCACCGGAACTTTCGTGAACATGCTCATCTCCGACACCGGCATCATAAACGCCGGTCTCAGGGAATGGGAGCAGGACTTCCGGATGCTTCAGCTGCTGGGCTTCGACAGTCTTTTCGTGATCCGCACCGAGGTGGAGCGCGGCGGCGTCCGCATCTCCGCCGAGGACCCGCGCTCCACCACCTGGTCCGAGGACGAAAACCTCCTGGACATGGTATTCCGGCTGGCGGACAAGTACGGCATGAGCCTGTATCTGGGCGGCCCCGTGGGCCACACCAATCTCTTTCTGGGAGACTGGCAAAAGGAGATCGACGAGACGAAGCGCTACTACGACCGGGTCGTCCCCAAGTACCGTCACCATCCCTGCTTCAAGGGGCTTTACGTGTCGCTGGAGGCGCTGCCGTGGCACTTCAACTTCCCGGACATCTGCGAAGCCGTGCTCCGGTACATGCGGTCGAATTTCCCCGATCTCCGGACCTTCATGTCGCCGATCCTCATGGGGCCCACGGGGGATATGAAGACCAATTACACGGCGGATCAGTGGGTCGATATCTTCGGGCGGTATTTCTTCGAGCGGGTTTCGGGCCTGCTGGACATCTGCGCGCCCCAGGACGCCTTTGCCGCGCCGTACTGCCGCGAGGGGGTGATCGGGAGCAACGGGCTCGCCGAATGGTACGAAAAGATGCGGGAGCTCTTCGACCGCTGCGGGATCGAATTCTGGAGCAACGTGGAGACCTTTCAGCGTCCCTTCGCCGCAAACCCGGACACCGGCGGACTGTTCCGGCAGGCGGATTACCGGAGCCTCTACGCCAAGCTGCAGGAGGCGTCGGGATTTGTGAAAAAGATCATCACCTACGAATACTTCAGCTGCATGAGCCCCAACACCGAGTGGGGTTCCGCCCGGCGTCTGCTGGCCCGCTATATGGAGATGATCGGCCGGGACCCGGCGCTGATCGACGAAATCTACGGCTGACGGGGGAAACTTCCGCCCCGCCCGTCAAAAAGGGCGGGACCGGAAGCCGATGGATTGCCGATCCCATCATAACAGTAAACTCAGAGAGAGTGCGAATGTTTGACAAAGAAAAATATTTAAGGGAAAAATCATTGGTCCTTGAAAATGATCCCTCCAATATGAATTGGGTTGAAGGCGATAAGCCTCTGGGGACGGTTTCCCTGCCGCAACATTCGCAAGAGTTTCCCACGGGAAGTTTGCGTGTCGAAACGGAATCTGAATTTTTGCCGGACGGGGCGATCCGCGAAACGTATCGTTTCTCCAATCCGACCCGCAAGACCATCTTCATCAAGAACGGAGATCTCGGAATCCGGGTGCCTTTCAACGACGACATCTTAAGCGCCGGGACGTGTATGCGGACGCGTTGTTATGCGCATGTTTTCTGCGGCGGCGATGTCGCTTGGATCATGGGCCTGCGCATGAATGGTCAACCCGGCAATGTCGGTTTGGTGCTGACCCGGGGCCGGCTTCTCAAATACAGCATCGAACGCGACTTTTCCAAACTCAGCGGTGATCGCGGCGATATGATCCTGCATCCGGCGCCGTTCCGGCTGGGAGCGGGGGAATCCTATGAAATTCAGTGGGTGTTTTTCAGATTTGAGGATCAGCACGATTTTTTGGCGGCGGCCAAAAAATATGCCCCCGGATTTGTCGAAGTGCGCGCAAATCATTATGTTCTTTTCCGCGGCGAAACGCTCTCCATAAAGATCATCCCCAACTTCTCCTGTCAAAAGGTTTTCATCCGGGAGGGCGTTTCCGTCGAGGAACTGACGTCCGCGGATGGCGTGTTTGTGTTCTCCAAAGCAGTGGATGCTCCGCGCGAATATGTTTATGAGGTGAATGTCGACGGCGTGTGTACCTTTATCACGATCAAGGTGCAGCCTTCGCTGGAGGAGCTCGCCGCGGCACGTTGTCGGTTTATCGTGGAAAAACAGCAGTTCTGCAAGGAAAATGACCCGCTTGACGGAGCATTTTTAATTTATGACAACGAAGAAAAGGCTCCTTTTTACGAGGAATATTACGACCACAATGCCGCGCGGGAGCGTATCGGGATGGGGGCGTTGTTGGCCCGCTGGCTGCAAAAACACCGGGATGCCCGTATCGAAACGGGGTTTCGCCGCTATATCGCCTTTTTGAAACGTGAAATCGTCGATGTGGAAACCGGTTGGGTGTACAACGACGTGGAGCACAGCAATCGCTGGATTCGTCTTTTCAATTTTACCTGGACGGCACAGGCTTTCATCGAAATTTACAAGTATACCGGGGATCGCGAGGATTTGTTGACCGCCGCACGAATTATGCGGACTTTTTTCGGCAAATCAGACGTTATGAAACAGAAAATTGCAGAACGGCGACAAGCCTCTGAAGATATAAGTGATTTGGATTTCAACACCTGCTGTGCCCACGTCATGCCGGTTCGGGAGCTTCTCTCTGAACTCAATCGCGTGAATGAGGATGCGCTTGCCGCGGAGTTGAAGGAGTGTTATCTGCAATACGCCGATCTCCAGCTCGCGCTCGGCGACGAGGCGCAGGAGGGGACCGAAACTGCGTACGGCCCCCACCAGGAAGCGGTTTTCTCACGCCTGATGGTGGAGGACTTCATCATTACCGGCGATGAAAAATATGAAAAGGGGGCTCGGAGACACTATCGTCGCAACCTTGCATCCTATTCGCTCATCACTCCGGATTGGCACAATAATCATGTCATGGAGACCTATTGGGACGACTACTGGTTCGGCAAACGCCAACTGTTCGGGGATGTGACGCCGCATTATTGGACGGTGCTCGCCGGGGATGCCAACATGTCGTATTATGATTTGACGGGGGATGAAATCTATCTGAATCGCGCGATGGAAGCGTTTCGCGCGACCTGCGGGTTGGTGTTTCCGGACGGTTCGGCCTCCTGCGCCTACGTGAAACCGTTTTCGGTGAACGGAATTCGTGCGGAATTCTTCGACCCGTGGGCAAATGATCAGGATTGGGGACTGTTTTTCATGCTTCGGTACGGCGAATTGCTCGCCGGAAGAAGCTGACCCGGTATATGGAGATGATCGGCCGGGACCCGGCGCTGATCGATGAAATCTACGGCTGACCGGGGAGGGGGGACTCCGCCTTTTCCGCCGCCGCGGGCGGACATTGCTCCGTAAATCATAAAACACCTGTTTCGTGCGGATTGCGTGCAAAATTTCACATTTCCCGCACATAACAGTGTCAAACAGCGTGTCTTTTGCTTTTTCCCAGTCAAAGACAACAAAAATTCGGGAAAGAAATCACAAAGCCGCGCCCGCCCAAGTCCCGTCAGCCTCTTTGGGACCCGCTCCGCCTGCTGCGGAACCGAATATATCCCGGGAAGGGCGGAAATGAAAACGCTCCCTCGTTGTTCGGCTCTCTCTTCAAAGAAAAATCCCCGCCGCGTCCGTGGGGACTGCGGGCGGGGAGGTCGGGCGGCGGAGCCGCCGGGGCTTCAGCCCTGATTGCCGCTGCGCTGGAATTCGCGGGGAGCGCGGGGACGGGCCTCGTTCACCACCGCTTTGCGGCCGCCGATTTCGCTGCCGTTGAGGGCGGCGACGGCGGCGGCGGCTTCGTCGTTGTTGTTCATTTCGACAAAGCCGAACCCTTTGGAGCGACCGCTCTCGCGGTCCATCACCACTCTGGCGGCGGCGACGGCGCCGTACTGGCCGAAAATTCCGGCAAGTTCTTCATTGCTGGTGCTGTAGGGCAGATTTCCCACATAGATGTTCATTGTTCACTTCTCTTTCCGGCATACGCCATTGTTTTGTTGTTTTGAAGTCCACTCCCGGTTTGTATTTTACCGTTTACGACCAGAGAGAAAATCCATACCGCCGGGAGTGAGGAAACAAAGCAGCCGGAAAATATTCCTGCAGGTCAGAGACACCGGTCCGCGCAAGTCGGGCCGCTTCCATCTTAAACTAACTCATCGAACCTTATAAAAACCAGCTTCCGTAAATGTTTACAGTATTGACATCCTGCACCGCGATCGCGACGCACTATATATATTATAGCAAAAAAAATTCCAAAAGTCAATACCTTTTGGAAAAAAAATGAATTTTTTTTGAAAAAAAACAAAAATTTTTAAAAAAAACCGGTTTTTAAGTTTTTCACGCCGGATTGATGCGCCTCCCGACGGCTCAGCGGTTTCCGGCGGAGGAGGCCGCGGACGGCCTGCCGGAGCCCGCCCCTGCAAAGGCGTCGGGAGCCGTCGTCCGCACTCCCGGCGGCAGTTCCGGCTCCGGCAGCGAGACGCATCCGGCAAAGGCCCGCGGCCCGATGGCCGTCAGAGCGGCGGGCAGCCGGACATAGGCGAGATTGGAACATCCGCGGAAGGTTTCGGCCTGAAGTTCGGTGAGACCGTCGGACAGGTCGGCGTCCATGAGATTTCCGCAGTCGCGAAACGCGCCCGGCCCGAGCGTGACGAGGCTTTTCGGCAGAGTGATCGAGACCAGGCCGGAGCATCCGGCGAAAGCCTCCGCGCCGATGGCGGCCAGCCCCTCCGGAAAGACCGGGGCGGAGAGGTTCCGGCAGTTTTCAAAGGCGCCGTCGCCGATGGAGACGAGCGTCTCCGGCAGGGTCGCGCCGATGAGATACTCGCAGTTGCGGAAGGCTTTTCCGCCGATGCGCTCCAGCCCCTCCGGCAGAACGCAGTGCCCCGAAAAGGTCTCCGGCATGAAAAGCAGCGCACGCCCGGGCACGTCATAGAGTTCTCCGCTGCTTCCGGTGACGAAATCGGGATTTCCGGCCTCCGCCGTCACCGATCGCACTCCGGAAAAAGCTCCCTCGCCGATGGTGTGCACTCCCGCCGGAATGAAGAGGTTTTCGAGGGCGGCGCACCCGTCAAAGGCCTCTTCGCCGATGATTTCGAGGGAGTCGGGCAGACCGGCGGAGTTGAGTGAAACGCATCCGGCAAAGGCTCCGGGAGCGATTTCCACGAGCCCCTCCGGCAGCGCGACGGCGGTGAGCTCCCGGCGGCCGCGGAAAAGCTCCTGTCCGACGGCCCTGATCCCCTCCCGGACCGAATAGGCGTCCCCGGGGAGGGCGGGGACGAAGATCAGTTCCCCCGAGGCGCTGACCACCGACCCGTCCGGATCGTTGCGGAAACGGCGATTCTCCGGGGCGACCCGGACCGCGCGGGCCCCGACCAGCGCGCCGGGGGCGATCGTCACGACCCCGGCGGGAATCGTCACGGTCACGCCCGGACATCCGGCGAAGGCGTTTCCGCCGATGGCGGTCACATGGTCGGGGACGGTGTACTCGGCCTCCTCCGGGCCCGCCGGGTAGCTCGCGAGGGTGCGGTTGCCGTTGCTGAATTTCACACCTGCGGCTGTGTCGGATTCGATCCGCCGCCGCACGGATTCGTTTGCGCGCCAGAGCAGGAAACCGCCGAACGCGGCGGCCGCCGCCGCAAGAAGGATGATCGTGAAAAGCGCGATGCCGCGTCGTTTTCTGCCGGTGAAAAATTTTTTCATGGTGCTCCGGGGGGTTGAGGTTGGATGAGGGGAACAATATACACTTGCCGGGGGCGCTTTGCAAGTATTTTTCGCTCCCATCGGCCTCAAACCCTCTTTTTTCGGTCCGGGACGTTTGCATTTTCCCGATGGTGCAGTATATTTACTGTGTGATGACGGTGTTGGTAACCCGCCGTCGCGAGCCGTTAACAGTTGAAAGGAGAAAAAAATGAAAAAACTGCTGTTGGCCATGCTTTGCGGTTGCGCCCTCTTCGTTGCCGGCTGCGGCAAGAGCGCGGACGAGAACAAGACTCCCGCCGAAATCAAGGCTGAAGTCGCCTCCATGAGCAAAGAGGACATCCAGGAGATGGTCGAAGTCTACAAGGCCGCCATCGCCGAAAAAGAAGCCGAAATTTCCAAGGTCGCCGCCGAGATCGCCAAGATTCCGATCACCGAACAGATGGGCGAAAAGGCCAAGGAACTCCGCGGCAAGACCGAGGAGCTCGGCGTTTCCGTGAAGCGCCTGACCGAGAACATGAAGGCCTATATCGAAGGCCTGAGCACCAAGTAATCATCCCTGATCTTTGGTTCTCGAAAATCCCGGAGCGTCCTGCCCCGGGATTTTTTTTTGGGGGGAGGAAGGGGGCGATTCCCCGAGCCGGATGCCGCCGGAAAGGGTTAATTTGCCGGAAATTTGCCTCTGCGGTTTGAAAAAATCGAAACCGCGGTTATAATAATCTCTATTGCCGTCCAATCGGACATCAACCCCCGAAAATCATGAAAGGAACGGGAAATGAAAAAGTTCGTATGCAGCGTCTGCGGCTATGTCTATGAAGGAAACGAACCTCCGGAGCGCTGCCCCCAGTGCAAGGCTCCCGCGTCCAAATTCACCGAACAGCAGGCCGTTTCCGGCGAGATCAAGTGGGCCGCCGAACATCAGATCGGCGTCGCTCCCGATCTGGATGCCGAAGTGCTGGCCGGTCTCCGCGCCAACTTCACCGGCGAGTGCACCGAGGTGGGCATGTACCTGGCCATGAGCCGTCAGGCCGACCGGGAGGGGCTGCCGGAGGTCGCCGAGGCCTATAAGCGCATCGCCTTTGAAGAGGCCGAACACGCCGCCAGATTCGCCGAACTCCTGGGCGAGGTCGTGGCCCCCTGCACCAAGACCAATCTCACCCGCCGGGTGGAAGCCGAGGGCGGCGCCTGCGCCGGAAAACTGGAGCTGGCCGCCCGGGCCAAGTCCCTGGGGTACGATGCCATCCACGACACCGTCCATGAGATGAGCAAGGACGAGGCCCGCCACGGCGCGGCTTTCGCCGGTCTCCTGAAACGGTATTTCTGAGCCGGCCGGAAGGCCTGCCGCCGCCGCGTCCCGGTCCTCCGGGGCGCGGCTTTTTGTTTGGAAGCAGCGGAAATACCGGTCCTCCGAGGTGCGGCGGTTTCCGATTTTTCGGGGGAACCCCGGGGCGGGAGTTATCCGCGTCCGCCCGCGGCGGATTCGCAGGCGCTCTTTTTCGCCTCCAGCTCCTCCCACCGGCGGTAAAGTTTCTCCGTTTCGGCTTTGGCCGCCGCCAGTTTCTGACGCAGCTCCTCCGAGCGCTCCCCGTATTCCCGGAAGAAATCCGGACGGCAGAAGATCGCCTCCAGTTCGGCGGCTTCGGCCTCCGCCTTTTCGATGGCGGCCTCCATGCCCTCGAGTTCGAGATTTTCCCGGTAGGTGAGTTTGGGCGGTCGGGCGCTCCGGGACGTTTCGGGGGCGGTCCGTGCCCGTTCGGAGCGGGCCGGAACCGGAACCGGGGAGGGGGCCTCCGCCCTCCGCCTGCTCAGATAGTAATCGTAATCCCCGTGAATGAGCACGGCGCGGCCGTCCCCCTCCATGGCGAGGATGTGGGTGCAGACCCGGTTCAGGAAGTAACGGTCGTGGCTGACCGCCGCGACGCATCCGTCAAAACCGGCCAGAGCCTCCTCCAGCAGACGCAGGGTCGAGAGATCCAGATCGTTGGTCGGTTCGTCCAGGATCAGGAAGTTGCCGCCCTGTTTGAGGATCTTGGCCAGGATCAGCCGGGCCTTTTCCCCGCCGGAGAGATATTTGACGAGCGTGCGGATGCGCTCGTCCTCAAAGAGGAAGCGCCGGAGGTAGCTCCATACGGTGATTTTTTCTCCGCCCAGCTCCACAAAGGACTTGCCCTCGGCGATCTCCTCCTCCACGGTTTTTTCGCCGTTCAGCGCCAGCCGGGACTGGTCCACGTAGTTGAAGATCACGGTGTCGGCGGTTTTGACCGTGCCGGAATCCGGCCGCAGCCGGCCGGTCATCAGCCGGAGCAGAGTGGTCTTGCCGACGCCGTTGCCGCCGACGATGCCCAGACGGCAGCGGGGGAAGAATTCAAAACTGAAATCCCGGAGTATCGCGCGATCCCCGAAGGAGAGGGAGACATTTTCCATCTCCACGGTCCGGTCGCCCAGCCTCGGGGCGGGCGGGATCACCAGTTCGATCTCTCCGGTGCGCTCCGGAGCGCTCACGGCGGAGAGCTCCTCAAAACGTTTCACGCGGCCCAGGTTGCGTTTCAGCCGGGCCTTTGGGGAGCGCCGCACCCACTCGATTTCGTCCCGGAGAAATTTCTTACGCTTGTTTTCGGCGATGTCCTCCAGGGTTTCCCGGAGATCCTTTGCCTCCAGATAGTCGCCGTAGCTGCCGGGGCAGCTGAAGATTTTTCCGTGATCGAGCTCCAGGATGCGGGTGGCGACGCGGTCCAGGAAATACCGGTCGTGGGTCACAAACAGACAGGCTCCCCGCCAGGACGCGAGGATGCTCTCGATCTCCTCCGCCATCCGGATGTCCAGATGATTGGTGGGCTCGTCCAGCAGCAGCAGATCGGGCTCGGAAACAAAGACGCGGGCCAGGGCGACCCGGCGTTTTTCGCCGCCGGAGAGGGAACGGACCGGACGGTCGTCGTCGGGGATGTGAAATTTGTCCATGACCCTGCCGAGCTTCTCCTCGGGATGCCAGGCGTCGTGGAGGGTGATGAGATGCTCCAGCGCGTCGCGGTCGATTCCGGGCTCCGGGGAGGCGCAGCGCCGGTGCAGTTCTTCAAACCAGGCCAGTCCCTGACGGATGTTGGCCGCGGCGGAGGCCGTCTCGTCCAGTTCGAAATCCTGAGGGAGCATGGCCATGCGGAGACCTTTGGCGGCGGCCACGGTGCCGGAGGCGGGAATTTCGAGCCCGGCGATGACCTTGAGCAGGGTGCTTTTGCCGGAGCCGTTGCGTCCGATGAGGGCGACGCGCTCGCCGGAGCCGACCGCCAGGGAAATCCCGTTGAAAAGCACCTGACGGCCGATGGAGAGGTGCAGATTTTCCGCTGAGATCAATACTTTTTCCGCCATGGATGCGCTTCCGGAGTTTTCTTTTAATATAGCACGGAAGCCCGAAAAATACAGCCGGAGCACCGATTTTACTCCGGAAAAAACCGGAAACGCCGGGGCTTCTGATTTCCGAGGGTGCACCCGGACTGTCGTCATGGTTTCGGCGTCTGAAACGGGAACATTTTCCCCTGTTCTGCCGGACATTCGGAGCCGCGCCATCTCTTTCGTCTCCCGTTGAAATTGGACGGTACTGCCAAATTGCTGAAAAAAAATACCGATCCCGTTTGACAAAAAAATTTCGGGAGGTATATTAATTTCCGCAAAGTATACAAAAAACAGTATACAGTATATCGGAGCTCGGATTATGAATGTGTTTCATCGCTATCTTTCTCAGAAAGTTGAATTTGCCCGGGATGCCATTGTACGCCGCATCCAGGATCAAGGGCTTGCGCCCGGCGACCGGCTTCCTTCCTATTCCCGGCTTCGTGCGGAACTGGGGATGGGCAGTCAGACCATCGCCGCCGCCGTGGGCTCCCTGTGCGAACTCGGCGTGCTCGAGGTTCGCGACAAGGTCGGCGTCTTCGTCAAAAATTCCGCCGGAGGCCGTCTCGCCGGGCGGACCGTCGCCGTGGCGGTGCGCCCTCTCGACGGCAGCGCCTATTCCGCGCACCTCGCCTCCTTCATCCAGAAACTCGTGAGCGAACACAACTGCCGCTGTCTCGCCTTTTTCAGCAACCGGATTCCGGAGACCGGGAGCCGTGCCGGGCTCGATGAATTTCCGGGGCTGGAGCAGGCGGTGGATGAGCGCCGGATTGACGGCGTGATCACGATGTGCCCTCTCTCCGAAACCGCGCTTCGTCGTCTTGCACGCCAGAAGATCAAATGCTGTTTCATCGGTGACGACGACTGCGGCGGCGGGATGCCTTACGGCGTCCTCATCGGGGTCGGAAAATTTTTGACCGATGCCCGCGCCGCACTTGAAAAGGCCGGCTGCCGCCGGGTGATTCAGTTCTGCGTCGATGACGCTCAGATGGAGGCGCGTCGGAGTTTCATGCCCGGCCGCGTCGGGCGCGGGTACGACGGAGGCGCGGCCATCGCCGCGGAATTGCTCTCCCTCCCGCCGGAGGAGCGTCCGGACGGGATCGTCAGCGACGACGACACCGTGGTGAGCGGTTTTCTCGCGGAGCTGTGCATTGCCGGACCCGGCGGCTATATGCCGCTTATCGCCACGATCGTCCACCGCGAGGTCGGGGAGCGCTACCCGTCCCGGAGGATGCTGCTCTTTTCCCAGGATATTGAGGAGTACGCCGGGTACGCGGCGGAACTGCTGATGCGCCTGCTGCAGGGACGCCGTCCGGGCGTCTCCCGCGTCCTTTATCATTTCAAACCGGTGACGGCGGAGGGCGCTCCGGACGGCCGGGAAACACGAAACTGAAACCGGAAGACATCAGAAGGAGAAAAAATGTCGGACAGAAGCAAACTTGCCGTCAACGGCGGCCCCCGGGTCATCAGCGAAAAATTTCCGGCGTGGCCCCAGTTCAACCCCGAGACCTTCCCGAAAATCCAGAAGATTCTCGAGTCCGGCCGTGTGAACTACTGGACCGGTCCGGTCGGACACCGCTTCGAGAAGGAATGGGCGAAGTGGCTCGGCGTCAAATACGCGGTCAGCGTCACCAACGGCACCGCCGCTCTGCATACCGCCCTCGGCGGTCTCGGCATCGGACCCGGCGATGAAGTCATCTGCACCAGCTACAGCTTCATCGCCTCGAGCTTCTGCGCTCTGCAGGCGGGGGCGCTGCCGGTTTTCGTCGACGTCGGCGCCGACCACCTCATCGATCCCGCGCAGATCGAGAGCGCGATCACCGAACACACCCGGGCGATCGTCGTCGTCCACCTCTACGGCGCCGTCGCCGACATGGATCCGATCATGGCCGTCGCCCGCAGGCACGGCCTCTATGTCATCGAGGACTGCGCGCAGTGCTTCGGCGGCCTCTACAAGGGCAGGAAAGCCGGCACCATCGGCGATGTCGGCTGCTTCAGCTTCTGCCAGAGCAAGCACTTCACCACCGGCGGCGAAGGCGGCATGGTCTGCTGCAATGACGAGAACCTCTTCTGGGAATGCCGTTCGTTCCGCGATCACGGGTATGACGTCAAGGCAAAGGAGAGTCTGCTGGAGCTGGAGGGCAAGCAGCTTTACATCCATCGCCGCGTCGGCTTCAACTTCCGCATGACCGAAATCCAGAGCCAGATCGGTCTGGGCGAACTCGAGCGCTTCGACGACTGGAACATGCCCCGCCGCACCCGGTACGGCCGTATGCTGATCGAGGCCTTCAGGGATCATCCGCTGGTTCAGTATTGCCCGGTCGATACCGATGAGCGCCGAAACGCTTTCTGGCTGGTGCCGTTCGTGCTCCGGACCGAGTTGCTCGACTGCTCCTGCGGCGATTTCATCAGGGCGGTGCAGGCGGAGGGCGCGCAGGCCTGGGGCGTGCTGTGGCCCGAGATGTATAAGGAGGAGGCGTTCACGGGCCGCAGGGGGTTCGGGGTCGCCGGTTATCCCTTCAACGATCCGCGGGCGCGCAACATCGACTACAGCAGGTGCAACTGCAGGATGGCGCACTGGCTGACCGACCGTACCATCAGTTTCTGGGTGCATCCCACTTACGAGGAGAGGCATATTCAGGCCGACATTGATGCCTTCAACAAAGTCGCGGACGCCTTCATGAAATGACCCGCGGCAAGGAAACTCAAGGAGAATGAGAAAATCATGGTCCCTGTAAAGTATGTACTGATCGGATTCGGCGGCATTGCCGAAAACCGCATTGCCAGAGAGGGATTCGCCTGCGACCGGGCACGCTTCAAACCCCTCGAACACGCCCTGCTGACCGGAGCCACTGACCTCAATCCGGCGCGCCGGGCCGCGGCGGAAGCGCTCGGGCTCAAGTGGTACGATTCGGCGGAGGCTGTCCTCGCCGATCCGGAGGTGGAGGCGGTCTATGTCGCCACCAACAACGCCACCCACGCCGCTCTGTCCATCCGGGCGCTCGAGGCCGGGAAACATGTGATCTGCGAAAAACCCATGGCCACGACCCTCCGGGACGCCGAAAAGATGATAAAAACCGCTTCCTCCCGCCGTCTCTCCCTCTCGGTGGATCACATGATGGTGAACAATGCCTTCAACCGTCTGGCGAAAAAGGCGATCGCTTCCGACCGCATCGGCACGGTGAACGACGCCCGCATCCACATGGAGTGCCTCTACGGGGCGACCCCGGCGGAAGCCGCTTCGTGGCGCTGTTCCCGGGTGGAGGAGATGGGCGGTCCCGTCGGCGACATGGCCTCCCATTGTTTTTACATGGCCGAATTTCTTTTCGGGAGCCCTATCGTCTCGGTGCGGGCCGTCTATCTGCCCAAAACCCTGCCGATCCGGGCGGAGGAGGGGGCGTACATCAAGTACACGCTGGAGAACGGGCTGACCGGTTCGGTGCAGGTCTCCTTCGGCGAACCCCGGGGCGGGCTCATCGGCACTTTCGGCAATCTCGGTTACGAAATCTACGGCGGCGCGGGCGCGCTGCGCGGCTACGGCACGATGTTTCAGATCTCCGGGCACGCGGACGAGCCCTATCGGATCCGCCTCGAAGTCGAGACGGCGCAGGGGGTCAGGGCGCTGCGTCCGCGCAAATTCCCGAACATCTATCAGACGCTGATCGAAAAGCACGCCCTGAGTATTCGGAAACAGGCCCCGGTCAATGCCGAAGAGGGCCTCCGGAATTTGAGAATAGTTTCCGCCGCCCACAGGTCCGCCCGAGCCGGCGGCAAAGCCTGCCCGGTCGTTTGAATCCGTTTCCGGCGGGCTCCCGGCTGCCGTCCGTGCCGTCAGGGGGAGCGGCGTACCGGGAGCGAAGCGAGACGCGCATCATCCCGGCGCCGTCTTTTTCGCCCGCCGCCGACGGTTCCCGATCGGCAATCCCGCGCTGAATTTTACGATTTCAGGAGAGAGGCGTTTCCGGAGAGAATGTCAGCCGAAACGATCTCTTTTTGAAAATTTTCATGAAAATATTTTCAAAAATGCCGCTGCTTCGGAGCTTTTTGAGCTCGGAAGAAAAAAAATTCAGGATTTTTCTTGAAAAACGCTTGCATTTATATTATAATATCTCATCGACGGAATTCAGACCTGAAATAAACAACTTCACGGGATGTCGGTAAGATGCAGAAAAAGAAGCAGATAAGCATCACCATGCTTGCGGAGCACTGCGGGTGCTCTCCGGCTACCGTGTCCCGCGTCTTCAACGGCAAGATCCCCGTCAATCCGGAGAAGAGAGACCGGATCCTCCGCGCCGCGGAGCGGTTTCATTATATGCCCAATCTCAAGGCTCAGCGAAACACCGTCGCGCTGGTGATCTCCAATCAGCAGCGCATCACGCCGCCCCGGTGGTTCGCCTGCAGCATGGTCAGCACGCTCCTGCTCCATCTGGCCGAACACGGCTACAAGGCGACCCTGTGCCGCATCGCCGACGTCGGAAAACTGAACCCCAAGGAGATCGTGGCCGGGATGCTCATCGACTGGGCGACATCCACCACGCAGCTGAAGCTGCTCTCCCGGCTCAGGTTTCCCTTTGTCTGCATCAATCTGTTTCTGCCCGGATTCAATACGGTCTGCGTCGATCACGCGGGGCAGATGCTGACGGCGGTGCGCTATCTGCTGCGGGCGGGGCACAAGCGGATCGTCTATATTGAACCCGTCGGCAACAACTGGGCTTCTCCGGAGCGGCGGCGGGGCGCGCTCCGCGCCTTTGAGGAGGCGGGTCTCCCTTACGAGGACAATTTCACCGCCGTGTACAATCCGGATATGACTCTGGACCGGGAAAAGTTCAGCCGGATGCTTACGGAGCGGAAGCCCACCGCCGTTATCTGTCTGCACGAGGACTGGATCCTGCCTCTGCATCAGATGCTCGTCGATCTCGGCTATCATATCGGCGAGGACATTTCGCTGATGACGGGCGAGCTGGCGGGCATGACGGATGCGCTGACGCCGGGGATCACCACGGTGAAGCAGGATCTGGACGAGCTGGCGGAGGCGGCGCTGCGGATGGTCGAAACTCTGGAGAACAATCCGCCGCTTATGGACGGCATCACTCATTACACGGCTCCGTGCCGGATCGTGGAGCGGAACTCGGTGAAGAAGATTTTGTGAAAGGCGGGAATGTTTGAAAGGTTTTCATGAAAATATTTCAGTTTTTTCAAAGGGAAAATCAAACTTTTTTGAGCTCAAAAGAACAGTTTTTGAGAAAAATCCCCTGAACGGGGTTGCTTTTGAGGGTACAAATGTGTTATAATATAAGTCAGTACACTGTGTGTGCTGAAAACGAAAAAGGACGGAGGTTGAAAATGAGAAAAACATGAATCATTGCCGTGTGTCCGAAGTAGTGTGTGAATCGGCGGCATGGTGCCGCGCAAATCTAACAAGGAGAAGAAGATGAAGAAAATTTTCACACTTATAGAACTGCTCGTCGTGATCGCGATTATCGCCATCCTCGCCAGCATGCTTCTGCCCGCTCTGAGCAAGGCCCGCGCCGCCGCCCAGAGGATCAAATGCACCAGCAACGTCAAGCAGATGACGACCGGCGCCGCGATCTATGCCACCGAGTACGACAGTTATCTGCCCGGCAGCTGGACCGGCAGCAATGCGATCTCCACCGGCGGCGTCGGCTGGTCGATCTCCGATGCGGCGAACTGCTCCGACATCAGAGAGTGGTGGGATAGCGCCCACGGCCAGAACTGGATGAAACAGGTCTGGGATGTCGGTGTTGCCAAGGAGATTTTCCGTTGCCCCGCCACGACCTATACGGCTTGGGCTCTCGGGACCATCAATGAGGCGGTCAGCTACAGGACTCCGGCCGACTTTTTCGTGCTGAACACCGGAGCCGCGAAGCGCGCCACCCAGCAGATCATCGTGATGGATGCCGGTATGTGCACGACGTACTATGCTACGACCCCGAACGTCAATTCGGGGGCCTGGGCCCTGCCGGCAACGGTGCATGAGGACAAGGTCAACTGCGGATACATCGACGGACATGCCGAGACGCAGAAGATCTCGGATGTCAATAGCTATAATACGACGATCTATTCCAACAACTGATTTGGATCACGCATAACAATAGCTATGTTCATGCGGTTCGCCGGGCGTGGAAGCCCGCGCCCGGCGGACCGCTGTTCGTACCGTGCCGACCGCGGCGGAAGGTCCTGACGGTGCTGGAAAATGGAGAAAACAATGGTGAGAATGTGGAAACGGACAGCGGCGCTGTTCATCTTTCTGACAGGGTGCATGACGTGCGCCGTCGCGACGCAGGCGGAAAATGTCTTTGACGCTTCGGACTTCGCCCGGTCCCCGGCGTATTGGAGAGTCTCCGACGGGGCGCGGATGACGGTGGCCGGAGGCCAATGGACGATGACCCTGGACGACGGCGTCAGCTCCGCCATCGCCTGCCGCAACGATCTGCCTCTGCAGCCCGGCATGGAATATGTCCTGAGCGGAGAAGTCCGCGCTCCCGAGGGAGCCGGAGGCCGGGTCTATATCGAGTGGATTCAGGACGGAAACTACATTCACACCTCGACGACCGGATTTCTCAGCGGGGAATGGGTGCCGTTTCAGGATCAGTTCGCCTTTCCCGGAGCCAATACCGCGGCTCCCTATCTGGTGATCCAGGCTCAGGACGGCGATATCGAAGTGCGGGATCTGGTCGTCCGCAAGGTCCCGGCCGGCGAAGTCCGCGCCCTCCCGGCGCAGGGCGAAAATGTCTTCGACGCCTCGGACTTCACCCGCTCCAAAGCCTATTGGAGCCTCACCGACGGGGCCCGGATGACAGTGGCCGACGGCCAATGGACGATGACCCTGAACAGCGGGGTTGACGGCGGCGCCGCCACCCGCAGCAATCTCTCCTTGGAGCCCGGCATGGAATATGTCCTGAGCGGCGAAATCTGCGCTCTGGACGGAGCCGGAGGCCGGGTTTATATCGAGTGGATTCATGACGGGAACTACATTCACACTTCGACGATCGGATTTCTCAGCGGGGAATGGGTGCCGTTTCAGGATCAGTTTTCCTTTGCCGGCGCCAACACCGCCGCCCCCTATCTGGTGATCGGGTCCCAAAACGGCGGCATTAAAGTGCGGAATCTGACCGTCCGCAAAGTCCCGGTGCGCGAATCCTCCGCCGACAACGGCGGCTCCTGGCAGACCAACGACCGGGTTTCGGTGGAGGCCGGGAGTTCCGGGCAGCGGGTCCGGATCAAATCGGGCAGCGCCTGGCTCCGGAGGGTACCGATCTCCGAACCGGGGCGCTACGTGCTGCGTTTTTCCGTGGCCGGAGAGGGAGATGCGGGAAACGCCTCCGGATATTACGGTTTTGAAACCCGGATCCATCCGGCCGACGAGAGTCTCATCCTCTGCCGGAAAACGGATGACGTGCTGCCCCATGCCCGGCAGTCCAAGGAGGTGGTCTTCGAGGTTGCCCAGGCCGACACGGTCGTTTCGGTCGAGTGGGCGAACTACAGCGCCGGGGTCCTGGTGCTGGAGGATGTGGAGATCGCTCCGAAACCGCTTCTGGCGGAGGAAGTGTATCGCGCCATTCCGGACATGCCGCTTTACCGCAATACGATTTTCGCCTCGCATCCGGCTCCGGCCATTGCCGGATCGCTGACAACGGATGCAAACGTCGCCGCCTGCCGGAGCGAACTGATCGACGGCGAAGGGCGGGTATTGGGCTCCTGCGACGGCGCGGAATTCAGCTTCCCGGCTGATAATCTGCCCGCCGGGAAATATGAACTCGTCTCCAGGTGGGAATTCAGGGACGGGAGCAGCTATACCGGCACGACGCCGATTACGGTCCTCCCGCCTGCGAAACGGGAGGTCGTCGTGGGCGAAGACCGGCAGATCTATGTGAACGGCGAGCCCTTCTTCCCGGTGGTTTTTTATCAGATGCTCGGCACTTGGGAGGCGCGGGAGAAATACTGGACCGAGGCCGCCGCCTCCGGCGTGAACACCCTTTTGCTGGAGCGCGAGGTGACGATCGAAAATCTGGACCTGGCGCAAAAATGCGGCCTGAAGCTCATGGTCTTTTTGGGAAACATCGGGATCGCCGGCATCGAAACCGAAGATCTCTGGCGGGAAAAACTGCGTCAGACCCTGACGCCGGAATTTGTGAATCATCCGGCGCTGCTGGGGTATTACCTGGTGGACGAGCCCAACTGGGGCGGAAGAATCCTGGGCCAGCTGCTGCGCTCCTATGAACTGCTCCGGGAGGCCGATCCCTATCATCCCATCTGGATCAACTCGGCGCCGCGCGGGGATATTCAGAATCAGCGGGATTATTCCACCGCCGCGGATATTTACGGCGTGGACATCTATCCGGTGCCGTCGCCCGATCCCCACGGCGATCTGCCCAACAAGCAGCTGTCGGTGGTGGGCGATTACGCGACGCACATTTCGGAGGCGGTGGAATGGCGCAAACCGAACTGGATGATCCTCCAGGCCTTCGCCTGGGGCGTCCTGAACAACTACACCCCCGTCTATCCGACCCGGGAACAGCTGCGCTTCATGGCGTACGATGCGCTGATGAACGGCGGGACCGCGATCGTCTTCTGGGGGCAGGTTTACATCCTGGACAAAAAATTCTACCGGGATCTGCTGGCGACGACCCGGGAACTGCACGACATTTCCGGCCTCTGGGCCCGGAGCGAAAAATACTGGCTCGACGAATCGACGCCGGAACTGGAACTGATGCTGCTGGAGGCGGAGGCTCATCCGTATCTGATCGCGCTGAACCGTTCGGCCGCACCGGTGACATTCTCCGTCGGGGTCCCCTGGCAGGGTCAGGTGCCGGTGCGCTTCGAGGACCGGACCGTTTCCTGTCCCGGCGGCGTACTCTCGGATACCGTGCCGGCGTTCGGCGTCAGCATTTACTCCGCGGATGATCTGCCGAAAGCGCTCTACGAAATGCCCGAATTCTCCGGAGGCGGTTTCGCCGACGGCCCGGCGGCCTTCGACTGCGACGGAGCCGGATGGATATGGGCTGAAAAAACCTGCGACATCCCCGGAAGTCAGGTCTGTCTCTACCGGGAATTCACGGTGGATCCCGACCGGCCGATAGCCGAAGCCGTCCTCACCATCGGCGCGGACGATTACGCGGAGGTCGTCGTCAACGGGATGCATCTGGGAGCGGCGGGCAGCTGCCGCTGGCTGAAGCGCTTCTCGGTATGGGCGAGACCGAGCCACAATTACATCGGCGTAAAAGCCCTGGACGGCGGCGGACTGCCCTGCGGAGTCATCGGCGCGCTGGAGATCCGGTATGCGGACGGCGGCACCGTGGTGATCCCCACCGACGGGACGTGGAAAGTCCTCCCCGAAGCTCCGGCGGACTGGGAGGCGGTGCGGGGAGATACGCTTACCGAACACGCGTTTGTGGTCTCGGAACTGCACTCCGGCAAATGGTTCAACGTGTGGGGCGATCAGCTGATGATCGAGTAAGTTTCGGATGGGAAAATCAAATCGGAGTTTGCGATCGAGCGCATCGGATTTGACAGCGCCATCCATCACTGCGTACGGGTGATGAAAACAGAAAACTGCTGAAATCTTCCGAAAACGGAAAGGAAAACCCGGTCCGCCGCCCGCGGGATCATCGCCGAAAGCGTCGATCCCACGGCGGCGGCCCGGTTGAAGCGCGATGAAAAAAACGAACACTTTGCAGAAAGCGGAAATGACCGCGGATCATCTCAACCCCGGGGAAATGCCCGACCGTCTGACCATTTCGTTCTGGATATTCTACTATCTGAACAGAGGCCGGGACGGTGCGTATCGGGATCTGGAGCGCTGTTTTGCGGAATTGAAGGAACGGGGATTCAATACGATCCGGGTGGATTCCGGCGCCGGGCTGTGCCATGACGCCGCGGGGAATCCCCGCGGCGTGCTGGAATTTCACGACGCCTTTCCGGGGTGCCGTTATCTTCGCCAGTTCCCGCGGCTGTCCGGCGGATACCGGTGCGACGTGCTGGAAAATACGGTCGAGCTGTTTCTCCTCGCCCGAAAATACGATGTGAAGGTCATCCTGTCAAGCTGGTTTTATCTGCATACATTCTGGTATGCGGAGCGAAAGATCCGGGATGAATTTTTCGCGCTTCCCGTCGAGGAGCGCTTCATGCGTTTCGCCCGGGACCTGTCGCTGATCCTGGACGAATTGAAGAGGCGCGGACTGATCGGCCGGACGGCGTTTGCCGAAATCTTCAACGAATTCGACGCCCTGCCGCTCAAATGGCGGATGTTCGCGCCGGATTCCGATGTCGGAGATCAGCTCCATGCCCTGCACCGGTTCCGGCAATGGCACGAGGCGGCGATCGATTTTCTGCGGGGACGTCATCCGGAGGTCCTTTTCGCAGTCGATACCTCGACCGCGGAGATCACCAGGCCGGAGATGATGCCCGGAAACGCCCAGGTGTGGAATCGGCATTGCTATTTCGCATGGCCGGTTTATGCCCGCGTCTTTGAAAAACCGGTGTTCGAGGCCGGATTCGACTTCGACGTTGCCGAAAGGGACGCGGCGATCGGACCGTTCCTGAAACCCCGTCCGATTTCGATGAAAACGATCCGGGAGGCGTGCGGATCGGATGAGGAATACGAACCCGGGTGGTATGCCCGGGTATGGCTTTATCACAATCTGCGGGAGGATATGATCCCGGAACTGGATCGGCGTCTTGAGACCTCCTTTCGCCGGGAGCTGCCGGCGTATCGCCGGGCGCTGGAGCGAGCCGTCCTGAATTCCGGCGATTTGCACAAGTGGCTGCTGCCCGGGGCGCGGATGGTGGTCGGCGAAGGGATGACCTACTGTCCGCTTGAGGAGATGCGATGGGAGGAGCGCTGCGCCGAGTACTGGGAGCTGATGATGCTCAATGCCCGCCTGCTGGCCGCTCAGGGGTGCTGGGGAGCCATGCTCCGCACCAATTCCGGTCCGGAGGATCCGGCCTGGAGGGAGTGTCCGGAGCAATTTCTGCGGGTCAACCGCGCGTTTATGCAGGGGAGCGACCGTGAACCGCTGAACGCCTGATGAGGGGACAATCCGCCGGGCCGCCCGGCGAAAAGGAGATATTTATGATTTCGATATTCCGACAGGACTGCGCAGCCGATCCGGAGATCCCGGAGAATTACTTCAGCTGCGGCGACACGCATATCGTGGACGCCCCCTGCGGACGGTACCGCGAAGCCCTGCCCAGGCCCCTGATGCGTTTCGGCTACCGTTTCCCGGTGCGTTCCGGACGGCCCCATCTGCTGCGGGTGCGCTATCCGGATGATCGGCGCCGCTTCATGACGATCGGCGACGGGACAACCTACGACATCAACTGCGGGGTGGTCACCGGCCACGCCTGGCCGCTCTCCGGGACGATGAAAACGCTGGATCAGGTCTTCTGGCCGCGTTTCGACGACATGAGCGTCTGCTTCATGACATGGGGGTATCACGAACCCGCGGCGGTGGCGGATTTCGAGGTGTTCGAGCTGGAATCCGGAGAATTGGCCGCGCTGGATCTCGACGACGCCGGAGAGGGCCGCGAGTTCGGCATCCAGTACGAGGACCCCTGCGGCACCCAGGCCGGCGAGGGGGCGACGGATTTCGACACGTGGAGGGATCATGTGTTCACCTATCTGCGCCACACCGGGCAGAACATGATGATCTATCCCCTGTGCTGGTATCAGGGCCCCTGGTTTCCGCGCACCGGAGAGCCGGCGGAAGTCTTCGGCATCACGGTGGCGAAGGACCGGCGTCAGTATATCACCTGGAGCGATCACCCGGAGGATTGGGTGACGCCGCTTTTAAAGGATTGCGAAAAAAACGGCGTCAAATTCATCGCTCAATTCACGCTGCTGCGCCTGGAATCGCTGATGCGGAAACTTCAGATCGACACCGGGCGGATCGCGGCGGGAGCCCCGACGCTGAACAACATGCTCTGGAACGACATGGTGCAGTCCGGCACGATGGACTGGACCATCTATTTTCACTCGCAAAATTACCGGAAAATGCTGACGAAGCCGGGACCGTTCGACGCCGCGGCGCTGGACGGGGAATTCGCTTTCGGGGAACAGTTTTCCGTGAAGGGCTGTCCCCCCGGCCCCATCTTCAACATTCTGCAGCCCGAAGTCCAAAACACGATCCGGGCATTTTTCCGGGATACATGCCGAGCGTACCGCGATTTCCCGGCCTTCAAGGGCATCAGCGTGTCGATGTGGGCGCCGACGCTGCTGTGGTTCGGGTCGCTGCGCTCCGGGTACGATGATTGCACGATCGGGCTGTTCGAAGCCGAAAACGGCCTGACCATCCCGGTGGAGCCGACCGACGCCAGGCGTTTTTCCAAGCGTTTCCGCTGGCTGGAGGAGCACTGCCGCGAGCAATGGATCGACTGGCGCTGCCGCAAGATCGCCGCGTTCATCCGCGATTTGCGCGACACGATGTGCGCCGAACGCTCCGATCTGCGGCTGACGCTGACCATGTGGAGCGAACCTTACATCCCGTGCGTCTGTCTGCAAAATCTGCCCGAGAGCCAGATCAAGGCGCGAAAGTCCAACGTGGAATTGTACCGGGAGGCGGGCCTCGATGCGAGCCTTCTCGCCGGAGAGCCGAATCTGGACTTCTGTCAGCAGATCATCGGCGGCAACCGCGACCGGTCGGCCAGCAACATCGAGGATGCGCCGCCCGAGGCATTTTTCATGTTCCGGGATCACGATTACCTCGACGACTCCTTTTGGGAGCGGCTGAGGACGATGGAGCGCCCGGCGGCGTTCATTTTCAACTGCTGGCACGAGGCTTGGGGCAAGAACAGCTGGTTTCCGGTCGATCCCGGCGACGAAAATGCAAAGACCATCAATCACATCTACGGCGGAGATGCCGAAATCCTGCGGATGAACTCGGAATATCCGCCGGACAACTTCTGGTGGAAGTCGCAGCTGCGGATCGCGACGGCGACGCCCCCTGATCCGCACTACATGGAACACCTCGCGCATGCGCTGGCCGCGGCGGATGTGGTGCGTCTCACCGCCGGAGGATTGTACCTGGACAAGGTGCATACCGAGGATTTCCGCAGCTTCGCCCGTGTTTTCCGGCGGCTGCCCGGACGGCGCTTTGACACCGTCCCCGGCGGCACCGATCCGGTCGCGGTGCGTCAGCTGCGCGACGGCGATACGCTGTGGGTTTACTGCGTCAATCGCGAGCCGTACCCGGTGGAGGTGGAATTGCATTGGCGTCACACGCCGTCGGGCCGTGCGCTCGCCGACCGTGTCGAACTTACGGAAGCGCCGGTGACGCTGGGGCCCTATCAGCTGATCGGATGGCGCGTTTCCGCTCCGAACGAGGTGACCGGTTTTGCCGCCCGCCCGCCCGAAGCGGTGGTCTCCGGGCTTCGCAAAGCGGCGGAGGCGCTCCTCGCGTCGCCGCGGCTGGCCGAGGCGGTGCGGCGGGACGTCACCGCTTCGCTGGAGGGCCGATGCTGGTCCCGCCTGCGCCACTGGCTGACCAGTTATCCGGCGGCCGCCGCCGGATGCTGCATTTCGTCCGATGCTTCGGGCTGTCCGAAGCGTCAAAAATAACGGATCAAACCTTTTTGGGAGGATAGCATGGATTTTTACGTTTCAAAGATCGGAGACAACAGCGACGGACGCAGCTGGCGCACCGCGTTTCACACGATTCAGAGGGCCTTGCTCGCGGTGCCGGACGACAGGGGCGGACACCGGATCATCGTCCGGCCCGACACCTACTGCGAGGCAAATCTCTATACGGAACACAAGGGGGCGGCAGGCGCCTACAACCAGCTGATCGGGGATTCGGACGGGCGGCTGGGCTCCGGGGCGAAGGGCTGGGTCGTCATCGACTCCGGCGACCCGGAACTCGGGTTCAAGAGCTACGATTGGTGGAGCTGTTTCCGCGCCTACTCCAAAGGGTGGTCGGCGGAGCATACCGAAGAGAGCTTCTCCTCCGTCTGCTTCGACCGCTGGTATTTCCGCAGGCTTTACTTCTGCGGCGCGGACGGCGGGATATTTTTCGACGGCCTCGGCAGCACCGACCCCTTTTCCATCGTCGTGGAGGACTGCGTCGGCATCGGCCGGGCCTTCGGCGCCGGCGCGGCGGGGCTGCTGTCGCGTCCCGACGAACCGCTGACCTTCCGCCGCTGTCAGTTTTACGCGCTGGACTATATCGGCGACACCGCCGCCTTTTATCTCCGCATGGAAAATGCATCCATGCCCGGTAGTCCGGATGCGATTCTGGAGGACTGCGTGATGGTTGCGCCCCAGGCCTGCCTCAAGAGCACCAATTACTCCCTTACGCCGTACACCTGGAGCAGTCTGAAGAACTGTACGCTCATCCAGCTGAACTTCACCCAGCCGGAAATGGTCGGGACCCGGGGCGTCCCCGGAATCGTCACCAGCGTCCAGCGGGGAGACCGCATGAAAGTGTCTTTGGAGGACTGCACGCTGATGGGCTATCAGGCATTCGGGGTGCTGGTGGAAACCGAAACGGTCCGGGACATCGTCTGCGAAACCCGGGGGGACTGCCGTATCTATCTGCAGTTCAAGCAGGAACTTCCCCGCGGGTTCCGCCGCCTCGGAAACTGGCCCGTGGAGGTATTCTCCCTGCTCGCGCCGCCGGCTCCCGATCAGACGCCGACCCGACGATAGCGGGGGCGGCGAAACTCCCGGAGGGACAACTGCCCGATATGAAAACAATCTCAAACAATTTTTTGATTGCCGGAGGAAGCAATGAATAACGTGATGAATACCAGCGGTTTTACCGTGTCCGAGGCCGAGTTCGCCCGCCGTCGGGACCGCTGGGCCCGGCTGGGCTCCCGGCGGGGCGACGCGCCGCGGATCTCCCTGATCCGCTGCCGCCAGGGGTGGAGTACGCTGCAGCTCAACCGCTCCATCCTTCAGGGGCCGCTGACGCTGGGCGGACGGGTTTACGAAAACGGCCTGGGGACCCACGCCGACAGCGAAATCGTCCTGAGAAGCTCGAAGGCGCTGACGCGTTTCCGCGCCGTCGCCGGTCTGGATGAAAACCCCGACACAATTTCCGCGCCCCGCGAACTGCGCTTTTCGGTCCGTTCCGGCGACCGGACTCTGTGGGAAAGCGGCCCGGTCCGGCACGGCGCCCCGGTGACGGTGGACCTCCCTCTCGACGATGGATGCCGCGAACTGGCGCTGTGCGTCACCGCCGACAACATCTATCTCTCCCATGCCGACTGGTGCGACGCCCGGGTGACGACGGCGGACGGCGCGGAGGCGATGCTCTCCGGCCTCTCCGATTCCCGGGAATGCGATCTGCTGCCCCTGAGCTTCCGCTACGGCGGGCAGGCCAGCGACGAACTGCTGCCGACGTGGCAGTGGCGGGAAGATCGGGAGGAATTCGCCGACCGGAAACGCCGGATCATTTCGGCGGTGAATCCGCTGGACCGCTTCACCGTGGTCTTCACGCTGGACGAATACGACGCGCTGCCGGTTTCGGTCTGGCACGTGGATTTCGTCAACGCGGGCGACGCGCCCTCGCAGGCTTTGAACATGGTGCGCAGCGTGGAACTGACGCTGCCGCGCAGCGAAGTGCGTTACGCCCGGGGCGGGTTCAATTACAGCGACTGCCCGGGAGACGGTTCCGGCTATCGGGACGATTTCAAGCTGGAGCAGATGACGGCGCAGTCGGAAGAACCGCTGGTGCTGAAAGGCGAGGCGGGACGTTCGAGTTCGGCTTTCATGCCCTATCTGAATCTTGCCTCCCCCGAGGGCGGCGTCGTGCTCGGGATCGGCTGGACCGGACAGTGGATGGCGGAAATCGCGCCGGGATATCCCCGCTGCACCCGGATCGGCGCCGGAATGGAGTTCCTCGACACTTATCTGGAGCCGGGCGAAGCGATTTCGCAGCCTTCGGGGCTGCTGATCGAGTACGACGGTTGTGATTTCGAGCGCGGTCAGAATCTGCTGCGCCGTTTCTTCGCTGACATCTGGATCCCGGAGGCCATGCGGCAGCCGCCGGCGTCCTTCTCCGTCTGGGGCGCCGTGCCCCAAAAGGATCACCTGGCCCGGGCGGCGCTGCTGGATGCGCGGAAACTGGATTACGACTGCTACTGGATCGACGCTGGCTGGTTCGGATGCTCTCCCGAAGAGGACGACGGCATGGGCGGCACCTTATGGATTCGGAATACCGGCAGCTGGCGGATCAATCCGGACTTATACCCGGACGGCCTGCGGGCCGTGGCCGACGCGGTTCACGCCTCCGGCCGGAAATTTCTGGTGTGGGTCGAACCCGAGCGCGCCTACGCCGGGTCGGACATCCTCCGGGAGCACCCCGAGTATTTTTATGACTTTGAACTCGGCGGCAGCCGGGTGCTGAATCTGGGCAATCCCGCCGCGGAAGCGTGGATGCTGGAATTGATTTCGGGGCTGATGACCTCCCAGCATATCGACTGGTACCGGCAGGATTTCAATACCGCGCCCCTGGGGGCCTGGCTGGGAAACGATGCTCCGGGGCGCACCGGCATCAGCGAGATCCGCCATATCGAGGCCCTGTACCGCATTTTCGACCGGCTGCTGGAGCGCCACCCCGGGATGCTGATCGACAACTGCGCCAGCGGCGGCCGGCGGCTGGACTTCGAGATGATGCACCGTTCGATCCCGCTGTGGGGCAGCGATATGCATTGTTTCAAGCAGTTTGACTGCGAGGATGCGCAGGCGTTGACGGCCGGGCTCAACGCCTGGCTCCCCTGCTTCAGCTTCGGGACGCAGTACCGTCCGGGAGACACCTACAATATCCGCAGCGTGCTGGCTTCGGGGCTGGTGCTGGAACTTTGCATGTATGAAAATTCCCGGCTGCCGGAGGACTATCCCTATGAATGGCACCGCAGGATGCTGGCGGATTTTCACCGTGCCCGGCCCTATATGACCGGCGACTATTATTCGCTGACAATGCAGACCCTCGACCGCACGCAATGGCAGGTGCTGCAGTTCGACCGGCCCGACCTGGGGGGAGGGTGCGTGGTCGCCCTGCGCCGCACCGGCAGTCCCTTTAATCGGGCAAAATTCCCGCTGCGGGGAGTGAGCCCCGACGCCCGGTACGAAGTCGAGGACGCGGACGGAGGCGCGCCGCGGCTTTTCTCCGGACGGGAACTGCTGGAAACAGGGTTGGAGATCGACCTCCCGGAGCGCCGCTCCGGAGCGCTGTTCTTTTACCGCAAAACGCAGGCCGTTCAATAGACAGAGGATCATCATTATGAATCATGTGTTGAATCTGGCGGGAGAGTGGAAGCTGCGGCGCGGAGACGGCCGGGACACGATCGCCGCGACGATTCCCGGCGATAATTATTCGGCCCTGCTGGCGGCCGGGCGCATCCCGCATCCCTATTTCCGGCGCAATGAACTCGAAGTGCGCCATCTGATGGACTATGACTGGGAGTATTCCCGGGAATTCTCCGTGC
>JAZMZH010000139.1:0-5093 GCA_045585875.1 Victivallaceae bacterium | reverse complement strand
TCTCTTTTTCCGATCCGCTTCGCCCCCAAAAAGGAGATCCGCTCCTGGCCGCTCCTGGGCTGGTACCTGGGGATCAGCCGCCCCGTCTGGGTGGACCGGAAAACCCCGACCGCCAGCAAAAAAGCCCTGGCGGAATTTCGCGACACCATGGAACACGGCATCCCGCTTCTGGTCTATCCCGAGGGCGGCACCGGCGGCGGAGGCGATCTGCTGCCCTTCAAATCAACCCCCTTTGAAGCGGTCTGCTCCACCGGATTTCCGGTCCTCCCGGTCCTCATATACTATCACACGCTGGCCGACGGCACCCGGCCCGGCTGGTACGGCAGTCAGAAGCTCATGCCCAACGTCTGGCATATGCTGGAAGTGCCCGGCATCGAGGTGGAGGTCCACGTCCTGCCTGAAATTTACCATCGGGAGGGGGAGGACCGCAAACAGCTGGCGGTGCGCGTACACCAGGTCATGAATGAAGCCTGGCGGGAACTCCGGGAACAGTACGGCGATTGATCATGAGGGTCTTTCAAATACATATCGCCGCGAAGCACGGTTTCTGTTCCGGAGTCCGGCGGGCCATCACCCTTACGGAACAGGCCCTTGCCGGGGGCGACCCGGTGGTCCTGCTTCACGAACTCGTTCACAACAACGCGGTTTCCGCGTATCTGGCCCGCCGGGGCGCCCGGGTGGTGGATACCATCGACGAAGTCCCGGACAATGTGACGCTGGTCACCAGCGCCCACGGTATTCCCGCCGGAGTGGCCGCGAACATCAGACGCCGCAAGCTGAAGTGGGTGGACGCCACATGTCCCATTGTAGCCCGGATCCACGAGTTGAGCAACGCGGTGCTCGAGGGCGATCTGGTGGTCCTGATCGGCCACGGCGGCCACCCTGAAACCATCGGCACCCTGGGCCAGCATCCCGGCCGGATTCACCTTGTGGAAAAGGCCGGCGATGTGAGCTCCCTCCCGGAGCTGCTCCCCGGGCAGGGGGTGCGGATATTGACCCAGACCACCCTGTCGGCGGCGGAGCTCGAGGAACCCATGGCGGCGATCATGGCGCGGTATCCGGGCGCCCGGGGCGGCGACTGCCGCTGTTACGCCACCGGCGAGCGGCAGGACGCGGTGCGCGAGCTGGCCGGCAAGTGCGACTGCGTGCTGGTGGTGGGCACCCGGGCCAGTTCCAACTCCTGCCGTCTGCGTGAAGTGGCCGAGGCGGCGGGCGTGAGAGCCATGCTGGTGGAGGACCCGTCGACGTTCGATCTGGCGGCGATTGAGGAATTTTCCTCGATCGGGGTCACTTCCGGAGCCAGCGTGCCGGAGAGTCAGCTGCAGGAGCTGATCTGCCGTCTTGAAGCCGCGGGCGGCGAACCGGCCTGAGCGCGAGCCGTTCCCGGGATAAACGCGGCGCGTTCCCCAAAAATGGACGGTCCTCCGGCGGCGGACCCGCCTGCTCAGAAGTGGGGGGTGATGCCCCGGCGGCGCATTTCACGCATCGTCTCGGGTCTGACCAGTTTGTCGATGGGGGTTTCCCGAATCTTTTCCTCCATGGTCTTGCTGTGGGCGTGCATAAGCTCGACGGCCTTCACCCATCCGTTTTCGGTGACGTAGGCCCGCATCATCCGGTAGCCGTCGCCGTATATGGGATCGGTGTTCTTTTCCCTCCGGATATTCATGGCGGCGTTGCCGCGGAGCTCGTCGCAGCAGGCCGCCACGGTCTCGGCGAACCCCTCCTCCAGGCGCAGATCGTCGATGAAACCGCACTTGTGCCGGAGAAAGTCGTGGGCCATCTCGTGGGCCATGGAGTCCAGGAGCAGTTCCCGCGGCGAGTAGGTGAGGACCGATATGGTGCATTGGGTTTCGGGTATGGTCACCGTTATTTTGCCGTTGGCATCCACGGAGGAGCGGAATGTGTAATTGAAATTGTGGGCGGCCAGGCGCATGGCGCCGGTTTCAGAATCCAGACCGCCCTCCCGGAGATCGGTGAATACGACCGGTATTTCGTGATCGTAGGGCAGACCGAAGTATTCCAGCAGCATACGGCGGACGAAATCGAGCAGTTCGGCGGCTTCCCCGGGATCGATGACAGCTTCTTCCAGACACACGGAGCAGATGAAGCGTCCGTCCGGGAGCATCGACAGACTGTCCTGATAGCAGCATACATAGCAGGACGGTCTGTCGGCGCACTCCGGACAGAAAAGCATGGTTTCGCCCATGAGGCTGACTTTGAATGTCCCGCTTTTCTGGATGGGCCGTCCGCAGCCGAAGCATACGTTGGCGATCTGGAAACAGTTTTTCGAACAGTAGTTCTTGTCGCCGAAGGTCATGACCATCCGATTGCACGGTTTGCCGCAGTTGTCGCACAGCGGCACACGGGCGGCGGCTGCGGTCAGTGCCGCCGCGGCGAAGAGTATGGTCAGAAGTTTTTTCATGATATTTGAAATATACTGCGTGAGGGGTGCAAATGCAAGGGGCGAATGGTATAAAAAAACTTTTTTTCCGGGAAAGTATTGATTTTTTCCTCTCCGGTGCTAAATTAACGGCATCATGGGCAAACTTAAAGAAAAAATCCGTTCCGTCAAGAAACTTCCCACCTGGTTTTTTCTGCTGCCGGCTTTGGTTTTATTCCTGTGCCGCCGGATCTTCATCCGCGTCCGGATCGTCGATCCCCACGGGATTATCCGGCTTGCCGAAGGGCAGTCTTTCATCGGCGTCACCTGGCACAACCGCCTGCTGTATTTCCCGGCGGTCTTCCCTGCCCGGGTGCGGCGAAACACCTATGCTCTGGTAAGCAGTTCCCGGGACGGTCAGTATATTGCGGATCTGCTGAAATTTTTCCGCATCCGGTCTCTGCGGGGGTCGTCATGCCGCCGGGGCGTCAACGCGCAGCTGGATTCCATCCGGGCGCTGAAAAATGAAAAGTGCGTGATCGCCGTCACGCCGGACGGGCCTCGGGGGCCGCGCTACTGCCTGCATCCGGGCGCGGTGCATCTGGCGTCGGTGACGGGGGTGCCCATCGTGCCCATCGGGATCAACAGTTCCCGATATTGGAAGGCCGGGAGCTGGGACGGGTTTCGGATCCCGAAGCCCTTTTCGCGGATGACGCTGGAGCTGGGTGCGCCCGTCTCCGTGAAGCCGGACCTGAGCCCGTCCGAACTGGAAGCCAAACGCCTGGAGGTGGAAAAGGCCCTCCGGGAGATCAATCTCGTCACTCCCGCCGAACTGGCCGAGGCGGAGGAATGGGAGGGCGTGCATCGCCGCAGAAAAGAGTTGAAAAAGGCCGTGAAAGATCAAAAAAGTCGAGTCGGTATTCCATGAAGTACATCGGTCCTCATGTCGGCATCGGAGGCGGACTGGCCAATGCCCCCCGCGCCGCCCGGGAGCTGGGCGCCACCGGATTTGCCATGTTCACGAAAAATCAGCGTCAGTGGCGGGCCCGGGCTCTGACTCCCGATGAAATCGCCGAATTTCGGGAAACCTGCCGTGAGTGCGGTTTCCCGGCGGAGAGCGTGCTGCCCCACGACAGTTACCTGATCAATCTCGCCCAGCCCGACGACGGCAAACGGGCGGGGGCAAGGGAGGCTTTTGCCGACGAATTGAAGCGCGCCGGCGAATTGGGGCTGGTGTATCTGAATTTTCATCCCGGCAGCGGCCTGGGGGCGGTCCCGCGTTCGCTGAGCATCCGACGCATCGGCGAGTGCGTCCGCGCCGCCCTGGAGGAGACCGAGGGGGTGCGTGCGGTCTTTGAAAACACCGCCGGGCAGGGGGATGTCATCGGCCGCAGTGTGGATGAATTGCGGGATCTCCTGGAGGCCGTGGGACTTCCGGAGCGGTGCGGCGTATGCATCGACACCTGCCACGCCTATGCCGCGGGGATTGATCTGAGCGACGCGGAGACCTGCGATGCGTTTTGGCGGGAGTTCGAGGAAAAGATCGGCATGGAAATGCTCTGCGGGATGCACATCAACGACAGCAAGGGCGCGCTGGGGTCCCATCTGGACCGGCATCACTCCATCGGACACGGCTTCCTCGGAAAAGAGGTCTTTGAGAAGATCGCCGCCGATCCGCGCTTCGACGGCATCCCGCTGATATTGGAAACGCCGGCTCCCGAGCTGTGGCCGGAGGAGATCAGGATGCTCCGGGAGGCCGCCGGAAGATGAAGCGACCGGAGAAGCCGGAAAAATATCCGGTGTGTTGCAAAAACGTCCTGCCGGTGATATATTTCCCGAAGAGCCGGAGGTTTTAAATTGAACAATGATTCCTTTCTGATTCTTTTCATCGTATTCATCGGTCTTATGACCCTGGTGCCGATGATGCTGAGACGTTTTGACGTGCCCGGAGTCATCGCGCTGCTGATCGTCGGCATGATCATCGGACCCAATGCGCTGGATCTCGTCGGACGCCTGGCCGGATTCACCGCGCATTTCGGCGGCGATCCCCGGTTCGTCGCCGTCGAATTCAACGGTTTGGTAGAGGCGTTGGGGTCCCTCGGTCTGGTGTTTCTCATGACGCTGGCCGGTATGGAGGCGGATTTCAAGCTCATAAGGTCCGCCCGCGCCCCGGTCATCGCTCTCTCCATCATGACCTTTCTGCTCCCGGCGGTGACCGGGTACTGCATTTTTGCCGCATTCCGACCGGACGATCTGCCCGGAAAAGTGCTGTACGCGTCTCTTTTCGCGTCCCATTCGGTGGGCATCGTCTTTCCGGTGATCCGCGAGCTTAAAATCTCCAAAACCAGATTCGGGGCCGCGGTGCTGATCTCCACGGTCATCACCGACATCGCCAGCATCATCCTGCTGGCCGTCAGCGTACAGCTGAAACGTCAGGAAATCGGTTTCTCCGGTTCCGGGAAGGCGACCCTATCGCTCTTCGACCGTTTCGACACATCCGCGCTCGGAGCGTGGTTCATCCCGCTGTTTCTCGGTGTGGTGCTGATCTATATGCTTTTCAGTATCGTATGCGTCAAATGGCTGGGACGAAAAGTGATGGATCGGATGAAGGGAAATCAGGACGCCGTCGTCACATTTCTGCTGGCGGTGATCATGGTGGCGGTGCTGCTGGGCGAAGTGCTGGGGATCAACCTGGTGGTCGGCGCCTTCATCG
>JAZMZH010000138.1:0-2227 GCA_045585875.1 Victivallaceae bacterium | reverse complement strand
CGCCCTTTTCCCTGATGTGGATCGGGGCGCTCCATGATTTCGCCATGATGCGCGACGACCGGAAATTCGTGCACTCCCTCATGGGATGCGCCTGGAAGATCGTCTCCGCGTTTGAAAACCGGATCAACGGTCGGGGCCTGCTGGAATTCGCCCAGGGATGGAACTTCATGGACTGGACGCCGGAGTGGAGGGACTCGGGCACTCCGCCGGGCGCGGAGTACGGCGTATCCCCCGTGCTCAATCTGCTCTACGCCTATGCGCTCGGGCTCATGGCCGAACTCGCCGTCTATACCGGATATGCGGAAATGGCGGAGTTCTGCCGCCGCCGGGGAAAAACCGTCGCGGGACTCGTCGCGGAAAAATACTTCGACGCGGAGCGGGGTCTGATCGCGGAAAATGCGGAGAGGACGCAATTCAGCGAGCACAGCCAGTGTCTTGCCGTCCTCGGCGGGATGATGCCGTCTGAGGTCGATGCCGCATTGCGCGAAAATCTGTTTGCGGGTCGGACGAAACTGGTGGAGTGCACCATTTACTTTTCCCACTATTACTTCGAAACCTGCCGTCTGGTCCGCAGGGCGGACGCATTTTTCAACCGCCTCCGGCTCTGGTCGGACAACATCGGACAGGGTTTGAAAACCCTGATGGAACGCCCCGACCCCAGCCGTTCCGACTGTCACGCGTGGAGTTCCCACCCCCGGTATCACTTCGCGGCGACGCTCGGAGGGATCCGACCGGCGGCGCCGGGCTTCTCGAGCGTCGAAATCGCCCCCATGCCCGGCGGACTGCGCCGCCTCGCCGCCCAGATGATCCACCCGCGGGGAATGATTGATGTGAAATACGATATCGCCGACGGGATGCTTCACGCCGTCATAGAGCTGCCGGAGGGCGTCCCCGGCACATTCCGTTACGGCGGGTTTCAGACGGCGCTGACCGGCGGCCGCAACGAGTTCCGGGTAAAATGCGGCTGACGGCAGGGAGCCCGGGAGGCCGCGAATTTCCGGTTTTTTCGGTTCAGGGGATTGTTTTTCCCCCGAATCGGTGCTATATTAGTCAAACGGAAACGGATTCATGCCGAAACATCATCAATCCCGATGCTCTTTAAAACCGAACATACCAAGGAACTGCTGGTAAGGTACATCCGGGACAACAACCTCGCCCCCGGAAGCCGCCTGCCCGGCCAGAAGGAGCTGCGCCGCCTCTTCGGCGTCGGCGGCACCACCATCATCGCCGCCCTCAAAGCCCTGGAGGCCGACGGCGTCGTGGACATCCGCAACCGGGTCGGAGTGTACGTCACCGACTCCAGCGCCGACGGCCACGCCGGACGCTGCATCGGCGTGGTGGGAAAGTGGCCGCTGAGCATCCCCTTTCAGGCGATTTTCATCGAAAATCTGGAATACGCCCTCCGGCGCGAGGGCTGCCGGGTGGTGCGCTTCTGGCGTTCGGGTTCCAGTTTCGACGAGACCCGCGGCTTCGACGAATATCCCGGCCTCCGGCGCATGATGGTCAGCCGCGAGCTGGACGGCCTCATCATGGTCATGCAGCCTCTGGCAAATGAAATCCATGACCTGGCCCGGAAATTGCGCATCCCCCTCGCCGGACTCTCCGTCGACGATATGGATTCCAATGTCATCATCCTGGACTTTTCCCACATGATCCGGGAATCCGTCCGCCTGCTCAAGGAGCAGCATTTCCGCATGCCCGGCCTCGTTTCGGTGGAGACGAAGCGGGGCTCCTACCAGATCAAACCCTACCGGGAGGCCATGGCCGAATACTACCCGAAGCTCAAAAACGTCCCGATCGGACACTTTATGATCCACGACATGGACCCGCTGAAGAGCGACCTCTGCGACCGCATCCGCCAGTGGGTGGTCGACGTGGACGCCCTGCCCGAGTCCAAGCGCCCCGATGCGCTGATCGTCATGGACGATATCTTCGCCCAGTGGGTGATCGAATTCATGTGGCGGATGAATTCCCGGTGGCGGCCCGAGATGATGGTGCTGAGAAACCGTCAGATGCCCATCGGGATCACGGCCCAGAGATGCGGCTCCTGGATGGTGGACGCCTCCGCCCTGGCGGAGCTGATGGTGGAAAAAATGCTCTGGATGACCCGCACCGGCCACCTGCGCTTCCCGGGCATCTTCGCCAAACCGGAGTACATCGCCCCCTCCGTCCCGGAGGCCTGACCCCCCGCTTCAGAGCGTGAACCACTCCGGCATCCCGGCCAGCG
>JAZMZH010000137.1:0-32791 GCA_045585875.1 Victivallaceae bacterium | reverse complement strand
GATTCCGGCGTCCTTCCTCAGTTTTTCAATCGCCTCGAGGATCCCGGGCAGGATCACCTCGGGTTTGGAATTGCGGTTGTCGAGACGCACCCCGCCGCGGATGCGGCCGTCGGTATCGCCGAGGCTCACGGCGATCTTGGTGCCGCCGAAGTCTATGCCGATGATGTTCAATTCTGAAAATTCCTGACTTTTTTGCGTTTTAAATTCGAAATAACCGAAAAAACTGCTATTGTAGTAATATAGCACCTTTTTTCAAAAATACACGCCCTCGAGCAGTCACTTTAAGGAGATATTTCCATGAATTTGTCTTTTGTGAGCATCGCCGCAGATTCTCCCGGCATCGTTTACGCCTTTAAGGAGAGCGACATCATCGGCAAAGGCATCGTTCTGCTGCTGCTCATCATCTCCGTTTACGCCTGGTGGATCATGATCCGCCGCGGGCTGAACGTCTACCGGGCCATGCGCATGAGCGAGCGCTTCCTGAACAGTTTCACCAACCGTGAGAATATCGTCGGCGCCCTCCAGGAGGCCCAGCGAACACCCTGCCCGGTCACCGGCATCTACATGATCGGCATGGAGAAACTCCTGAACTGCTATTTCGACGATCCCGAGCAGGCAGCGCGCTTCATCAGCCGTCCGGCCGTGCGTCAGGGGCCCGGCTCCCCCGGCATCGCCGAACCGCAGCCGAATCCCCTCACCGGCGCTCAGATCGAGGCGGTTCAGATCGCCATGGAGCGGGAAGTCTCCGCTCAGATCATGGTCCTGGAGGAGGGGATCCCGCTTCTGGGGACCATCGTGACCCTGAGCCCGTTTCTGGGGCTTTTCGGCACGGTATGGGGCGTCATGTACGCCTTCTGCGGCGTGGCCATCGCCCAGAAACCCGATTTTTCCGCCCTCGCCCCCGGCGTGGCCGGAGCCCTGCTCACCACCGTGGCCGGTCTGGTGGTGGCCATCCCGTCGGTGGTGGGGTACAACCTGCTTTTGAATTCCATCCGCAAGATGACCGTCCACATGGACAACTTCACCGAGGAGTTCATGGCCAAGGTCAAAAACGAACAGCTCGCCGCCGCCCGGCCCCGCCGGGAGGTTTCCGGCGGCGCGGAGCCGCAGCCATGAGAAGACGGAGCCGTTCCCAGCTGGACGCCATGGATCAGATCAACGTCACCCCGCTTCTGGATCTGACCTTCGTGCTCCTCATCATCTTCATGATCTCCATGCCTCTCATGGAGTACGGGGCCGACGTCACCCCGCCGGCCATGAATTCCGACCAGCTTCCCGAATCCCACGTCTGCAATGTGGCTTTGGACAAGGACGGTCTCTACCGCCTCCAGAATGAGGTGATCGGCGCCGAAGAGCTCACCGCGGCGCTTCGCGCACGGCTGGCCGCCGACAAGGATGTGATCGTCCTGCTCTCCGGAGACCAGTCCCAGAGTTACGGCAGGGTTGTGGAATTGTGGCGTCTGATACGCACCTCCGGCATCAGCCGGGTGCGCCTGGTGACACAGGCCGAATAGTCAGGAGCGGCGCGGCATGTCCAACGAAGAGCTTGCACAGATCTTCCGATACCGCCCCCGCCGGGAGATGGTCTCGCGGGAGACATCCCGGAGCATCCTGAAGCATGTCCTCTACGGCCATGCCCTGGCGCTCATCCTGCCGGTGGTGATCGGCATTATCCTGGGGTGGATCGACTTTTCGCCGCCCCCATCCGTCACCATCGAAATCGGCGAGATGATGGAGCCCGGCGACAGCGCCGAGCCTCCGGGCGACGCCGCGGCGCAGGAGCCTGCGCCGTCCCCCGCGGAACCGGTTCCGCAGCTGCCGGAGCTCCCGGCGGTTTCCCGTCCGGAAATGCCCGAGATGCCGGTGGTGCAGACTCCGGATTCGACGCTGCCGGACCTGGCGCCGCCTCCCGTGGCCGTCCCCAGCCGTCCCGAACGTCCGTCGCCTCCGCCCAAACCGCAGAAGCAGGAAACGGCCCAACCCGCAACTCCCGCTCCCGCCGCATCCCCCGCGCCCGCCAAAAATTCCGACGCCGGAAAATCCTCCGGCAAAGTCCACGACGACGGCTGGAAGCCCGGCGCCGCGTCGGGAGGGCAGAGCGCCTCCGGCGCTGTCGCCCAGGGCTACGGGAGCCAACTGAAAAATTACATCGACCGGCTCTGGATCGACGCGCCCACCGACGCTCCGGCGGAATTCGCCAACCGGGAGGTGCGGCTCACGCTGGACATCGCCGCCGACGGCACCATCCTCTCCTGCCGGATGGAAAAATCCGGCTATCCCGTCCTGGACGAATCGGTGGAGCGTCTCTGCGGCAGGCTGAAAAAAGCTCCGGCCCCCGGACGGCGGCTCAAGGGATTCGTGGTGAATCTGAATATAAGACCGGAATGACGGCACTGCGTCAAACTCCGCCATGGCTTCCGGCGCCTGACGGAATTGTGTTTCCGGCAGATCTCCGGAGGCTGTTCTGCGAGGGGAGGCAACCTCCGTTCCGATGCCCCTTTTTTGACTTTTCGGATGCTCAAGCCGGCATCCGGAGCCGCTGTGGTCATATATTTTTTCAAAAATCTACTTTTTTTGTCATAATTTTATTTGACAACAACATCAACCAAGTGTATATTAACTTTGCAAGCAGAAAATGTTCTGTTTTTCAATGAAAATAATACACGATTATTAAGGTAGTGTATAAAGCAAGGAGAGCCTCGAAGATGAACATGCAGGCATGGCAGGAAAGACATTCCCTCCCGCTCCCGGAATTTTATGTGTTCCGAATGCGATGTCCCACGCTCCCGGTCGGGACGTGACCGGACGGATTGTTCAACAGGCAGACAGACATCATCAACAGGAATCGTGAACATGAGAGAAAAAAGAATCATCACCGCCCTCATACTGGCGGCGGGAATCGCGGGGACGCCGCTCCTCTACGGAGAAGCGTCCCGGGAAGAAGAGATCCGGACCATCCGACTGCTTCAGGATGACGGCCAGGTGCGGATCGTCAGCAAAGTCTACGAACTCAAGTATCTGAAGGCGACCGACATCCGGCCCTTCATCGAATCGGCGGTGAAGCGCTACAGCGCCAGTTCCACCATCGAGCGGGTCAATTACCCCCAGGCGGACCGGCAAATGATCATCGTCTCCACCGGAGAGGATTTCATCCCGTATGTGGACGATCTCATCGCCGGTCTGGATCAGCCCGGCACCCCCGGCGAAAGCGGTTCGCTGATCGAGGGCACCGGCATCACGCGGATTACCTACATCCCGAACTACCGGGCGGCGGAGGACATCGTGCGGCTCATCAACGAGGGCACGATGGGTTCCCCCGAGGGCCGCGCCTTTCTGAACAAGGACACCAACACCATCTACTGGAAGGACGACAACGGGGCGGCGCTGGCGATCCTCGCCTGGGTCAAGTACCTCGACCGCCCCGTGCCGCAGGTGAATCTGAGGCTGAACTATTACGAGATCCGCGAGAGCAAGCTCCGCGACATCGGCCTGGACTATCTCGCGTGGAAGAACGGTCCCGGAGTGGACATCTTTTCGGCGGGTTACGACGGCGGGAAGGTCTTTTCCGACGAGGCGGTCTGGCGCATAATCAGCGGGACGCACAAGCTCGCCGACCTGACGAAAAATTTTTCCACCTCGTGGGGATACGGGGCGTTTTTCACCGCTCCCCAGTTCGATCTGAGCTTCGTCCGCATCCTGCAGCAGTCGGGCAATGCGAAACTGGCCGCGCACGCCGACCTGACCTTCGTCAATACGGCGGTCTACGAGGATCCCGTCCTGAACGCGCATCTGCCGAAAATCTACACCGCCACTCTGACCCCGGGCTATGAAAACATCAGCAAGGACGAAGATGACCGCAGCAGCATTTCGGAGGGCGGCGACAGCACGCTGACGCTGACCGTTATCAATCCGGTGATCTGCTTCGGCGCGGCGCCCGAGGAGATCGGCCCCCGCGGCGAACTGCCCTCCGGCGAGGAGTTTTACGCCGAAAACAACGGCGGCGTGGTCTTCGCCTATCAGCTCGATTCCAGGACGATCACGGAAAAAAGCAACCGCGGCGACGAATTGGGCAACGCCAGCACGGTTTCGGGCGAACTCACGCTCGGTTTCAAAACCGAGAAGCTGCTGGCAAGCTACGTCCGCGAGCAGGAAGCGGAGCAGACCGTGGGCATCCCGTTTCTGGTGCGGATCCCGGTGCTGAAATATCTCTTCGGCACGACCACCACGGTCCGGGAAAGAACCTATGTCATTGTGACCGCCGAGGCGAATCTGGTGCATCCCGCTTCTCAGCCTCCCGCGCCGGTCAGCAATGAAGTCGCCTCCAATCTTTGAACTTCAGTCAAAAGGATTCCCCCCTCATGAATATCATAAAAACATTGCTTTTTTCCGCCGCGGCGATTTCCGCTCCGTTGTGGGCGCAGGAGGTCACCGTCATTCCCCAGCCGATTCCCGGCACGGTAAAGGCGCATGCCAATGTCCCCTCCGCGGGGTACGGCAGCAGCACGGTGCAGACCCAGCTGCGGGTGGATGTAAAGGATTCGGACGATGCGATCCGTTTCATCCGCTCCAACACCGATCCGTTTGTCATCACCAAACTGTATACCCTGAAACATGCGGAACCCTACGCGCTGCGGGGTTATCTCCTGAGCGTGGTCCGGGGTACGAAGGTCAACGGCAATCCGGTGCAGGTGGACGCGATCAAGTTCAACGACGGCCGGGGCGTGCTGCTGGTCTCCGCCGAAGACTACCGGTTTCAGGACCACGGCAGCGGCGACAGCATCGACGAGATCATCGCCAAGCTCGACCAGCCGGGGATCGCCTTTTCGAGCGGACGTCCCAACTTCCTCTACTTCCCCAAGGTCAACGCCGCCGCCAACCTGAAGGAAATGGTGAGAAACGTCGGCGCGGTCGGCAGCGATGTGGAACTCTTCGGCGGCACGGATACCCTGGTGGTGGACGGCGGGCTGAATGCGCTCTTCATCGCCGCGCCGCCGTGGAGCCTGGACAACATCCGGGAGCAGCTCGAGCAGTATGACCGCCCGATGCCGGAGATCCGCCTGAGTTATCAGCTGCTGGAGATCAGCACCGAAAACGACGATAAGCTCGGCGTGGATTTCCAGAGCTGGAAGAACAACGACGGCGTGGATTTCTTCTCCGCCGGCGGGCGTTACCGCAACAACTGGGCGAGCACCTTTGCCGCGGGCATCGACGGTTCGCACTCCAGCCGCACCGACTTCTTCAACTTCAATCCGAAGTGGAACAGCAAGTACTTCGACTTTCTGACCTCCACCGGGCGGGCGAAAGTCGTGACGGAGGGCGTGATCGTGGCGAAGAACCGCCGTCTGTCGCGGATTTCGGTCAGCACCGGCCTCTTTTACGAGGAACAGACCCCTGTCGCCGACACCACGGTGAACGACAAGATCATCGAGAGCCGCGACAAACTTCCTCCCGAGGCGGATTTTACCCTTGAGCACGGCACTGCGCAGAACACTCGCGCCGCCAACGGCTTCCGGTTCGAGCTGGATGTGACTCCGGTCGTGACCGGAAAAGCCTCCATCCTGCCGATCCGGGTTTCCGGGACGAGCCTCCTCGGCTGGAACAGCGACGGATCGCCGCGCCTGAACAAATCCGAATTTTCAACGGAGGTCCAGGTCGGAAACGAGGGAAAGGATTTCGTGATCGGCGGCATCAAGCGCACCAACGTGATCCGGAGCGTTTCCGGCGTGCCGCTCCTGAAGGACATCCCGGTGCTCGGCTGGGTATTCTCCACCGAATCGGAGACCACCCGTCATTCGGAACTGGTGCTGATCGCCCGTGCGGAGCTCTCCGGTCCCTTCGACCGGGCTCCGGAGGCGGTGCGGGAGGATACCGCGGGCATCGTCTCGGATGTCACCGCCGGAAAAGAACACCCGGTCCGCAATCTGGGTTTTGAGCAGCTCGCTCTCGACGGGAATACATTGGAGTAAGCGGCCTTGCGCCCGCCCGCCGCGCCGATGCGACATGCGCATCCGGCGCGGCGGGCCTTTTTCTGCTGAAAAATCCGTAATTTCAGCAGCTCCGATTTGCCTTGCCGGGCGAAAGGGTGTATTGTATATGCCTGCAAGGGGGTGCCGCGTCGGGGTGACGCGGCTGAGAACAGACCTGTGATGACGGTCCTGCCCGAAGCCCCGGCATGCCTTTCGGCGTTTCGCAAAAGTCCGAACCGGGAGCATTTTCGGCGGTTACTCTACGAGTAGCCGCGCTCAAATTACCCGATTCGTCTTTTTTTGCGATCCCGCCGAAATTCAAAGCCGCTCCTTCGGGCAGGGCCGTCCCATGAACCTGATCCGGGTAATTCCGGCGTAGGAAAGGAGCGGGCTATGCCTGTGTTTGAAAAAGACGTTTCCAGTCTCATCATCCGTCGCTACTGCGAGAAACTGCTCTCCTCTCTCGAGGTCGAAACCGCCATCGTCGGCGCCGGTCCGTCGGCGCTGGTCACGGCCTACTATCTGGCCAGGTCCGGAATTTCGGTTTCCCTCTTCGAGCGGGGCCTTGCCCCCGGAGGCGGGGTCTGGGGCGGCGCGATGCTCTTCAACGAAGTCGCGGTGGAGGAGTATTCCCTGCCCATCCTCGACGATTTCGGCATCCCGTACGTCAAAGCCGACGACGGCAGCGGCCTCTATACGATCGATTCGGTCATGCTGGCCTCCGGGCTGATTTTCGGCGCGGTCAAGGCCGGCGCCCGGCTCTTCAACTCGGTGGCGGTGGAGGACATCGTATTCAAAAACGACCGGGTCAACGGGCTGGTGGTGAATTGGAACACCGTCCGCCGGGCCGGGATGATGGTCGATCCCCTGACCGTGATCGCCAAATGCGTCATGGACGCCACCGGGCATCCCTGCGAAATCATGCGGCTGGCCGCGGAAAAGGCCGGCGTCAGGCTCGACACGCCCACCGGCGGCGTCATGGGTGAGAAACCCATGTGGGCCGAACCCGGCGAGGACGCCACCGTGGAGAGCACCAGAGAATTCTATCCCGGTCTTTTCGCCTCGGGGATGAGCGCCACCAACGTGACCGGCGGCTACCGCATGGGACCGGTCTTCGGCGGCATGCTCCGCTCCGGTTACAAGGCGGCCGGGCTGATCGCCGCCTCCCTGGGGAAAAAGCTCTGCAAATAATTTCTCCGGAGGGACCGCGCGCGCGGTCCCGGATCATTGGCGGGCAGCGCACGGCGCTGCCCGCCTTCGTTCTCTCAGGGCCGGGCGCGGGCCCGTACAGCTTCGCGCCGCCGCTTGTCGACTCACGGCGATGCCGCGCGGCTCCGGAACCTGCCGCCGGTCGGCAGAGCCGGTTGTGCTCCGATCACTCTCCGATGATGCTCATCACACAGCTGTGAGGACGGATGGGTGTGGAATATACGCCGCTTTCCAATGTCGGAGGCTGATCCTGAACTCAATGGATTTGATCAGTTTTGTCCGCTCGGGGTCCAGCCCCAGTCCGGCAAGATCCAATTCGAGAACGGCACGGTTGACGGCCGTGGATTCCAACTTCCCATTTTCCCCGATTAAAGCCGCTTTTTGACGATGCGCGGGCGTCGCGGGGGGGGCGAGATCCGCCGCGGTTGCGGATCGGCTGCCGGAGGAGAGCGCACGGCGCGGTTCGATTCCGTTCTTCGGATTTTGCGGGACCGCCACCGGACGACGGTCCGGACGGCGGAGTCCCGCGGTTTACGGAAGCGGATCGGGGGGCAGCGCGAAGATCACTTCGCCCGTGCCGCGAAACTCCGCCTGCTCCAGAGCACAGGGCAGGAAAAAGGCGTCGCCGGTTTTCAGCGTCAGTTCCCGTACGCCGTCATCCAGGGAGACTTCCCCCCGGACGACCACGCCCGCCCGGTGGCACTGCTCGCGATTGCGCAGGGTATAACGGCCGCGGCAGACCATTTTCTGTACTTCGAAGTATTTGGCCAGAGTCCGGGGGATCAGGATCTGAAGCGATTCATCCGCCTGTTCCGGGGTGAGGATGTTGCGTCGGCGCACCTCGGATTCGGAGAGCGGCGTGTAGTCGAAGCACTTCAGAGCGTCCTCCGGAGCCGCTCCGCTCCAGCGTTCGGATTCGGAGAGCGGCTGGCTGCCGCAGAAAAGTTCCGGCTGGATGACCAGATCGCTCGGCTCCATCACTTCGATCAGGGTCACTCCGCAGCCGATGGCGTGGGGCAGCCCGCCGCGGATCAGCAGACAGTCCCCCGGCTTCACTTCCAGCTTGTGCAGCATTTTCCCCCCGGAGGAGAAGGTCCCGGAGAGGGCTTCCTCCCGGAACACTTTTTCGTCCAGACGCTCATTGAACCCGACCAGCAGAAAGGGTTTCTCTCCGTTCACCTCGCGGACGGCGATCACGTACCATGCCTCGGTCTTGCCGAAATCGCTGTGGTAATACCGCCGCGCATCAGCGACCGAGGGATGGCATTGGATCGGCAGCTGTTCGGCGGCATCGAGGATCTTCATGAGCAGTCCGGCATTGGCGCCGAACCGCGCATGGTGTCTGCGGCCCAGCGTTTTCTCCGGATCGCGCGCAAGGTAGTCCGTGAAACGCATCGGCCCATCGGGGAGTTCGACGAAACTCAATCCCTGATCGGCCTTGGGATACTGCGGGTTGTTGGCCTCCGATGTCGAGGCGATCCAGTCCTCGGGGAAATGACCGTCGACCGCCGGAGAAACGCCCCGCAGCCGGTCGATGCCGCTGCCCCCGGCATAGACCCGCCACACGCGGTTGGGCAGAAATTTCACCGCCGCGATCCCCGCGGCATCCGCCCGGCGGGCGGATGCCTCACGCCCGCCGAAACCGTTCTTCCCGCCGGAAGCTTCCGATCCGTTCCCGTTCCTGCCGGCAGTCCCGTCTGCTTTCTTTTTCATAAAAAATTTTCCTGTTTTTCCGGATTTGGTGTTTGACATTCAAATTGTATCATGATATAGTATAAATGACAATCTCCCAAATGCAAATTTTCTTTCAGGAAATTTGAAAAAAATAACAGGGAAAGGGCCCGTAACATGTCCAACGCCGAAATCTTTGCCCGCGGGACCGCGCGTCTGCTTGAGGCGAAGTTCGCCCAGAAGCGCATGACCGGATGGTTTGAATTTCAGGAAATCAAAATGCAGGTCCGCGAGAAGCATCAAGCCCCCGATGCGGCGGAGTCGCAGGCGGAAATCCTCTGCGAATGCGTCCGGCGCATGAAGCTCACCATCCCCCGGGGCAGCATCATCGCCGGGACGCAGGATGACGCGTTCAGTCCCAGTTATGCGCTGATCAATCCGGCGTTTCGGATCGAGACCTTTGCCGGATATTGCGATCCGGTGGCGATCTACGACGACCTGACGCCCGATGGGGAGTTTCCCCGGGAGCGGATCGAAAGGGTCCGGGACTATTACTCCCGGACCCCTTATGTGCGGGCGTTGAAAAAGGTTTACGCCGCCACCGGGAAACTGACGGAGGAGGTCGCTTTTTTCGTGGAGCCGGTCACCGGACACACCATCCCCGATCTGCGTCCCATCCTGCGCCGGGGCATTGACGCTCTGGAATATGTCCCCGAGGCGAAGAATATCCGCGCCGCGCTCGAGGCCGCGAAAATTCTGGCGGCCCGCTATGCCGATCTGGCCGATGCATTGCAGGAGGAGCGCGCCGACGATCCCGAAGAGGTCTTCCGCCTGCGGCTGATCAGCCGGGCCTGCCGTCATGTGCCCGCTTCCGGCGCCCGATCTCTGCACGAAGCGGTGCAGAGCGCAGCGCTGCTCTGGATGGCGATGACCCTGGAACAGGCGCCCAATCCGTACGCGTTTTCGGTCGGCAATCTCGACCGGATCCTGCAGCCCTATCTGGGGGAGACCCCGGAAGCGGAGGCGGTGGAGCTTGTGCGCGCTTTCCTGGCGTTTCTGATGGTCGGCGAACGCTGCTGGGCCATTTCGCAGAATATTCTGGTCGGCGGCCGGGACGCTTCCGGCCGCGACCTGACCGGCGCGATGAGTTATATTGTGCTGCGGGCATTTTTCAAATCCAACAATCCGCAGCCCGCGCTGTCGTGCAAACTCCACCGCGGCACGCCGGAAAAATTCTATCAGAGTCTCGGCGAATTCTTTTTCACGCCCGGACACTCCACCCCGTCGCTCTTCAACGACGACATGATGTTCCGCCTGCTGCGCCGAAAGGGAATCGCGGAGGAGGATCTGGCCGATTACTCCATCGCCGGATGCCAGGAACCCCTGATCATGGGCAGGGAGAGCGCCAATACCACCAACAGCTGGCTCAATCTGGCCAAAGTGCTGGAGCTGACGCTCAATGACGGCAAATCCCTGCTGTCGGGAGAAAAAATGGCCCTTTCCCGGGAAGAACTGGGGTATCCGGACGCGGACGCCCTGCTGCGCGATCTGGAAAACGCATTTTTCAGGCAGCTCGCATACCTGCTCCCCGTCATGGAGCGCGCCGCCAACGGCTGCACCGAAGCCATCGCGCTGCTCCCCGTCCCCTTCACCTCGGGGCTGATGGAGGGCCTCCAAACCGGACGCGACATGCGCGACATCCGCAATCCGGGGGTGCGTTATTCCGGCAGCGGGTGTCTGATCCACGGATTGGGCGTGGTCGCCGATTCGATCACGGCGGTCCGCCACGGCCTGAACGACCGGCGGGAGCTGGCCGGCGAACTGATCCCGGCTCTGCAGAACAATTTCACCGGCTTCGAGGAACTCCGTCAATATCTGAAGATGCAGCCGAAATACGGCAATGACCTGGAGGAGCCGGATGAGACCGCCGTGCGGATTGCCGCAAAGGTGAGCCGCATGGTCATGGAGCTCCGCAATCCGGCGGGCAAACCCTTCTGGCCGGATTATTCCACGCCGAGCACCCATCTGCTTTACGGGTATCATGTCGGCGCCACGCCCGACGGACGGCCCGCGCGGGAAATGCTGGGATACGGCATCGACCCGCGCCGGGAAAGCGTGCAGAACGGCCGGATCGACCAGCTTTTGAGCGAGAGGAAACTTGCTTTCGGAGATTTTCTCGGCGGCTATGCCTCCCATCTCGGGATTTCGCCGGAAGTTTTCCGCAACGGACGGGACATCCCGGAGAAAATGAAAATTTTCACCGAAAAGATCATCAAACCGCTGTTCGGTTTCAAGGAAGAACTTGACAACGCCCCGTTTTATGTCTATTTTAATATAGATTCAAAGGTGAATCTGCGCAGAGTGCTCGCCGAACCGGAGAAGTATGCCCCCAACGGCATTTACATCATGCGGATTCACGGGACATTCGTCAATTTTCTGGACCTTTCGCCGGTGATTCAGGAGGACATCATCGCCCGTCTGGATGCGGACGAAAAAACCGCATAACCCCGGGAGAATTCTGGAGATGCTGCTGACCGACCGTATTTACCGCGATATGTTCGAAGCGATTCTGCGCGGCAGATTCCTGCCGGGACAGAAGTTTCTCACCGAGCAGGAGGCCGTCGGGCTTTATCATGTCAGCCGGATCACGGTCCGCCGCGCCTTTGCGATGCTTGAGGAGCAGCATGTCATCCGGCGCAGACAGAAAGTCGGCAGCATCGTCAACACCGCCTTTGCCGCCTCCGACGGGGAGCTGAAGCGCATCGCCGCCGTGGTGCCGCTGAAAAGCCGCTTTGTGCGGAGCTTCCTTGACACCCTCTGCAGCGAGGCCGCGTCCCGCGACATCATCACGGTATTGGAGCCGGCCGCCAGCGGCTCCGCCCAAAACGACGCGCTGATCCGGCTGGTCCTCCACGGGATCCGGGACATCATCGTCTGGGGCATCGACCGTCAGCTGGATATGGATCTGTGCCTGAGACTGCGCATCCTCGGGGTGAATCTCACATTTTTCGATCAGATCAACCCCGGGAAGATCGCCGATTACGTCTGCCTGGATCATCGGGATGCCGTCCTCGCGCTGCTGAACGAGGCGGCGAAACACGATGTGAGGAATCTCTTTTTCGCGAATTCGGAAAATCCGGATGTCGATACCAACCGGGAGCGTTATCGTTTCTGCCGGGAGGAGTGTGCCGGACGCGGATGGAATTTCTCCGAAACGCTGCCGGAGCGTTTCCCGCCGAAAAGCGCAATCATGGCCGTCAACGACGAGGTCGCCCTGCGGCTGCCGGAGTGTCATGTCCCGGTATTCAGCATTGACGGTCAGGAGGAGAGCCGCAGCCGCGGGATCGTCAGCTACCGTCAGCCGATGCGGGAGTTGGCGCAAACCTGTTTCCGCTCCCTGTTTCAGCAGCGCAAACTCGGCGCGCAATGGCAGGCCAGGGAGTACCGTCTGAAGAACAGGGATCCCTTCGCATGACGATCTTCGATTGCGGATACAGCACCGATGTGGACGGCTTCGGCACCCGTCTGGTCTTTTATCTCAAAGGATGCAATTTCCGCTGCGACTGGTGCGGCGCGCCGGAGGGGATTTCGCCCCGGCCGGAAGTGCTGCATTATCCGGGACGCACGGTCCTTGCCGGAACTTCGGTGACTCCGCAATGGGTCGTTTCCAAAGCCCTCCGCTGCCGGGCCTTTGCGGACGGGGTGACCTTCGGCGGGGGCGAACCCACTTTGCAGGCGGAGGAGCTGATCCCCGTTTTGCGGGAATTGAAGAAAAACGGAATCCATACCGCTCTGGAGAGCAACGCCTCAACGGAGCGTTACCGCGAGGTGATCCCGTGGGCGGATCAGCTTTTTTCCGACTTGAAAACGCTGTCTCCGGAAAAATTCGCCGCCCGGATCTCCTCCGAAGGTTCCCTGCCGGAAAAGGTCAGGGAGAACCTGCGTCATGCCGCCATGACGCATCCCTGTCTGACGATCCGCATCCCGGTGATCACCGGCTTGAACGACGATGAGGCGGAAGAGCGGGAGATCGGAGTCTTTCTGAAGAGTCTGCTGGATGCCGGCGGGCGTTTTCAGGTGCAGCTCCTGCGCCAGCATCATATTGCGGAACCGAAGTACGCGGCCCTGAACCGGACCTATGTGTGCCGCGGCGTCCCGGCGCCGGATGTTCGGGTCACGGAGCGTTTCGCGGAAATATTGAACGGGTTTCAAATCGGATTGATTTCGGATCAAACGACAGGGGGTGCCTCCGGTGAAAACATTGGGAATTGATTTGGGGACTACGAAGGTCGCGGTCGTCGTTTACGATGACCGAAACGGAACGGAAACCGTGGTGAGCGGCGCTCATCATGGGGCCGTGCCCTCTCGGGAACCGACGGTTTTTGAGCAGGACCCCGCCGGAATCATGGAGTGTCTGACGGAACTGCTGGCGCAGATCCCTCGGGAACAGCGCTCCGCGGTTTCGGCAGTGGGCATCACCGGACAGATGCATTCGCTCCTGCTGAAAGATGGTGCCCGGACGTCAAATCTGATCACCTGGCAGGATCACCGCTGCGGAGGGGAGGCCATTGCCCGGTTCAACCGGATTTCCGGCCTGAAACTGCGCGAAGGGTTCGGCGGCGCTTCTCTGGCGCGAATGGCGGCCGCGGGGGAACTGCACCGGGAGCTGCGCGCGGCAGCCCTCGGCGACTATCTGGCCTCGGAGATCACGGGCAGCCGGACCGTCATCACTGATCCGACCCATGCCGCGAGCTGGGGCATTTATGATTGCGGGAGCGGAGATTGGAATTTCGCCGCGCTCGGGGCATTGGGCATCCCGCCGGAGATTCTGCCGGAGATCCGTCCCTGCGGGGCGGTGATCGGGCATGTTTCCGAAGCCTTCGGCCGGGCAAACGGTCTGCCGGTCGCGGCGAAAGTCGTCAATGCCATCGGCGACAATCAGGCATCCATTCTCGGGACCGGGGAGGATTTCGAGCGGGAGATTTATCTGACGCTCGGCACCGGAGCCCAGCTTTCCGTCGTCTGCCGGGAGACGCCATCCGCCCTCCCGGAAAAAGTGGAAGTCCGCCCTTTCCCCGGAAATCGTCAATTGCTCGTATCCGCTCCCCTCTGCGGCGGCGCGGCCTTTGCCTTTCTGGCGGATGCGGTGAATCGCTTCCGGACCGCCCTCGGCGAAGCCGCGCTCGAGCGGGGGAAACTGCTGAACAGGCTGGATGCACTGGGCATGGAGTACCTCCGCGGCCATGGAGAACCCTCCATCACGATTCAGCCGCATTTCCTGGGCGAACGATACGATCCCGGACTGCGGGGGAGCGTGAACGGTCTGACTCTGGAGAATGCGGAGCCCGGAGCTCTGACCGCGGCATTGGCATTCGGCATCGTGCGCACGCTGAAGGAGGATTTCCCGGCGGAAGCGCTGTCCGCGCGGAGCGTCGTCATCGGTTCCGGCAACGCGGTGCGGCTGAATCAGTGCATCCGGTACGCTGTGGAGCAGGAATTTGCCCTGCCGCTGCGTCTTTCCGCCGGGTGCGAGGAGGCCGCCGCCGGAGCGGCGAAACAGGCTCTGGCGGTATGCGGCGGGACGCTCAAAGGTCCCGGTATCTCTTGCCGAGCCTGACGAATTTGCGCGCCCGCCGCCGGGCCGTCCCGAAACTTGCGCCCGCCGGCCCTGCGTTTCGCCGGGCGCATGAAAAAATCCCCGCCCGCGCCCGGGCGCGGACGGGGAGATCCGGTTCGGGATCGGGAGTTACTCCTCCTCCTCGCTGTGGTTTTTGGCGATGATTTCGTTGGCGAGGTTGGCCGGGACCTGTTCATAGCGGGCGAATTCGATCTCAAAGGCGCCCCGTCCCTGGGTCATGCTGCGCAGTTCCGTGGTGTATTTGTGCATTTCCGCCATGGGAACTTCGGCGTTGATGACCTCCAGACCCTCCTCCATGCTCATGCCGATGATGCGGCCCCGCTTGTGATTCAGGTCGCCCGAAACATCGCCCATGCAGGAATCCGGCACCATGATCTTGACTTTCATGATGGGCTCCATCAGCACCGGGTGCGCCTGCTTCACCGCCTCCCGGAAGGCCATCCGCGAGGCGGTCTTAAAGGCCATTTCGTTGGAATCCACCGGGTGGTACTTGCCGTCGTAGACGCTGACCTTGACATTTTCCACCACGCATCCCACCAGGGGGCCCTTGACCAGCATCTCCTGGATCCCCTTTTCCACCGCCGGGATGAAGTTCTTGGGGATGGCCCCGCCGACCACGTCGTTGGAGAACTCAAAGCCGGCTTCATTGGGCTGGATCCGCAGATAGACTTCGGCGAACTGCCCGGCGCCGCCGGTCTGCTTCTTGTGCCGGTAGTGGCCTTCGCCGGAGGAGGTGATGGTCTCCCGGTAGGGGATCTTCGGCGTGTTCAGAACGGCTTCCACCTTGAATTCGTTCTTCAGGCGGCGGACGACGTTGGAGACGTGGAGGTCGCCCATGCCGGAGAGCAGGACCTCGTGAGTTTCCGGATGGCGCTCCAGATGGACGGTGGGATCGCATTCGGCGATCTTGTGGATGCCGCCGGCGATCTTCTCATCCTCGCCGGGCTTGGCCGCCGTGACTGCAAAGGATATGGTCGCGGCGGGATAGCTGGTGGGCTGAATCGGCGTCGCCTGGGGATCCATGGACAGGGTGTCGCCGGTGTGGGTGTTCTTCAGCTTGGGGATGGCGACCACGCATCCCGGCACGGCGCAGTCGGTCTGGATCTGGGTCTTGCCGTTCATGAAGAGCAGCTTGCCGATTCGTTCCCGGCCGCCGTTGGCCAGATTCACGACCTCCGAATCGGATTTGAAGGTGCCTTTCACCACGCGCATGAAGTTGATCTGCCCCAAAAAAGGATCCATGAAGGTCTTGTAAACGATGCCCACGCCGGGGCCGTTCGGGACGGGATCGACCGCGTCGCCGTTTTTGTCGATCGTGCTGTGACAATCCAGGGGTGACGGGAAAAGCTCGGCGATGCCGTCCAGCAGCTCGGTCACGCCGATGTCGATCCCGGCGGCCAGCGCAAAGACCGGGATGACTTTTCCGGCCGCGATGATTTTTTTCATCCCGGCGGCGATTTCGGCTCCGGAGAGTTTTTCGCCGTCCAGGTAGCGCATCATGAGTTCCTCGTCGGTCTCGGCCACGGCGTCCAGCCAGGTGGTCCGGTACTCCTCCACATCGTCGGCGAAGTCGGCGGGAATATCCTCGTCGAAAACGTGAAACACCCCGGTGAGCTTGCCGCCCTCGAATTTGGGACAGGTGAAGGGGATCACCACGTTTTTGCCGTGATTCTCACGCATCTTGGCCAGCACCGCCCGGAAATCCGCCCGGTCCCGGTCCAGCCGGTTGATCGCTCCGAACCGGGGAATGCCGCGGGCGCGGGCCATCCGCCATGCTCTCGCCGTACCGGGAAGAGGACCGTCGACTCCGTCCAGCACCACCAGCGCGGCGTCCGCGGCGCCGATGGCGGCGGTGGGTTCGCCGACAAATTCGCCGTAACCGGGAGAATCGGTGAAAAACAGCCGGTTGCCTTTCCATTCGCAGGTCATATTGGTGCAGTAGAGACTGCTCTGCTTTTCCTGCTCCTCCGGCATGAAGTCCGAAACCGTATTTTTCTGCTCGATGCTTCCGGCTCTGTCAATGGCTTTGCCGGCCAGCAGAATATGCTCGCAAAGGATTGTTTTCCCGCTCCCGCTGTGACCGGCCACAGCGAAATTTCTGATCTTGGACGTCTCTTGCATGTTTTTCCTCCCGATGTTTGGTTTCCGATAAAAAAATCAGGTTTCGCAATACGCATGACGCTTTACGAAACCTGATGATCTTGCATACGGCATTGTTTCCCTTGACTTATTCATTGTCGGAGCAGGGCGGGGCGGACAGCGTGCGGCGGGCGCAGGCGTCACCCGCCCCCGCACAGGGGAGATGGACCATCGCCGACATGAATTTCAATTCACACACTCTCATTTTTCCGCATGTTCCGAACGTTTTGGATCGCAAATCGACATCTCCACCCAAAATAACACGTATCCGGCGTTTTTTCAAGTGCGGGAAATATAAAAAATCCGTTTTTTCAACTTTTGGCAGTACCGTCGGCTTGGAGACGCGTCCCCGCGTTCATGCCCGGCCGGATGATCCCGCAAGGAGGCGTCACTCCGGTCAGCCGCCGAGCCGCACGAGTTCGCCCTCATGTGCCAGGCGGACATCTTCCCGCCGGGCGATCGCCTCCTGCTCGGCGGGATCCTCCGGCCATAAGGTGCGGGCGCGGTGCGAAAACCAGATTCCGGTGCCGGGCCCGATGTTGCCCGCCTCCGTCAGCACTTTCCGGATGCTGCGGAACATCTCCGGATCGCTGTGCTCGAAGATCCGCCAGTCCCCCGGCCGGGACATTGTGGCGTCCCATATCACCCCGTCGAGAAATGTTTTGCCGATCAAACGGCGCGCCCGCGTCGTCATCCACGCCGTGTCCAACGCGTACAGCAGCGTCCTGCCGCCGCAGGAGATCAGAAAATTGAAGGTTTCTTCGCGGAGGTCCTCCACCGCATGATTGGCGGGCAAGGTCAGAAAACGGCAGCCGCCCGCGGTGAACTCATCCCCCGTGCCGATGGCGTGAGTACGGCAGAAATCCCGCACCCGACCGCAAGCTTGGGGCGTACCGTAAAAATCGATCCGGCGCGAACCGGAGATTTCCCGGATCACCTCCGGCGCGAAGTGGTCGTCGTGGCTGTGGGTGTTCACGATTGCCGTCACCGTATCGGGATTCACGCCGTAACGGTGCAGCGCCAGAGCGACCGTCGGGCCGCAATCCAGCAGGATGTGTTTTCCCAGCAGCGCGGCGGTTGACCCGGCCGTGGATTCATCTCCGTAACGCGACCAGTCGTAATCGGCCGCTCCGGTGCCCAAAAACAGAAGTTCCATAATGATCCTTAATCCGGCGGTGAAACACAAAACATATTTACAGTAATATAGCAGAAGAAAAGTATTCGGCAAGAAACTCCCGGGAGAAAAACGTGATATTCCCGGAAGAAAGGCGGGACCGGAGCCGGAAACGGATTCCGGAACGCCGGAAATTCATGAAAAATCCGGCGTTCCGGTTTGCTTTTTCTCCGCGAAGCGGTATATTAAAAGAGTCTGATTTACGTGGTGGTTGTAGCTCAGTTGGTTAGAGCGCCTGGTTGTGGCCCAGGAGGCCGAGGGTTCGAGTCCCTTCTACCACCCCATTCTTGCATACACGGAGGTGCGCCCCGGCGCAGCTCCGATTTTTTTGCCTCGGAAACAGAGTTTCCGGCAAAACAGATCGTATCTTCGCCGCGCTTCGCTCCGCTGCGCTCGTGGCGGCGCGGCCGCCGGGCGCGTCCTCCTGAGCTTGTGTGTGGTTGCCCTGCGCTGCTCGATGCCGGAAGCATCTGCGCTGCTTGTGCTCGTCGCTTCGCGCCGTGTGGCCCGGGAGATCCCGCCGTTCTTCCGGCGGAGGCGGAGAGGTCGCGGGCCTGCCGCGGCGCAGTCCCGAAGGGCGAAGCCGGGTTCGAGTCCCGTTTACCACCCCAGTTTTTTTATGGATTCCGGAGGCGCGCTGGAGTGTGCTTCCGATTTTTTTTGCCTGGGAAACGGGTTTCCCGGCAAAACATCGTCGCACCCCTCCCGCTTGCGCTCATGCGGCGGCAAACCGCCGCCCGCGCGCCTCCTGAGCTTGGGGGTGGTTGCCCTGCGCTGCTCGATGCCGGAAGCATCTGCGCTGCTCGTGCTCGTCGCTTCGCGCCGTGTGGCCCGGGAGATCCCGCTGTTCTCCCGGCAGAGGCGGAGAGGTCGCGGGCCTGCCGCGGCGCCAACGGTTCCGCCAGGGACATGGGTACGTGTATTTCCACCGGACAGGCCGCGGCAAAACTGGCCGCGGAGATAGGAGCCCCTTCCGGGACGATATCCGTAAGAATCATCCGGATTTCCGGACAATCAGCGAGGCGGGGAAAACATACCGGCGCTTCCTGGGATTTGTTCCCTTCAAGCGCCGGAAGAGCAGTTCCACCGCCGTCCGGCAGATCGCTTCCTGCGGCTGTTCCATCGTGGTGATCGGAGGATTGGCGTAGGCGCTGAACCGGAGATTGTCATGGCCGCCGATGAAAAAATCCACGCCGGGAGTCCGTCCGTTTTCCCGCACCGCACGGGCCGCACCGAAGGCCGCGGCATCCGTCACGCAAAACAGACCGTCGCAGGAGCGGCCCGACCGGAAAAAGTCCATCATCACCTCATACGCATAATCCTCATTGTCCTGCGTGGCGGGGAAATCCCGCGCGGAAATGATTTCCGGCGGCAGTTTGTGCCGTTTCATCACCGCTTCATAGCCCCGGCGGCGATCCGCGGCGGTCGGATTGGCGGAGCCGTAGAAACTGTCCAGATACGCCAGACGGCGCGTCCGGGAGAGAAGATGTTCCGTCATCTGCCGCGCACTGTCGAAGTTGTCGTTCAGAACGCAGTAGGTCTCCTCGGAAAAAGGACGGTCAAGATAAAGCACGGGAACATTTTTCGCCGCCAGACGGTGCGTTTCCGCATCCGGAGCCTCGACCACGGGGACGATCAGCAGAGCGCAGACATTCAGGGAGAGAAACTGACGGATGGCGTTTCGCTCCAGTTCGGCATCGTTGTAGCTGGAACGGTAGATCAGCATGTGTCCCTCCGCCTGGATCCGCCTTTCGAGCTTTTCAATCAGGGAGGAGTAAAAGCCGTCGGTGATGTACGGAACGATCAGACCGATCAGGGTGCTTTTCCGCCGGACGAGATGCACCGCATTGAGGTTCGGAAGATAGCCGAGAGCGTCGCAGATTGCGAATATTTTCTCGCGGGTGGCGGCCCGCACTGTAGTGTCTCCGTTCAGCACCTTGCTGGCCGTATAGCGTGAAACATTCGCCTGCTTTGCGATTTCTCCGATCGTAACCATCTTTCCGTCCGTGTTGAGTTTGCCGCCGTCGCAGCTCCGGCATGATTAATGTATCACCGTTCAATCCCTTTTGCAAATTTTTCCGGAATTGTCTTGACACGTGTAAAGGTTGTGCTATAGTAATATGTTGTCACGTGTCAATATTGAATGGATCGCAGAAAACGAGGTAAAACATGATGGATCCGAAATTCAAAATCGGCTTTATGCCGACTCGCCGGAAATTTTTTTCCCGGGAGGATGCGCTGGAGTACAAAAAACGGATCGCCGCCAAAATCAGGACTCTGGCTCCCGACTGCGATATCGTCGATCTGGAGGGCGTCAACGAGGAGGGACTGCTCCGCGGGATCGAAGATGCGGAAAAAGCCGCGGAGCTTTTCACACGCAGCGGTGCGGACTGCGTTTTTATCCCCCATTGCAATTTCGGGACGGAGGACGCCGTCGCCCTGGCCGCGAAACGGATCGGGAAACCGGTTCTGCTCTGGGGGCCCCGCGACGAATCGCCGCTGCCCGACGGAGAACGCCTCCGGGATTCCCAGTGCGGACTCTTTGCGACCTCCAAGGTATTTCAGCGGTTCGGGATCCCTTTTTCGTACATCGTCAGTTCCCGGCCGGATACCCCCGTCTTTGAAAAGGGATTCGTGAATTTTCTGCGGGCGGCGGATTGCGTGCGTCATTTCCGTCAGGCGCGGATCGGGCAGCTCTCCTCCCGCCCGCGCGATTTTTATTCGGTGATCGTTAACGAGGGAGAGCTGTTGGAGAAATTCGGCACGCAGATCGTCCCGCGGGAGATCGGCAGTCTGGCGACGGAAGCCCGGCAGTACATCAGCACCCCGAACAACGCGATCAGGGCCCGGGCGGCGGAAATGACCGCCCGCGCGGATTTCAGCAGGGTTTCCGCCGATCTGCCGCTCCGCCTGGCGGCGTTTGAGTTTGCGATCCGGCATTGGGCGGAGGCTGAACGCCTCGACGCCGTCGCGGTGCAATGCTGGGATCAGCTCCAGCACGAGCTGGGATTCTGCCCGTGCTTCGTTCACGGCGAACTGACCGCGCAGGGACTGCCGATGGCATGCGAAACGGATATTCACGGCGCTCTCACTTCGATCCTGCTGCAGGGATGCACGCATTTCCGCGAACCGACATTCTTCGCCGACCTCACGATCCGGCATCCGGAAAACGACAATGCCGAACTCCTGTGGCACTGCGGCCCCTTCCCGGCGGCGCTGGCGGAGGGCGCTTATACGATTGACCGCCATTTCGTCCTGCCGAGCCATGCGGAGGGCGCGGCCAACTGCGCGCTGAAATCCGGCGATCTGACCGTTGCGCGGTTCGACGGCGTTCGCGGCAGATATTCGCTGCTCTGCGGCGAAGGCAGGGCCGTGCCGGGCCCCTACAACAAAGGGACGTACGTTTATATGGAGGTGCCCGACTGGCCGCTGTGGGAGGAAAAGCTGATCTACGGCCCCTATATTCACCATGTCGCCGGCACCTACGGCAGATGGGCCGCCGTGCTTTGCGAAGCGGTCCGCTTCATCGACAATCTGGAATTCGATCCCGTTCAGCCGGGGCTGGAAGAAATACGCAAACAATGGAGAGAGGGCAGGTGACATCATGAACAAATTCGGAATCTTCATGAATTTCTGGGAGAAAAACTGGGCGGCGGATCATGCCAAATACATCCGCAAGGCCGCGGAAATCGGCTTCGACGTACTGGAATTTCAGGCGCAGCCGCTGCTGGAAATGACCGGAGAACACATGCTTTCGCTGAAAAAGCTCGCCGACGACTGCGGGATCGAACTGACCTACAGCCTCGGCCTGGATCCGCATTACGACGTCTCTTCGGCGGATGAATCCGTCCGGCGCGGAGGCATCCGGTATCTGCAGGAGATCGTCCGCCGGATCGGCCGGATGGAGGGCGTGCTGCTCTCCGGCGTCAGCTATGCCGGGTGGGGTTCGCCCGATTATATCGTCAACGACAAGACCGCGATTGTGGAACGCAGCAAGGACAGCATGCGCGAAATCATCAAAGTCGCCGAGGATTGCGGCGTGACCTATTGCGTGGAGGCGGTCAACCGCTTTGAAACCTGCGTGATCAACACCGCCGCCGAAGCTCTCGCCTATGTGAGGGACATCGACAGTCCGAACATCGGCGTGCTGCTGGACACCTATCACATGAATATCGAGGAAACCTCGATCGGCGATGCGATCCGGCTGGTCGGGGATCGGCTCACCAGCTTTCACACGGGGGAGAACAACCGCACGGCTCCGGGCCGCGGCCATCTCGACTGGGGGGAAATTTTCGGCGCGCTGAAGGAGATCGGCTATCAGGGGCGGATCATCTCCGAGCCGTTTCCGACCATGGGCGGGGAGGTCGGACGCGACATCAAGGTCTGGCGCGATCTGATCCCGGACACCTCGGAGGCCGCGCTGGATGCGGAGGCTGCCTTTCTGCTGGCCTTTGAGAGAGAGTGGATGAGCCGGTAACCGGTGGCTCCGCCTCATTTGCCGTCATCTGAGGCGGGGCTGCTCCGGCGCAGGCGCAGGCGGCGGAAAATGGCGGCAGCGGACTTGACATTTCCGGAAACGGGATTATGATAAGACAGGGCCGGAACGAACCGCGCCCGAAAAGAGGATGAATTCAAGATGAAGAGGATTGCCGTTGTCTACGCCTCCCGTTACGGGCACACGAAACTGCTGGCGGAGCATGTCGCCTCCGGCGCTTCCGCCGTCGCCGACACGATGGTGGAACTTTACACGGCCGGTGAGGCGGAAAAGGCGCTGGAAAAACTGGATGCCGCGGACGCGATCATTTTCGGCTCCGCCACCTACATGGGGTCGGCGGCCAGTGAAATGAAGCACTTCATGGAGGCGGCGGCGGGACGCTGGTTCAACCGGACATGGTGCGACAAGATCGCCGGTGGCTTCACCAATTCGTCCAATTTCAGCGGCGACAAGCTCATGACGATGCAGGAGCTGGTGGTCTTCGCCATGCAGATGGGGATGATCTGGTGCGGCGTGACCGACCTCGCCGGCGCCAACGAGCCGAATTCCCCGGGGAGCGTGGAGGGACCCTCCTCACGGGCGCTGAACCGCAACAGCGCTTCCCTCGGGGTGATGGCCTCCAGTTTTCAGGTCAAAGTTCCGGACGCTCCCCCCGCCGGGGATCTGGAAACCGCTTCCCGGTACGGCAGACGGATCGCGGAAATCACCCGTCGCTTCGCCAAGAAGTGAAAGCCCGGTCCGGAATTCTCACTCTTCAAGGACGGCCGTGCATCGGCCGTCGCTTCCCCGGGTGATTCTGACCCGGCAGGTTTTGCCGCGGTGACGGAATTCGCAGGAGGCGTGCTGCCAGCTCTCCGGCAGGGCAGGGGAGACTCTTATGCCGTCTTTGTGAACGTCGACCCCAAGAATCCCCTCGAATACCGCCCGGTAAAGCGTGCTGACGGTCCCGGAGATGAAGGGCTGACCTCCCTCGCCCATGGCGTCGGCGGTTTCCCGGTAGTAATTCACGATCCCGTAGGGTTCGCTCAGGGCGGTGTCCGCCGGATGCCGCTGCTGATCGTAGGGCAGGGCGCAGAGCAGGATGTCCTCGATCATGCCGCACTGTTTGGCCGCCGCCGCCGCCCGCAGCAGAAAGCCCTGACTGCCGTGATTGTAGACGGTCCCGTTTTCAAACAATCCCGGCGCGGTGTCGCCGGTGGAGAGTCGCCCTCCGAATGGGATCTTCTTTTTGCCCAGCGGCGGATAAAAGAGCCGGTAGCCGCAGGGGCCGCGCAGGGATTGCAGGTGTCCGAAGACCGTCGGCAGCTCCTCCTGCGTGAAAACTCCGGCGATCACGCCCCAGGAGTTGACCACCGAATTGATCCGCCGGACTCCGTCGGGGTCCTCGGGCGAGAAGAGCCAGAAATCCCCGTCCGTATAGACTCCGGAGAGAAACCCCTCGCCGTTCAGCGCGTATTTGCGCAGGGATGCGATCAGTTCCTTTCGGGCGGCGGCGAACTCCTCCCGCCGTGCGGGAAAGACCTCGTGGAGGACCGACAGCAGCCACGCGACCTGACAGCTCACCATCACCGATTCGCCCCGGCCCAGCAGTCCGGCGTTGTTCAGCGAATCGTTCCAGTCGCCCTCGTGGATCAGGATCAGGCCGTGCACGCCGCGGTTTTCCGGCGCGAGATAATAGTGCAGGGCCCGCTCCGCGTGTTCCGCCACGGTGGAGGTTTCCGGGGTTTCCAGGAAACGCGTCCGCCGTTTGAGAATGGCATCGTCGCCTCGCCGCCGGATGCAGTCGTAGAGCAGTTCCAGCACCCAGCAGCCGGAATCCACATAATCCCGGGCGTCATGCTTCCCCTCCGGCCCCGCCGCGGAATACTGGCGCAAAAAGGAGCCGTCGGACTTCTGACAGCTCAGAATCTGCAGAAGCATCTCGTCGGCCGCATCCGGATCAAAGATACCCACCCCGGAGAAATCCTGCGCCGAATCCCGGGTGCCCCGCATGCCGCTCATCCAGCCCCGGTCGAGTTTTTTCACCCAGTACAGATGCCAGGGCAGAAAGTAATTCAGGAAGTTTTCCAGCTGCCTGTCCGGCAGTTCGTACCGGATCGCTCCGGAACATTCACGGAAAATCCTCTGCATGTCCAGCATGGCGCTCCGCTGTGCCTCCGGGGTCAGCAGCCTTTGCGCCGCCTCCAGCCCCCGCCGCACGGCGGGCTCCGCCGAGGTCTGATGACAGACCAGCGATGCGGACATTTCCGCTTCTCCGCCCGCCGGGATTTCCTGCCGTCGGCTGCGCATCGCGCCGACACATTCGCTCCCCACATTGTGCCGCTCCGGGGGGACTTGGCCGAAACGGAGCCCGGGGACGGTCTCCGGCATCGGATGATGCAGCGCCGCGGGCAGGCTCATGCCGCCGTAGCCGGAGAATTCCCGGTAACGGGGTTCCGCCTCCGCCGCGTCAAAGGATACCGCCATGAAACAGCCTCCCCGCCCGGCGTCGCTGCCTGCGGGATCGCGTTTCGCCACATACACCGCGTTGAACGGATCGTTGAAGAAATATGCGCTGTGATATGCCTCCGGCATGTCCCAGGGCGCCATCACCGGCGGAGCGAAAAGCACCCGCCACGCCGCCAGCCAGCGGAAACGCAGGGGGGCGGCACCGTGATTGAGGATCCGGCTGCGCATCCAGAATCCGGTCTCCTGTTCGGAAATCCCCAGCGTCGTCAGCACTTCGACTTCTCCGTACCGGAGCGAGTATTCCGCCCGATCCGGCAGAAACGTGCAGGAAAATCCGGTGCGCAGATCGGCGTTGGCGGCCGACGGAAAGGCGGTCAGCACGCCCCGGTCGGTTTCGATGAAGAGCTGCCACGGGGCCTCCTGGTTGCCCCGGGAGGTGTTGAAGAGCACCACGCCGCAGGGCGGCTGCGCCTGGGCCAGCACCGGGCCCCGCTGATTGACTTTCAGCATGATGTGGTCGTTGGTGTACAGGTAGTGCCAGGGGCGCACCAGATCCGCCTCATGGATCCGGAAACCGCCGGGGGCGGAGAGAAATTCACCGTATTTCATAATAAAAACTTGCCTTGCTGATGGTTGCGTTGAGGATTTCGGCGTGTCCGGCGACACGACGCGGGATCCGGAAAGGGAACGCCTTTAAAATACAGCGGAAAACGCTTTTTTGCAAGTAAAAGTGCGTTTTATCCACATTTTTTGTCCCGATTGTTCACATTCTGTTTTTTGCAATTCCGTCGCGGCCGATCTAAATTATTTGAAAACGAAGCCGTCAATCTGAAAAAAAACAACCGGGGAGTGGAAAATGCCGGGCGAACTTAAGGACACAGTGCTGACCAACATCACGGGCGGGGAATATCCGCCGGATACATACCGTCTGGAGTACCGCTCCTGCGCGGACGGATTCGGGGATGCGGCGCTCGTTCACCCGCCCGCCGACGGCAGGGGCGACTGGATGGTGGTGATACACGGTCACGGCAGTCACGAGACGCAGCTTTATCTGCGTCAGGACGTCCGAGGTGTGCAGCTCACCGCATATCTGAAACTCGGCATGGGAATCGTCACGCCGAATCTGAGGGACAACGCCTGGATGGGACCGGCCGCGGTCGAGGACATGGACGCGATCCTGGATTTTTTGCGCGACCGCTGGGGCGCGAAGCGTTTTTTCTTTGAATCCGCCTCCATGGGAGGGACCTCCAACCTCATTTATGCGGCTTTGAGGCCGCAGAATGTATCCGGCGTCGTGGCGAGGGGTGCGGTCACCGACCTTGCTTCCTACATCCCCTTTTGCCGCGCCGGTCAGTCGGAAGTGCCGGTGCTGAAGCGGATCGCGGACTGCATCGAGGCCGCTTACGGCGGGACGCCGGAGGAGCGTCCGGAACTTTACCGCGCCCACTCCCCGCTCTTCCACCCGGAGGCTCTGGCCGGGATCCCCATCTATCTCGCCCACGGCACGCGGGATGAACTGATGCCCGTCGCGCAGTCGCGGAGGTTCGCCGCGGCGATGGCCGACAATCCCGATTTCACCTACATCGAGCTTCCGGGAGGAGATCACGATTCTCCGATCGGCATCCCCTGCCTCTGGGAAACCCGGACAAGATCGGTATATCGCGACGGAGATCACGATGTGACGATCCCCGGCCTGGAGGATTACTGCGTCACCATCGCCCCTCTGAAATGGATTTTGCGATAAAGCACGCTTCGGAAAAAAACAAGGAGAAATCGCCATGAACTATTTCGCAACCCCGATCAAAATCGGACGCGGCGCCTACGAGACGCCGGAGTTCCCCACCCCGGAGAGCCTGCTGAAGCACCTGGATTATCTCGGCATCGACCGCGCCCTCGTCTATTCCGCCGAGGCGACGGACTATTCGCCGGTCAACGGCAACAGGCGTCTGCTTGAAACACTCCGGCCGTACCGGGATCGCCTCTTCCCGGCCTGGGTGCTGACGCCGACCGATTACTACGAATACGGCACGCTCGACTGGATCAGGGAGCAGATGCTCGCCGGCCATCGGGCGTTTTTCATCGATCCGCAGCTCTCCCGCTTCCGCGTCCGGGAGCTCGAGCGCATCCTGCTCGCCCTTGACGACCTGAAGCCGGTGCTCTTCACGGACAACTGCTACGGCACCGCTCCCGATCTCGTTTACGACATCGAATCCCTTGCGGAGAAGTGCCCCGGATGTCACTTCGTGATCTGCAAATCGATGTGGGGAGGATTTCACCGGATGCTCGATCTGATGTGGCGGCGGCCCAACGTCGGTCTGGACATTTCGTGGCTGCACATGCGCGACACGATGGAGCTGGTGAAGGACGAGTTCGGGATCGACCGTATCTTCTTCGGCTTCGGGCATACGGCGCAGTACGGGGCGGCGATCGCGGCGCTTGCCCACGCGAAGCTCTCCGGGGAGGAGCGGGAAGCGGTCGCCCACGGCAATCTGGAGAATCTTCTCGGCATCGCCCCGGCGGAGCGCAAACTTGCGCACGAGCCCGACTTCGCCGACAAGCCGCTCTGGAAAGCCTTCAAGGCGGGCAAGCCGATCACCGGGGTAAAGGCTTACGACCTCCACACCCACATTGAGGGCCCGGTGACCCGCGGCTGGGTGATCCGGGAGAGCGATCCGGCGCAGACGGTGGATCACATGGCGGAATTCATGGACCGCCACGGCATCTCAAAGATCTGCCTGATCGGGGAACAGGCGCTGATGGGCGATCCCGTGGAGGGCAACCGCGAAACCGCGCGCCTCGCGCAGCGCCATCCGGGACGTTTCATGGGCTACTTCGTCTTCAATCCGCATTACGCGGAGGAACTCACGGAAAAGGTGCTCGACGGATTTTTCAGCGATCCGTTCTTCGTCGGCTTCAAGCTGCTGGCAAGTTATTGGCATGTCCCCTACGACGACGCGCGCTACAATGCCGTCTGGGAATATGCCGAGAAGCATCATCTGCCGATCCTCATGCACACATGGGGGCTGGAAGCGGAATCGCTGCGCCGGATCATGCCCCGCTATCCCCACGCGAAATTCATCCTCGGCCATACCGGCGGCGACGACGCGGGACGGCCCCTGAGCCTCGAACTGGCGCAGCAGTCGCCCAACGTCTACCTGGACTACTGCGCGGCCTTTTGCTGTCACACTCCCTGGTGCGATCTCTTCACGCGGATCGACAAAAGCCGTCTGCTTTTCGGCAGCGACGCGGGGCCGCACAACGAAGCCTACGAGCTGGGGGCGTTTCTCTCGATGCCGGTGCCGGACGCGGAGCTGACGCCGATCCTCGCGGAAAACTTCGACCGGATCCTTGCGGAAAGGATCTGAGACGGTCTCGCCTCGCGGCAGCGCTCCGGGGCGTTTGGCGGAGCGCTCGGGAAGTTGTCGTTTTGTGCAAATTTCGATTTGCACAAAACGGGGTCATATTGTCTCCGAAACATCGGAGGTCGCTTATGATCCTTTTTCCCTGGTCTGCGCGCCCCGGGGGGATTTCATGCCGCCAGGGCCGCCATGAACAGCCCGACGGCGGCCAGCGCGATCCCCGCAAGCTGCACCTTGGTGAGCCTGCTGCGGAATACCGCCCACAAACCGAGCTGACAGGCGACGAAAGCCCCGCCCGAGATCAGCGCCGCGGCCAGGTTGGCGTTATTCGGCAGCGCGCCGAAGACGGGCACGAAAAAATACATGCTTGTGATCGATATGACATTGCTGACGATAAAGCACGTGATTTTCATTTTTCGTGCCGGGGCGCGTCCGCCGTATCGGATGGTCACCACCGCAAGTATCTGCGTGATATAAACCATGAAGAGATAAAAAAGCAAAGCCATGCTCATTTTTCCCGCTCCCCGCCCGTTGTACCCATGATGGTCCCGATAATGATGATGCCGATACCGATCATCTGCCACATGGTCAGCGCGGAGTGAAAGCACAGCCACATGGCGATCTGTCCGACGATGAAGGAGCAGCCGTAGAGCAGCAGGGAAACGATGTTGGCATTTTTCATCAATGCGAAGGCCAGCATTGCCGCCCCCGAAGTTCCCAGCGAGGTGATGCAGCCGAGGATGAAATAAAGCCAATGATGTTCCGGCGTGACGCTGCTCAGGTGGAAAAATATCTGGCCCACGGTCCCCGTAACCCAGAATCCGACCACCGCCAGGGAAAACAACAGCTTATTTTTCATAACAATCCTTAGGTTCTCCTTTTGGCGTCCTCACTCCGCGGCGGAGAGCGCGACGGCGCTGTGAATCCGCACCGACGGCACCCGCACGACCGCGGTTTTCGCGTCCTTGTCCCACCGGATCTCCAGAGGTGTATTCTCCGGGAGCAGCAGGGCTTGCGCCGGGGCCTTTTCGAGGCGGAAGGTCAGGGTGATCGGCCCGACCGGCTGAATCTCGTCGATGGCCTTTTTGCCCGGCGAAGTCGCGGAGCCCGTGCTCCGGTTGATGAGATGCACCAGGAGGCGTCCGTCCTTTTTCCGGAAGATCACGTCGATGACGGAGGGGGCCTCCACCTCGATGTCCCGGAGCGGGATGAGCCGTTTCATGAGTCTGCCCGCGAACTTCCGCGCCTCCGGCAGATAGTAATGGTTGGCGTAGGCGGCGAAATAATCGCAGGGGAGCGCGATCACGGAGCCTCTGCCGTGCCGGGTCATCACGGCCGCGGGCAGATCGACCCGGGAATTTTCCCGGATGTAGTTGTCGAAAATATGCTCCAGGGGCTGCGCGGCGGGGTCGAGTTTTTTCAGGAGCCCCCACTGGGCGGAAGTGACGGGGAATACTCCGTCGTCGCTGTCGCTCAGGAAATAGAGCGGGGTGTCGTCCTTCTTTTCGACAAAGGACCATGGCATCCCGGCGTAGGGGCATTTTGTCTCCGTCTCCATCTCCCGGATGCCGAGGTAGTCGAGGCCGAAGGATTTCATCGTCTCCACGCCGCAGATCAGCAGGGCGCCGCCGTGTTCGACATAATCCTTCATCTTTTGCACGGCCTGGGAGGAGAGCGGCAGATTCTGAGCCAGCACCACGGCCTTGAATGTTCCGATCTTGGGGAGCAGCGCCTCTTCGTTCAGGATGTCCACATTGTAGAGGCATCCGGTCAGGCAGTCCATGGCGGGGTTGATCGTGGCGGTTTCGCGGGCGACGGAGTTCGGCGTGCAGAAGGGCGTGTTTTCGGAATAGAGCAGCGCCGTTTCACGGACCGGTTCCGCGCCGCGGCAGAAGGGGGCCCGCTCGCGGACGAAATCGCCGACTTTGGCCAGCCGCTTCAGCCGCCAGTCGATCTGCTGGGAGGTGCGGATGCCGCCCCCGCCCTCGCAGAAGAGATAACGGCCTCCGGCGGCGACGACGTGCGCGGCCTCCTGACAGATCATGTCCACGGGCTTCGGATAGTAATTCGGCGATCCCAGCTGGGGCCAGCTCATCAGGTCCCAGCTTTTGCCCCGGTTGGCGATCCAGAGCGCCTCGGTCCGCAGATTCAGGATTTGATCGTCCAGCGGGAAAATCGGCAGCGCGTCTCCGCTGAGCCAGTCCAGTCCGATGTCGGCGTTTTTGCCGACCAGGGGGTATTTCAAGGAATCAAACCAGTTGGAACAGATTCTGGCGTCGGGATCCGCCGCATGGACGGCCGCCGTGTACTTCTTGATGGTTTCCGTGACGCTGTCGAACTGGAATTGCCACCACTCCCCGTGGTGCGGATCGCCGGGTTTCAGGGGGATGTCCGTGATGCCCGTCCGGCGGGTGAATTCCGCCCGGCACTTCGGGCACCAGCAGCCGTGGAAACCCCAGGCGTCGCCGTCGATCCAGAAACCGTCCGCGCGATAGACCTTCAGCAGTTCCAGAAGCTGGGGGATCATGAGCTTGTCCCAGTATTCGGAGCGGGGGCACATCACGCACAGATACCAATGGTCGCTCTCCGGAGTCCAGCCGTCGTCCTGAGAGGGGACCACCCGCCATTCGGGGTGTTTGCGGGCCGCCGACATGTCGATGAAGCCGGAATAATGGCAGATGAGGGGCAGATTCAGGCGGTCCGCGGCTTCGCGCCAGGCGGCCACCGCGTCATGGGAGAGGGTGTCGCAGACGGTCGCATCCGGCACCTTGCTGTAAAAGGAGGCCACGCCCGGATGGCCTTTGGAATCCACCTGCACCCAGTCCGGATTCACGATCCGGAGGCTTTTCTCCAATTCGTCGGGCAGGGCGTGGTCGCCCGCGCCCCTGTCGCCCATCCACAGGTGAAGATCGGTGTGGTAGCCGAAGCAGGTGGAATCGCCCGGAAAATTCACTTTTGACATCTTTCAAGTTCCTTATGCCGGATTCAAAGTTTCATCATGAATTGGAAGATATTGTCGTCATGGCCCTTGGTCCATTCGTGTCCGTAGTCGGGAAAGAAGAGCACCTCTTTTTCCGACGGGATCTTGTTGTAGGCCGCGAACTGGGTGGAGGGCGGGCAGGTCGTGTCCATGAGTCCGGTCTGCATCATGACTTTCGCCCGAATGCGGGGGGCGAGATTCTGAATGTCGATGTAGCCGAGGCGGGTCCAGACCGCCTCCTCCCGGAGGTGATTGGGATCGAAATTGCGGAAATATTCCTTCAGCTCCCCATAGGCGCCGACGGCCAGGTCCATGTTCCAGACCCGGCGGTAGTCCGAGAGGAACGGGAATACCGTCGCGGCCAGCTTCACCTCCGGCACCAGCGCCGCGCAGGCGAGGGTGAGCCCGCCGCCCTGGGAGACGCCGGTGACGCCGACCCGGGCGGGATCGACATGCTCCATATTCATGACGAAGCGGGTCAGGCGGGCGCAGTCCAGAAAGACGTTCCGGTAGTAGAGTTTCCGGGGGTCGGGCTCGTCGAGGCCGCGGATGATATGTCCGTTGAGGGTGTTGCCGCGGACTGGGTTTCGATCCTCGGAGAGGCCGCCCTGGCCGCGGCAGTCCAGCGCCGCCACGGTGTATCCGCAGGCGACGTACATGAGTTTGCCGCACCAGTCCCAGGAATCGACGCCGTAGCCGTGAAACTGCACGACGGCGGGATGTTTGCCGGTGTCGTTTTTCGGACGGAGGAGTTTGGCGTGGATCCGGGAATTTCCGGTGCCGTCGAAGAAGAGGTCGCAGCAGTCGGCGCAGGGTGCCTGAAACTCCGCCGGGATGAGTTCGGCGTTCATGGGCAGAGCGTCGGATTCCGCCAGCGAAGCGTCCCAGAACGCATCGAAATCGTCGGGCCGGGGCGTACTGCCCTGATACGTTTTCAATTCCTCAACCGGCATGTCGATCAGCATGATTGCAATATCCTTTTTTACGCTTTTCGGATGATTGATCTGTCAAGGCTCCGGCGGAGACGGCCTCCGCCGGAGAGCCCGGAGACTATTTGTGCCGGATGTGGTCGATGACCTCGTCCAGATAACAGAAGGCCAGTCCGGTGACAGTGTCCGCGCAGCCGTAATAGACGGCGATGCGGCCGGTGGCGGCGTCGGCGAGAGCGGCGCAGGGGAAGGTGACGTTGGGTACGTCTCCCATGCACTCGTAAATCGTGCGCGGCGCCATGAGGTAGCTCTTATTGCGGGCGATGACCCGGCTGGGATCGTCCAGGTCCAGCAGCGCCGCTCCCCATTGGTACGCGAAGCCGTTGCAGCTGGTCAGCACGCCGTGGTAAAAGAGCAGCCAGCCCTCGTCGGTCTCGATGGGGACGGGACCCGCGCCGATCTTGGTGGATTCCCAGGGCATGCAGGTCTTCATCACCAGCCGGTGTTCGCCCCAGTATTTCAGGTCGGGACTGCTGCTCACGAAGATGTCGCCGAAGGGGGTGTGTCCGTTGTCGCTGGGACGGCTGAGCATCATGTATTTGCCGTTGATCCGGCGGGGGAAGAGCACTCCGTTGCGGTTGAAGGGCAGAAAGGCGTTTTCCAGCTGATGAAAAGTCTTGAAATCCGCGGTTTTGGCGATGCCGATGGTGGGATAGTACTGATAACCGTTGCACCAGGTCATCAGGTATTCGCCCTCGAGCCGGCAGACCCGGGGATCGTAAC
>JAZMZH010000136.1:0-8378 GCA_045585875.1 Victivallaceae bacterium | reverse complement strand
GATTCTGGTTTGGACAATTTCATTTTTGACGACCTTTTGCGACTTTTCACAACCTGTTTCATGCTTTTTTCAATCCGATCCCATAGGCCGAATCCTTTCTTTTCTTCAAAATCGCCTTTCCGCCGGCGCCCGGGCGGCGCGAACCGGCAAATCGCTGCCGCCCAGCAGGCTCAGGCGATCGGCCGCAACGGCACAATCTTTTGTACACATCTATATTATACTTCAATTTGACCGATTTGTCAATGGCGATTTGACAAAAGGATAGCACAATATGACATAACAGTGTGATTTCCGGGAATCGGGTTGAGCAGTAAATGTACCTGACAGGCATCCAATAACTGGACAAAACGCCCAAAAGCGACGGGAAAAAGTAATTCTTCATTCGAAAAGTTGCATCATCGCCATTGCAGTGTTATATTAAAGCGCCATGGATAAAAATCGCAACACTTTCAGGCTCTCCGTGCTGATGCTGGTGCTGGCCCTCTGCGGCCAGAGCGGTCTGCACCTGCTCTTTCACTCCGTCGCACCGGCGGCGGACGCCTGCGGTCGGAGTGTTTTCACGCATCACACCCGGACCGAATACCGGCTGGGAGCCGCCGATATTCACGATTATTCCCGGTGGCTTGATTTCAGCGGCAGCTACTGTCCGTGCTGTTCAGGAAGCGTTTTCGCCGCCGAGCTTCCGGAGACTTTCGGGCGGATCGCGATTGCCGCCGCCGCCGAAAAAATCCGGCCCGGCACATCCGCCGCCGTCGATTGCGATGAAATCTCCTCCGGCAATCCCCGGGCCCCGCCCGAATCCGGGATCCGTATCTGACCCGCGCTTCGCCCCCCTGTCATCCGATTTCCCGGCAGGCGAATCCTCATTGCGGGTCGGACGGATCATCTCTCAAGCCTCCGGTCCGCCGCAAAAACGCCGGACCGGCAAACTCAACTGAAAACATTCCGAAAAGGAATCTTAAGATGAAACGTACCCTTTTTACCCTTATAGAACTCCTCGTTGTGATCGCGATCATAGCCGTCCTCGCAAGTATGCTGCTGCCGGCGCTTTCCAAAGCCCGGGCTTCGGCTCAGGCCATCAAGTGCGCCAGCAACATGAAGCAGGCGGGTCTGGCGCTCACGCTCTACAGCCATGACTGGGACGATCGTTTCCCGGTCATTCACACAGGAACCTTCGCCGATCCCAGTGATGCGCCCGGAGATCCTCAGTGGTTCACGCCGCTGGTCAATGACTACAATTACTCCACGGACTTTCTCCGCTGCCCGGCTGACGGCAAATATCAGAAAGATGTCATCGTCAGTTATGTGATCAATGCCATGTTCTCCTTCGGCAGGCAGGTTTCGTCCACGGCGACCAGCCGGAGGGTGGTCCTGAGCGAACGCGGCGAGGACGCGAGCGGAAACGCCTACACCCACCAGTGCTATCCCGCCATGGTCGAACCGGACGACTGGGAGGACATGATCGCTTCCGACCGTCACGGCAACGGAGCCAACTATCTCTTCGCCGACGGCCATGTCTCCCGGCACAAGTTCTCCGAAACCATCGGCAACGGCACCGAAGCGCAAAATCAGCATTTCGTTTCGGAATGGCTCTCAAGCTACGTCGAGGACCATCACCATCATTAATCGGCGTCCGGACCTGAACGCGGCCGCGGAGCGAATTTCTCCATCAGCGCATGGGTGATTTCTCCGGCGGCCCGTCCCGGATCGGCAAGCCAGCCGACCGGAGAATCCCAGCGGGTGACTGCGAGATTCTCCGGTTTCGCGTATTTTCCGCCGAGGCGCACCGGCTGATCCTCGTCCCGACCTCCCGGCAGGAGCCTCACCGTCACGCCCACCTGGCCGTCGCAATCCTTGAGCAGGACGATTCCCCGGCTTATGCCGTCGGCGATCGCCCTCGCCGCCTCCTTTTCGCCGGAGACGCCGGCAATGCAGTAGTACAGTCCGGAGCAGGTCAGTTCCTCATATACGGGCGCCGCCGCATCCAGATGCCGGATCGCGGTGTTGACCGGATACCACTGGGAAGCGGAGGCGAGTATGGAGATCATCTCCCGCAGCGTCCGCCGGGGAAAGCGGTCTTCCCGGCAGGAGTCCGGCCGGACAGCCGTCTCCACATAAAGTTTGCGGCTGTCCGCAGGCACTTTTCGCCGGAAAAATCCCCGGCCGTGGAGCACCTGCTCCTCGAAACGGTCCTCGGCGCTCCTGGTGTCGCCGTCCCGCTGTTCCCACAGCAGCCCCCGGAGCATCCGTCCCAGCTCCTCGCGCTGGCGGCGGAGCGCCCGGATGAGCAGGGCGTGAACCTCTCCCGCCCGGCAGGCGGGCCTGCTGGAAGCGTCCGCGGTGCGGATGTAAAAGACGCCGGCATTCAGTTCATCGGCGATGCCCTTGGTACAGACATGCGGCAGGGCGGCAAAGGGGCGGACCTCGATGACGGCGAAGATCTTGCCGTCCACCTCCGGGCGATGCACGGTCATGTCGATGGGCGGATCGGCGCAGCTGTTGATAAAAGCGCCCACGGTGGAGGGATCGAAACCCGCCGCCTGGGCCGGAGTCAGGCCGGTGCGAATCACCGGTCTGCCGGCCTCGTCCTCCGAAACGCCGACCACCACCATGCCGCCCCGGGTATTGGCCAGGGCGATGCAGTGGCGAACGAATTTGGCCTTGCCGTGGCGCGGGAGGGTTTTCCAGTCCAGAGCGGCCTTGTAATCCAAAGTGTCGGATTCGATGCCGCGGCAGATGATTTCACGCCAGTGGCGGCCTACGATATTTTCCGTTTTCTTCATATCAGCCCCGGGGGTGAAATTTCCGGTGAACGGCCAGGAGTCGGGTGCGGTCCACATGGGTGTATATTTCGGTGGTGGAGAGATCGGCGTGTCCCAGCATCTCCTGGATCACCCTGAGATCGGCGCCGTTTTCAAGCAGGTGGGTGGCGAAGGAGTGACGGAGCAGATGCGGATGGATGTTTTTGGAGATGCCGGCGGAGACGCAGGCGTCCTTGATGAGCCGCCAGATGCGTTCCCGGTTGAGCGGGCGTCCGTTGCGGGAAAGGAACAGATTCGGCGTGGAGGGGGATTTTTCGGAAAGCGCGGGACGGGCCAGCTCCAGATAACGCTTCAGGATCCGCAGAGCGGGACGTCCGACCGGCACGATGCGGGTCTTATTCCCTTTTCCGGTGACCCGCACGGTCTCCTCGTCGAAGTCCACCGCGCTGAATTTCAGGGAAGCCGCCTCGGAAACCCGCAGTCCGGAGGCGTAAAGCAGTTCAAAGATCGCCCGGTTGCGCAATGCCAGCGGATCTTTGGAGGTGTTCGGGAAGACCTCCAGCAGTCGGGTGACCTCCTCCGGAGTGAGCATGTCCGGCAGACAGTGCCAGAGGTGCGGGGTGTTGCAGGTGGCGGAGGGGTCGGTTTCGGAAATATTCTCGTCGGTTTTCCAGCGGCAGAACATCTTGATGGAAACCAGACGCCGGGCGATGGTGGAGGTCTCCATCCCCATATCCCGGAGTCCGCAGAGATAGCCGATGATGTCGTCGCGGGTGAACTCGGCATCTTCCGGCAGGCCGGTGCGCTGAAAGAAATCCCGCATATCCGAGGCGTAGGCTTCCGCGCTCCGGCGCGCCAGTCCATGTTCCGCCAGCAGGGATAAAACGAATTTTTCAAGCAGAGATGTTGTTTTCACGATTGAAAAATCTCCATCATGCAGTACAGTATAGCACCGATTGAAAATTTTGCCAGCGGAGAAAAGCACCATGACCAAAAAAATTATCGAAATTCTTGCCGACGGATTTGAAGAAGTCGAAGCCCTCGCGCCTCTTGATTTATGGAGACGCTGCGGCATCACCGTGATTCCCGCCGCCCTTTCCGGGAATTCGGCGACGGGTTCTCACGGCGTCACCGTCCTTTGCGACACGAACATCGACGGGGCTGATTTTACCGCCTGCGACGCGGTATTCCTCCCCGGCGGCATGCCCGGAAGTCTGAATCTTTACAACGATCCCCGGGTGATCGCCGGGATCAGCGAAACCGTTCGCTCCGGCGGGATCGCCGCCGCCATCTGCGCCGCGCCGATGGTGCTGGCAAAAGCCGGTCTGCTGGCCGGACGCCGGGCGACCATGTACCCCTCGCCGGAATTGAGAAGCCGTTATTGCCCCGGCATCGAATTCGAGGAGCTCCCGGCGGTCCGTGACGGAAACATCATCACCGGACGCGGCCCCGGTGCGGCTTTCGCACTGGCCCTGCGGGTGGCGGAAGCCCTGGAGATGGGCGATGCGGCGGCGGCCGTCGCCGACGGGATGCTCATTGCCGGAGCCTCGCGATGAACTTCCGGATTCTGAACCGGGACCGGGATTCCGCCGCCCGGACCGGCGTGCTCGAAACCGCCCGCGGCCCGGTGCCGACCCCGGTATTCATGCCGGTGGGGACGCGCGGCTCGGTAAAAGCCCTCTCCCCCAGAGATCTGCGGGAACAGGGCGCGAAGATCATTCTCGGAAACACCTATCATCTTTTTCTCCGTCCCGGCATGGAAATCATTTCGCTGGCGGGAGGGCTTCACGATTTCATCGGCTGGGACGGGCCGATCCTCACCGATTCCGGCGGTTTCCAGGTCTTCAGTCTCGCCGGGCTGCGTAAAGTCACCCGGGACGGAGTCAAATTCGCCTCCCATATCGACGGCACCCGTTTCTTTCTGGGACCGAAGGAATCCATCTCCATCCAGCGGACTCTCGCCAGCGACATCGCCATGGCCTTTGACGAATGCACCCCCTACCCCGCCACCCGCGCCGAGGCCGAAGCCTCGCTGAAGCTGACTCTGCGCTGGGAGGCCGCCAGCCGGGAACAGCCCCTCGCGGCAAATCAGAGTCTCTTCGGCATCGTGCAGGGTTCCGTCTATCGCGATCTGCGGGAATATTCGGCGCGGGAGCTGGTGGCGATGGCTTTCGACGGCTACGCCATCGGAGGAGTCTCCGTGGGCGAATCCGAGGCGGAAATGCTTGACGTCGTCGATTGGAGCGCCCCCCTCCTCCCGGAGGAGAAGCCCCGTTACCTGATGGGGCTGGGCACGCCGCGGCAGATCGTGGAGGCGGTGGCCCGGGGCGTGGACATGTTCGACTGCGTGATGCCCACCCGGCTGGCCCGCCACGGCAGCGCCTTTTTAAGCGACGGCACGCTCATGCCGGTGAAGGCCGGACGCTTCGCCAAAGATTTCGCCCCCATCGACGAGAGCTGCGACTGCTACTGCTGCCGAAATTTCACCCGGGCTTACATCCGGCATCTTTTCAATGTGGAGGAGATTCTCGGTCTGCATCTGGTCAGTCTCCACAACACCCGCTATTTTCAGCGCCTCACCGAAGAGATCCGGCAGGCCGTCGACGCCGGAGAATTCGCCGCCTTGCGGGCGCGGTTTCAGCGCTGATCCGGCGGTTCCGTCTCCAGACGCCGCCACTCCGCTTCCGCCAGAGCGAGCGCCTCGGCGCGGGTCCGCGCCCCGCCCTCCAGCTGAGCGTCATAGACCAGCTCCAGGACGGTTTTGAAAAGGGGTCCGGGCCGGTGTCCGGCGGCGATCAGATCGTCTCCCCCGATCAGCGGAGCGGGCAGCCGTTCCCGGCCCGCCGCGGCGATGCGCCGGTCCAGATACCGGAGAAATCCGTCGAAGCAGCCGTTTCCGGCAAGAGCGTCCAGACGGTTGAGTTCGAGCTCCAGCGGGAAAAGCGGATCGGCTTCGTTGCGCCGGAGTTTGGCCTCGCGGACGGCCATGCCGAAATTCATGTGATTGTCCACGATCCGGCGGATATCCGCGCTGTCCGCCCGGGAAAACCGCAGCCTCGCCATAACCGACGCGGCGATTTCGGCGCCGCTTTTTTCATGCCCGAAAAAGTGAATTCTCCCGGAGGCGTCCCGGGAAAAGGTTTCATATTTGCCCGCATCGTGAAAAAGCACGCTCCACGCCAGCCGCGGATCCGGAGCGGTCATATGATCCAGCATGAGACAGGTGTGGGTCAGGACATCTCCCTCGGGATGGTATTCCCGGGGCTGTTCCACGCTCCGCAGACGGGCCGCCTCCGGCAATACAACAGCCAGCAGACCGGTCGCCTCCAGCATCCGGACCGCCTTTCCGGGAGCGGGTCCGACGAGCATGGACGCAAGTTCCTCCCGCACCCGTTCCGGGGCGAGTTCGGCGGTCAGCCCGGCCAGCTCCCGGATCGCCGCCGCCGTGGCGGATTCAAGCGCAAACCCCAGTCCGGAGGCGAAACGCACCCCCCGCAGCATCCGCAGATAATCCTCCCGAAACCGGGTGCCGGCGTCGCCGATGGTACGGATCACCCCCGCCCGCAGATCGGCGGCGCCCCCGACATGATCCGCCACCTCGCCGGAAAAAGGGTCCAGCAAAAGAGCGTTTACGGTGAAATCCCGCCGGACCGCGTCCTCCTCCAGCGTGTCGGCATATTCCACGAGTTCCGGATGACGGCCGTCCATGTAAAACCGTTCCCGACGGGCGCTGGCCACCTCGACAGCCCCCACCAGCGTCACTCCGAATCCGGCTCCGACCGTCTCCGCTCCGGGAAAGAGTTCCGCGACCTTTTCCGGTCTCGCGGTGGTGACGATGTCGAAATCCGCAGGTTCGTTCCCGAGCAGCATGTCCCGCACCGCTCCGCCCACCACCATGGCTTCATAACCGGCGGCGCGCAGCCCGGAAGCGATCTCCCGCACCGCATCCATCCCCGGCAGCCTCATTCCGGACTCGGGCGCCCGAAGCGGAGTTCCGCCGTCACCTGACCGGAGCACAGCCGAAATCTCCCCGATAGGAACCCTTCACCAGCGGGATCACCGCCATGGCCGGAAGCGTCGCCGCCATCACAAGAGCGAAAAATCCGGTGTACCCGGTGAGAGACTGCAAATATCCCGCCGCCATCCCCGGCACAATCATCCCGATGGCCATAAAGCCGGTGAGAAAGGCGTAATGACTGCTCCGGAAACGTCCCGAATCCTCCACAAAGGAGGCCATGTAAAGCATAAACGCCGTCATGCCGAAACCGTACCCGAGCTGTTCCACCGCGATGATCCCCCCTATCGCCAGACGGCTCTCCGGCTGAAACATCGCCAGCCACAGATACCCGAGGTCCGGCAGATTCAGCGCCAGCGCCATGGGGAAGAGCGTTTTGCCGAGCCCGAAGCGGCACACCACCATGCCGGAGACGATGCCGCCCGCGATCAGGCAGCTCACCCCGATGGTGCCGTAAATCACCCCGTATTCGGCGGTGGAGAGACCGATGCCGCCGCGCCCGGGATCATCGGTCAGAAACAGCGGAGAGATCTTGCCCAGGAGCGCCTCGGCAAGGCGGAAAAGCAGGATGAAAACGATCGCCCGGCAAACCCGCTTCTTGCGGAAAAACGCCGCAAAGGCTTCCCACAGCCCCGCCAGCACCGGACCGCCGCCGCGCCCGGCCGCGGGAGAAGCGGGGAGCATGGCCCAATGCCATACCCCGAGAACCATCATGCACGCTCCGGCCGCGCCGAGACCGGCCTGCCAGGCTGCCGTTTCCGGAAGATTCCGCGAAGCGCACATCCCGGCGGCGCAGCCCACCGCCGCCAGCAGACCGCCGTTGACGCCGATGGTGCCGAGGCGGTAAAAAGTGCTCCGCCATCCGCAGTAAAAAGCCTGCTCCGGAGCGGAAAGCACCTCGATGTAATAACCGTCCGCGGCAATGTCGTGGGAGCTGGACATAAACGCCGTCAGCATGAAGATGCCGCACAGCGGCAGCAGCAGATTTCCGGAACCGCAGAGAAGTATGGCGGCAAACAGCGCCGCCCCCATGGCGATCTCAAAAAAAACGATCCAGTTCTTTTTGCATCCGCGTACATCCAGCGCCGGAGCCCAGAATGCCTTGAATGCCCACGGCCAGGTCACCAGACTCGACCAAAAAGCCACCGTGGCGTTGTCAAACCCCAGTTTGGCCAGCAGCAGCAGGAAAAAGACGCAGACCATCTGATAGGGCAGGGATTCGGCGAAATAAAGACTGCCGACCCACGCCGCAGGAGAAACTTTTTTCACATCCGCCCTCCCCGCCGTTGCTCCGCCCGCCGATCCGAATTCCGCCGACGCGCAGGATGTATATGACCTTTTCAGCCGGGAGCGGCGCTCCCGGCGCAGAAAAAACTTCAGGCTTCGGATTTTCTGAGGGATACCACCACCCGCTTGAGGGAGCCCTCGCCGGAGCTCTCCGTGATCAGCTCGGGATCATCCTGGAGCGCCACATGAATGATCCGGCGGTCATGGGCGTTCATCTTCGGCAGCAGTACCGGTTCGCCCCACTTCTTCACCTCTTTGCCGGCATCTATGGCCCGCTGCCGCAGCTGTCTCTCCGTATAGCCGGATTCGCTCCG
>JAZMZH010000135.1:0-9363 GCA_045585875.1 Victivallaceae bacterium | reverse complement strand
TGTTTCCGCAGCAGCCGCCGCAATTCGGGGAAATCCGCCTCCAGCGGCGTGGTCCCCGTGCGCACCGCCACGACGGCGGCCGCGCCGGCCGCCTGTCCGGTCGCCATCGCCGCCGCCTGCACCCGCAGGGCGCTGTTGGCGACACGGTCGCTGGCCAGACATCGTCCGGCGGCAAGAAGATTTCTGCTGCCGCGCGGGATCAAAGCCCTCAGCGGGATCTGCGGCACCGTCCCCTCCCGCAGCGGGCGCGGCCTCACCCCGTCGGAGGATTTCTCGTGCATGTCCAGCGGGTAAAAACCGTAGCACACCGCATCGGGATAGGCGCAGCCGGAGATGTATTCCTCCGCGGTGATTTGATGCTCTCCCACGATGGTCGCGCTCTCGCGGACGCCCGTCTCGGGAGCCACCTCCTCCATGGTCAGGCGTTCCAGCCCTTTCTGACGGCGGAGAAAACGATAGGCGCGCAATACGGAGGCCCGGCCTTCGATTTCCAGACGGCTCCTCTCGTCGGCGGAAGCGGCCGAGGGTCCGAAGAGATGGTTCGCGTTTCCGCCGTACTGAGACAAAAAGCGCAATCCGAAGTCCCGGGCGTTCCAACTGAGATCGGTCGGCCGCAGACGCCCCTCCGCCATGGCCGCCCCGGCCTCCCTCAAAAGCGTTTCCCGGTCCAGCGTCCTGAAATCATAACCGGAAAGGCGGCAGCAGAGCGTGGACGGCTGACACTCTTCCGGGATGACCCGGGCGAAACCCGCCAGCGCCGCCGCCGACGCATCGCCGGTGCAGTCCAGCAGGATGCCGCCGGCGACCGGGCGCAGACCATCGGTCGTGCAGAGCGTCAGATGCCATTGACGGCCGTCGAAGCGGGCCTCCGCGAGCATCGCGTGATAAAGTCGCTCCACCTTTGCGGAGGTCATTTTTTCGTCGCAGAGCAGAGCATAACAGGCGGGATTGAGAGAGATCTGGCATTTCCAATGCTCGCGGGGATCGGTCGGCGCCGTGAAATCGGGCAAATCCTGCCCCGAAAGGGCGGCGCACTCCCGCACCAGTTCCCAGCCGATTCCGGCGATGATCTGCCGACCCCAGGCGTGAAACAAACCGGGACAGCAGTTCCGGGTGGAAGTCATGGTGCCGCCGGGCTGCCCGGTGCGTTCCACGAGGAGAGTGCGGCAGTTTTCCCGAGCGGCCTGAAGCGCGGCCGCAACGCCCGCGGTTCCGGCGCCGATGACAATGACGTCATAGTGTTCCATATTCCTCCTGAAATCCGAAGACGGGATTATTATAATCGTTCAGGAAGCCTTTGCAACCTCTTCCGCCCGGACGGATCGGGGAATCTTGCCGGATTTCTTCGGATATTTCACAATATGAAATTCAGAGGGCCGAAAAATCATGCGGGCGCCCCCCGGATGCCGCCTGCCCGGTCAGCATCCCTCCCGGCGCTTCACATTTTTCGGCGGATAACCGAAGTATTTCCGGAAATCCCGGGAGAAATAAAATTCATCGGAATACCCCAGGGCGAAGGCGCACTCCCGCACCTGCCGCCCCTCCGCCAGCATCCGCCGCGCGCGCTGCAGGCGCTTCATGCGGATGTACTTCTTTACGGTCATGCCGAAGGCCCGCCGGAAATTGTGGGAGAGAAACGAGGCCGAATACCCCGTGAGTTCGGAGAGCTTCTTCATCGGCAGCGGCTCGTCCAGATGCCGGTCGATGTACTCTTCCAGCCTGTCCGCCCAGCGTTCCCGCGGACGGGAAATGAGTTCGTGGTCGCAGATGTACTCCCCGAGATATTTCAGCAGATTGCCCATCATCTCCATCTCCGCCATATCGGCCCGGCGGATCTCCGCCATCAGAGCGTCCATCTGCGGCGGCGGCCGGTCCCGGTCCGCAATCTGTCCGAAGAAAATGGCTCCGAGGTACTCGTTTTTGTCGGAATACAGCGGCACGATGGCCTCCAGCAGTCCCGCATGGCAGTGGTAAATATGCAGGGTGCGTTCGCGCTTGGCCAGCTCCAGGTGCTCTTCATCGCAGGTGCGGCATAATTCGTCAAAGGCCGGAGAGAGACGCGACCGGCGGCAGAATTCGCACATTTCGACGACATTCAGCTCGGAAAACTCCACCTGCCGCATGTCGAAAAAGGTGATGCGGATGCGCAGCATGCGATGCAGCAGCCTTATGATTTCACGCAGCTTCTCACTCTGATAAATACACGGCATGACCGTCCGCTCCCTGTTTCCGCAATCATCCGAACCGGCTTCTGAAACTTACAGTAACTTCAGTTTTGAATTCTGCCAGCCGAAAATGCGGGAAAAAGCGCAAAATGCCGGTTTATCCATGTCTCTCTGAAAAAAATCCATTCCGATTATCGGCCGTTGCGGTATATTTTGTGCCGTGAACCCGTCAACCGGGACGGCATCCGTCCGAAACCGGGCTGTTTCGGACAATCGTCTCCCATACAACCCAACAGGAGAAAACAATGAAATTCGCGCTTTATTTCGGCAATCGCGGCTTCTTTCCCGAAGCGCTGATTGCGGACGCCCGCCGGGAGGTCACCGACGTCCTGGCCGGACTGGGATTCGACTCGCTGAGCCTGCCGCCGGACGCCACCCGCTTCGGCGCCGTGGAAACCGCCGCCGAGGGGCGCATCTACGCGAAATTCCTCGAAGAGCACAGGGGCGAATACGACGGCGTCATCCTCTGCCTGCCCAACTTCGGCGACGAAAACGGCGCCTCCGAAGCCCTTGCCCGGGCCGGTGTGCCCATCTACATCCTCGCCTATCCCGACGAACTGGACAAGATGGACTTTTCGCACCGGCGGGACGCCTTCTGCGGGAAATTCTCCATCATGGATGTTTTCACGCAATTCGGCATCCCCTTCACCGCGTGGCCGCCCCACACGCTCTCGCCGCTGGACCCGCGCTTCGCGGAGCAGATGGTGCAGTTCGCGGCGGTCTGCCGCATCGTCAAGGCCCTTCGCCGCTGCCGCATCGGCGCCATCGGCGCCCGCCCCACCCTCTTCAAGACCATCCGCTTCGACGAAGTCACTTTACAGAAATACGGGATCACCACCGAGGTTTTCGACAACTCCGATCTGATGGTGCGCGTCGGCAGGATCGCGTCAAACGACCCCGCGCTGGCGGCCAAAATCGAACGCTTCCGGAATTACAGCGACTTCTCGGCGGTTCCGGCGGAAAAGACCGCCGATCTCGCCAGAGTCTCGCTGGCCATCGACCGACTGGCGGAGGAGCATGAACTCTCCGCGATCGGGCTGCGCTGCTGGAGCGACCTGCAGGAGACCGTCAAAATCGCGCCCTGCGTCATTCTGGGCGAGCTGAACGACCGCGGCATCCCCGCGGCCTGCGAACTGGACATGTGCAACGCCGTGGCGATGCTGGCGCTCCACGCCGCCTCCGGACAGGCCCCCGCATGCCTGGACTGGAACAACAACTACCTCGGCGACGACGACCGCTGCATCCTCTTTCACTGCGGTTCCATCGCCCAAAGCCTGATGACGGCCAAAGGCTGTGTCATCGACCACAAGATGTTCGCCAAGTCGCTGGGCGCGGGATGCGGATACGGCTGCAATGTCGGATCCATACGCCCCATGGACTTCACCTTCGCCAGCATGACCACCCTGGACGGCAAGTTATGTTACTACTCCGGCGAAGGGCGCTTCACCGGCCAGCCGCTGGGCGAGGGATTCTTCGGCTGCGGCGGCGCGGCGCACATCCCCGGTCTGCAGGCCAAGCTCAATGCCATCGGCCGCGGCGGCTACCGCCACCATGTCGGCGTCACGCCGGGCTTCTGGCAAAAAGCCGTCGACGAGGCCTTCACCCGCTATCTCGGCTTCCGGCAGACCGCCCTGTGATCGGGAGCGAACCCATGAGCTATCTGGGTATTGACATCGGTTCCAGCCAGGTAAAGGCCGTCGTTTTCCGCGGGGACGGCACGGAGATCGCCTCCGCATACGCCCGCTATCAATACACCGTGCCGGAACCCGGCGCCATGGAGCTGGACGGAAACGACGTGCTGGAGGCATCCTTTCGCGTTCTGGCCGAATGTGCTGCCAAAACCAGCGGCGACCCGGTGGAAACCATCGGCTTCTCCAGTCAGGGCGAAGCCTTTTCGCCGGTGGACGCCGCCGGACGCATCATGGCTCCCGCGATGATTTCAGGAGACGCGCGCGCCGCTTCCGACATGGAGGCGTTCGCCGAAGGCTTCGGAGCGGAGCGCATCTACCGCATCACGGGACACACGCCCTCGGCGATGTTCTCCCTGGCCAAGCTCCTCTACCTGAAGCGATGCAGACCGGAAATCTTTTACAACGCCGCAAGGTTTCTCTGTTTCGAGGATCTGCTTGCCAACGCCCTCGGAGGCCGCCCCGTCATGGGCTGGCCGCTGGCGGGGCGAACCATGCTCTTCGACATCACCCGCCACGTCTGGAGCGCCGAACTCCTGGAGGCCGTCGGTCTGGAGGAGGGACGTTTCGCGGCGGCACTGCCCGCCGGAACTGTCAGCGGCACGATCCTGCCCGACGCGGCGGCGCGCCTCGGGCTGCCGCCGACGGTGCGTCTCGTCACGGGCGGCCACGATCAGATCATCGGGGCCTTCGGCTGCGGCGCGACCGCGCCGGGGAGCGCGATGTACGCCGCCGGCAGCGTGGAGTGCTTCGTGCCCGTATTCGACCGGCGCGTCCTCTCCGACGAACTGTGCCGCAACAACCTGTGCACCTACGACTTCGCCGAGCCGGACCGATACGCCTCCGTCGCCTATTCGCTGACGGGCAGCAATCTGCTCGAGTATTTCATCCGGACTCTGGCGCCCGACCGCGGAAACGACTACGCGGCGCTGATCGCGGAGATGCCGCGGGAACCCACCGGGCTGCTCGCCCTCCCCTACTTCACGCCCTCGGGCACGCCTTACTTCGACGAAAAGACTCCCGGCTGCCTCTACGGCTGGCGCCTCGGGACCACCCGCGGGACCATCCTCAAGGCGCTGGAAGAGGGCATCGCGCTGGAGATGCTGCTGAACTTCCGGCTGCTCACGGAGAGCGGCATCCGGATCTCAAAGCTCATCGCCACGGGCGGAGGCTTCCGCAGCGCGGAAATGGTGCAGCTGCGCGCCGACGTGCTGGATCTGCCGATCTCCGCCATCGAGGTCCGGGAGGCGGGCTGCCGCGGCGCGGCGGCGCTGGGGCTGCGCGCGCTCACTGGAGAAACGATGCCGCCCCCGGCCGTCACCCGCACGGTCCGCCCCCGTCCCGAACAGGCTGCCGCCTACCGGGAGAAGTTCGCCGTCTATCGGAATTTTTCACAAAACATCAGAGAATTTGCAAGGAAATCGTAAGTTATGAATCTGCCGGATACCAAAGAATTGATCCAGCGCGCCATGCGGGCGCATGTCGTCATCCCGGGCTTCAACATCCCCTATCTGCCGATGATGGAGCCCGTCGTCCGCGCCCTGCGCGACGCCGACAGCGTGGGCCTGATTATGGTCGCCCGCCTGGAATGGGTGAAATTCGAGGCGAAAAGCCTGCGCGCCGTCCGCGACGAATACCTCAAATGCGGGGATGCGGAACACACGCGGCTGCATCTCGACCATCTGCCCGTCATCGACGAAGATCAGCAGCGCGTCGACTTCGACCGTCTCATCGCCGAAGCCGTCGAGCTGGGCTACCAGTCCGTGATGGTGGACGGTTCGCGTCTGCCGCTGGAGGAAAATATCGCCTGCACCCGCCGGGCGGCGGAGATCGCCCATGCGGGCGGCGTCCCCATCGAGGCGGAACTGGGGGCCGTCCTCGGCCACGAGAGCGGTCCGCTGCCGCCCTATGAAGAACTCTTCGCCTCCCGCCGCGGCTTCACCTCGCCGGAGGAAGCCGGGCGTTTCGTCAGGGAGAGCGGCGCCGACTGGCTTTCCGTGGCCGTCGGCAACATCCACGGGGCCGTTTCCGCCGCCGGGAAACAAAAGGAGAAGCCCCACGCGCGCATTGATCTGGAACATCTGGAGCGGCTCCGCGACGCCGCCGGGATCCCGCTGGTGCTCCACGGAGGCACCGGCATCTCCGCCGATTATGTTCAGGCGGCCTTTCAGCGCGGCATCGCCAAAATCAACGTGGCCACGGCCATCCGGCAGCCCTACGAGCGGGTGCTGGAGCGGACGGGCAGCGTCAAAGCGGCGCAGCAGGCGGTGTACGACGCCATGCTGGTGCAGATCCGGCAGGAACTCGCCATCGAGAATTCCGCCGCAAAACTCCAATAGGAACGACGGTCCCGGGGCGGGTCATCCCCGGCGGGGATACCCGGCCTCTTCCAGCAGCGCGGCGGCTCTGGCGAAATCGCGCCGCACATCCGCGGCGCGGTGGGAATCGGAACTGACCGCCACCGGCAGTTCCCGCAGCCGCGCCTCGCGGAGGAGTTCGCAAGCCGGATAGGCTTCGGCGCAGGGCTTGGACCATCCGGCGGTGTTGAGCTCCAAAGCGCCGCCGTGCTTTCGGATCTCGTCCAGCACTCCGACGGCACGGGGGAAATACCGGCGGTTGTCGATGAAGCCGAATTTCTTCGGCAGATCCAGATGACCGATAAAGGTGAATTTCCCGCAGGCCGCCGCTCCGGAAAGTTTCTCCCAGTAAAGATCGCAGATCCGCTCCATGTCGGCGGCGGAGAGCGGTTTCCAGTCGTCGATGCAGTGGTCGATGGGAAATCGGTCCGCATAATGCACCGACCCGATGAGATAATCCAGAGGCCATCCCTCCAGACCGGCCAGCACCGCATCCGCGTTTTCAAAGAAAAAATCCACTTCGAGGCCGATTTTCAGCTGGAAGCTCCCGTCCTCCAGCTCCCGGCGGAGTTTCAGCATCCGGTCCACATATTCCCCGAGCCGCTCCGGCGGCATCCGCCATTCGACTGCGTCGAAACCGTCGCCCGGGGGGATCACCCAGTGGTCGGAAACCCCGAAAACCGCGCACCCCGAAGCCTTTCCGGCGCGGCACACCTCCTCAAGCGGCGACGCGCCGTCGCTGAAATCACTGTGGTTGTGCAGCGAACAATCCAGTTTCGGTCCGGGGTACTGAAAGGTCATCATGAGCATCTCTCCCTATTGCGCAGGTGATGTCTTAATATAGCATCCGGCCCGGAAAATTCAACTCCGTTCCCACTCCGGAAACCGCGGTTCAGAGGCCGAGCCCGGTGAATGTCTCCGTCAGCCGCCGGATGGAATACTCCTCCCGCTGCCCGGCCCAGCTCTCAAAGAGCACCTCGGTCTGCAATTCATTCAGACGCGGACACGCCAGGAGCTTCGGCACCAGGTCCGCCCAGTCGATGGTGCCCTCAAAGGGCATGGCGTGAAAATCGCCGTAGCCCGAGTTGTCATGGATATGGCAGGTGACGATTGCGTCCCGCAGGGTCTCAAGAGCGTGATCCTCCCAAACAATGCCCTCCTCCCACCAGGCATTGCGGAACCACTCCGGATAAAGGTTTTTGTCCTTTCCGGCCGAGGCCATGCAGTTGGCGTGACCGGTGTCATAGCAGACCCCGACGGCGGGGTGTCCGTCGAAATGTTTGACCAGACCGAGCACCTCGCGGGCGGAATTGGGTTTCTCGAAGGCATTTTCCACCGCGATGACCATGCCCCGCTTTTCCGCCTCCGGCACCAGCTTCTCCAGAGATTCCAGCGCCAGGGGGCGCAAGGTTTCCACCGTCATTTTTTCGTCGATGTAAAAGGAAGCCCCCACATGCATGACGTAATTGCGGCAGCCGAATCCGGCGGCGATCTCCATGGCCCGGACGTGATCGCGGATCATGCCCGGACGGCGCTCGCGGACGGGGATGTTCAGATCCCATTCCGGACCGAACGGGGAATGGACCGCGCTGAAGCGCACCTTCATATCCCGGCAGGCTTCCGCCACCATCTCCCGCCGCCCGTCATCCGCGAGCATCTGCTCCATGAGCTGATCGGTGATGACGAACCGGTCGCGGCCGTTGTCCAGAAATTCCCGGAGCACGGCGCGCAGCCCGGTCCGGTCCAGTTTCGACCAGTGATAAAAAAAATGCAGACGGCTATCCATTTCATAAAACCCTTCTTTTCAAGAGCTGATGCACTATGCCGTGATCCGCGTTCCGGTCGGTGCGCGACGGTCAGATCCCCGCGCCGGGCCCGGTGAAGCGCACCTCCCGGAAGTACTCCGTCCCCTCCCCGGCCGACGCCGCCAGAAAAGCTTCGATTTCATCCAGCAGCGCCGAATCGAGTTTGCGGAAAATGCTCACATGATTCGCGCCCGCGACCCGGAGGAAGCGTTTCCGACCGGAGGCCCTGCGGAAGATCTTCTCGCCGTTGCGCACCGGGATCAGACGATCCTCCTCCCCGTGAAAAAGCAGCAGCGGCGTCCGGCACCGGCTCAGACGGTCGGCGTTCGGGAAATGGTCGCCCGGCAGTGGAAAGGGCAGGACCACCTGTGCGATGGAGGCAAAAGGCGCCACCAGCACCACGGCCTTGACGGGACGGTTTTCGGCCAGCCAGGAAGTGGGTCCGCTGCCGATGGAGTAGCCGACGGCCACGATCCGCCCGGGATCAACCCCCTGTCCGTCGGTCAGAAACCGATAGGCCGCCTCGATGTCGGAACAGGCCTGCTCCTCCCCGGCCTGTCCGGTGGAGCCGCCGTATCCGGCGTAATCGTAGGCGAGCACCCCGTAACCGCGGCTGCCGAAAAACTCCAGCAGCCAGCCGATGGTTTCCAGTTTGTCGCAGTTGCCGTGGCTGTAAAGGATCACTTCCTTTTCGGGCCGGCCGGGGATCCAGAGCGCGTCGAGGAGGGCTCCGCCGCTGGCGAGAGTGATGTTTCCCACTTTCACCCCGGTGTGCGGAGAGGGAAACATGAGTTTGTTCACCAGAGCGCGCCATCCGAAAAAGGCCGCCGTCAGGACGACGGCCAGCGCGACGATGCGGAGGCAGGTTTGCCGGATTTCAGGCCGAAACGCTTTCATGAAGAATTCCCGAGTTCAGACAAGTTGTTTTTTTTTGTTCGTTTACGATACCACCGTTTGCGTTTTTTTCAAATCGTTTCCGGAGAATTTGCCTCGTCGATCCCGAAACAGCGGCACAACGCGTCGAATCGCTCCAGAGGAGCCTCGCCGAAACGCCGGAGACCGCGCCGGATGTGCGCAAGGGACTTCTCGCGCATGTCCCCGGATTTGGAGAAAAATTTATCGGCCAGACAGATCAGCTTCTCCTCCGCGGTTTCGGGCAGATAATCCCGCACCGGCGCCGGCAGCCGGAGCCGCCGGATGTCGGAGGCGACGAGGCCGCTGCCGGTGTGCCGCTCGCAGACCCGGGGAGTCGGAGGCCAAGCGGGCTTAGGAAGACAAGAGAAGAACA
>JAZMZH010000134.1:0-3422 GCA_045585875.1 Victivallaceae bacterium | reverse complement strand
ACCAAAAAGGATTTCGACTTTGTGACCGGCATCAACTACACCGGTTACTTCCTCTGCGTGAAGGTATTCTCCCAGCTCATGGCCCGGCAGAACACCTACGGCGAAAACTGGCTGGACATCGTCCAGGTCAATTCCAAATCCGGCCTCGTGGGCAGCAACCGCAACGGCGCCTACGCCGGAGGCAAGTTCGGCACCATCGGCCTCACCCAGAGCTTCGCCCTCGAACTGGTTTCCGACCGGATCAAGGTGAACAGCGTCTGCCCGGGCAACTTCTTCGACGGGCCGCTGTGGAGCGATCCCGAGCGCGGGCTTTTCGTCCAGTACCTCAATTCCGGCAAGGTGCCGGGGGCCAAAAACGTCGCCGACGTGAAGGCTTTTTACGAGGCGAAAATCCCCATGAACCGCGGCTGCTATCCCGCCGATGTGGCAAAGGCCATCATCTACGCCGTGACCCAGTGTTACGAAACCGGCCAGGCGATCCCGGTCACCGGCGGTCAGGTCATGCTCAACTGAAAACGGGGGACCGGAAGATGAAATTTCAGGATCGCTTCTGGCTGTGGGGCCAGGATGCCGGGTCGCATCACAAGGCCTTCCCGCTCCCCGGCGTCAACCGCCTGGGATGCGTGGAGGGCGCGACGAACCTGGGCGGGATTCCCAACTGCTGCCGGGTGGTGTTCGGCGGCGAACCCACACCGCCCTTTGACGGGGAGACCGGGAAACTCGGTTCGTTCCGGCAGGTCGTGTGGTCCATCGTCGGCGACGTGGGTTCGACGCGCAACGACAACGGCGGCGACGATCTTGAAGAGGTCATGAGGCAGGCGGAGCTTTTCCCGGGACTGGTGACCGGAGGGGTTTTCGACGACTTCTTCCGGCCGGCCTCCCGGGACGCCCGGCTCCCGCTGGAGCGGATGCGCGAAATCGCGGACCGTCTCCACCGCGCGCCCCGGCCGATGAAGCTCTGGCTCGTGTATTACTCGGCGCTCTTTGAGGTGGATTATTCCGTGTATCTCAGAGAAGCGGACGTGATCACATTCTGGTCATGGACCTCCGAGGAGCTGAAGAGGGAGGAGGAGCGCCTCGAAAAAATCATTCAAATGACCCCGGGGAAGGAACACTTCGCCGGATGCTACCTGTGGAATTACGGCGATCAGCGGGAACTCACGGTGGAGGAGATGGCCTTTCAGCTCGACGTCTGCTATCGGATGATGAAGTCCGGGAAACTTGACGGCGTGGTCGTATGCGGCAACAATGTCGCGGATCTCGGCTTCCCGGCTGTCGAATATTTCCGCAAGTGGTTTGCAGCGCACCGGGACGAGGAGTTCTGACTCCCCGAAACGCTCCGACGGGGGGCGTCTTTTCCCCGCGCGCCATCAGGAGACGGGAGAACACTTCTTTCGGGCCGTCGTCCCCCCTCCCGCGCGCCGTCAGCGAGGAGACGGGGGAGATTTCTTCCCTGCCTGGCGCACTCCGGCGATCAGCATACAGCACCCGGCGATGAGGAAAACCGCGGCAAATCCGCCCACGAAAAGAACCTGAAGCATCGGGACCTCCCTGCTGATCACCGAATTTGCGGGATTCTCCGGATCCGCCAGACACTCGATCTCGGCGCCGACCGGATGGCGGTTCACGATCTCATTCATCTGAGCGACGCCCAGATTGCTGCTGAAGGAGGAGCGGAAGAAATCGTATCTTCTGCACAGATACATCCGGCGGCCCCGGACATATTCGGCCTCGATGTCGATCCGGTAGGAGACGGACCCCTTGCTGCTCCGGGAGCGGATCAGTCCGGACTTCGTAACCACGGCCGGACAGGATTCCCAGTCCGCGCTGGCATGCACCATGTACAGGGGATGCAAAAGCCCTGTAAAGAGGAGGAATGACGGCAGGATGAGAAATGCGGCCCCCATGATGATGAAGAGCACCGGTGAATTCTTTTTGCGGGCCCCGGGCGTCCCGGGTTTTATTTCGCCTTTGTCGGGCCCGGCGGACTCCCCGTCGGCATCCGCCTCCGCGTCCTCCTCCATGCTCCATATCGGCACCTTCAGGACACCGGCGAGCCGGAGGGCGTCCTCGTTGAATTTTTTAAAATTCCCGTGGTCGAACACATTGACCCGGGTGCCGTCCTCCAGCACCAGATTGAGTTCCCAGGAGAGGTAGGTCGAATTTTTGCTGCGGCACTCCTCGGCGACGGTCTGGAGCGCCGCGATCCTGGACATGGGGACGGTCAGGCGTCCTCTGACGAACATCCCCGAATAGAGCTCGAAAACCGCTCTTTTTCTCCAAAACAGCACCAGCACGATGACGCCGAGGGCGAGAAAAACTCCGCCGAAGATGCAAAAAGGCCACGCATCTCCGAAGATGCCCAGGGCGAGCGTGCCGCCGCCCATGAGGATAAAAACCAGCGGGAAGAGGATTCCTCCGATCGAGGTCGTCACTTTGATCCGGTCGGGATTGGAAAAATTCAGCCGGTGGGTGCAGAAGCCGGAGCCGCCGGGCACCAGCGGGAAAAAATCGACTTCTCCGCGGAGTTTTTCAAGCGCTTCGCTGCGATCTGTTTTCATCATGCCTCCTGATTCGGCTGTTCCTGCGCTGTCTGAAGAAACCGGCAGTTCTGCTTAATATACACGATGATAAGCCTCGGCGCAACCGCCGCATGGATTTTACGCGATAATTTATCGGGAAAATCACGCCGAAAAGGCTTGCAAAACGGTTCCCGCGAAGCTAAATTAAATGCGTCAAACCGGTAATACCATTCAAGGAAAGGATTGTCATGAGCAGGAAATCGGTTTCATTGTTTTTCGTTCTTCTAATGGGATTCTGCGCTCTCGGCCTCCGCGCCGACATCCTGGTGCGAAATGCGGAGGGGCAGGTCATCTACCAATACTCCAACGGCGTCATGTTCGAGGGGCTTGCCCGCGACGGCAAAAAGATCTTCAAGTATGAGGACAGGGGCGTCATCACCTCCCCCGACGGGAGACAGGTGCTGGCCGTCTGGCAGGGGAACGCCCTCTACCCCGAGAACAAGACCGGCGGCCAGCCGCTCTACGTTTTCGCCGACAAGGGGGGACATCCCCAGTCCGCCGGAAATCAGGCCATCGTCTACATCGACGGCCGCAAGATCCATCACGGCGCCGGTCCCGGCGGCAAACTCATCCTCTACCCCGATGAACCGCTCCCGGATCCGGTGGCCCTCTACCTCTTTCACATCGTCACCGGCGGCAAGGCCCCGGAGGCTTCCAAACTGAATGTGGACTTCAGCACCGTGCCCTACGGGTACTACCTGGGCGAGCGCGGCGAGGGTGAGATCGTCCTCGCGGTGCGCGGCAATAAAATCTACTTCGGGGAGGAGACGAAAAACGCTGCGTACACCATGCAGAACCTCAAGTTCTACAAGGGCGAGGACACCTCTGCGGAACCGGCCT
>JAZMZH010000133.1:0-1900 GCA_045585875.1 Victivallaceae bacterium | reverse complement strand
GCACGCCGAGCTGTTTCGCCGCCTTGGAGAACTCCTCCAGATCGGCCACGGTGAGCGCCGGATTGGCCAGCATCTCGGTGAATACGGCCCGGGTTTCGGGACGGGCCAGCGCGAGAATCTCTTCGCATTTGGCGTCGGGTTTCACATAATCCACCTCGACGCCGCACTTTTTCAGCGTATTGCTGAAGAGCGAGGTGGTGCCGCCGTAAATCGCGGAGCTGGAGATCACATGCCGCGCATCCCGGGAGAGCACATTCAGGATTGCCAGGGCGTTGGCGGTCTGCCCCGAACTCGTGGCCACGGCGGCGACGCCTCCGGCCAGAGCGGCCATTTTTCGCTCAAAGGCGTCCACCGTGGGATTGGCCAGGCGGGTGTAGAAAAATCCTTCGCGCTTGAGATCGAAGAGATCGGCCACGCTCTGGGCGTCGTCGTAGCGGTAGGTGGTGCTCTGGACGATGGGCAGGATCCGGGGATCGCCGTTGCCCGGGGTGTAACCGGCCTGGACGGCAAGGGTTTCAAGTTTCCAGTCGTTCATAATTTTCTCCTTTTTCAGTCAATTCCGGGTATGAAGGTCTCTCTGCCGGTGAGGCCGGAGATGGTTTCGACGAGCAGTTTCACGGCGTTTTCGGCATCTCGGAGATCGCAGATCTCCACCGGAGAGTGCATATAGCGGTTGGGGATGCTCATGAGCGCGGTCGCCACCCCCGAACGGCTCAGCTGGATGGCCGCCGTGTCGGTGCCGCCGGTGGCCCGGTGGGCGGCCGTCATCTGGTAGGGGATGCCGGCTTTTGCGGCGGTTTCGGTGAGGCGGCGCACCAGCACCGGATTGTTGTCGGCGGAGCGGCTCAATTCCGGTCCGCGGCCCAGACGGATGTCGCCGAGCTTCTTTTTGGGGATGTCCGGCAGATCGGTGGCGAAGCCCACGTCGATGGCGAAGGCGACGTCGGGTTTCACGGCGTAGGCGCTGGTGTGGGCTCCGCGGAGTCCGAGCTCCTCCTGGACGGTGCCGACGCCGTAAACCGCGACCTTCAACTCCCGTTGGGAAAGTTCGCGCAGGGTCTCGGCCACCACGAAAGCGCCGACCTTGTCATCCAGGCCCTTGCTCATGATCCGGTTTTTGCCCAGAAGCGTCACGTTGGAGCGGAGCGCCACCGGGTCGCCCACGGAAACGATGCTCTCGGCTTCTTCCCGGGATTCGGCGCCGATGTCGATCCAGAGGTCCTCCAGCTCCGGCGGAGTGTCCCGCTCTTTCGGAGAAGTCAGGTGGATGGGCTTTTTGCCGATGACGCCTTTGATCCGGCCTCCGGCGGTGAGGACGTCGACTTCGCTGGCGGGGATGTTGAGTTTGTCGATGCCGCCGTTGGGTCGGAAATAAAGCAGGCCGTCGTCGGAAATGTAGACGATCTGCAGGCCGATTTCGTCATAATGCCCGGCCAGCATCACCCGGAATTCCGCATCGGGATTCAGGATGCCGGCGGTGTTGCCGATGACATCGGTGGATACCCGGCTGCAGAAGCCCATGAGGTAGTTGCGGAAGACCGCGGCATTTTCCATTTCGTACCCGGAAGGGCCGCTGGCGCGCAGCAATTCGGTGAAAAAATCCAGAGACTCTTTTGAAAACATGATCTACCTCCGTATTTCTTAAATAAACTTGAATTCGACCTGTCCGCCCGGCATCATCGGCAGCGGCGCCGTGCGGTGCCCGAAAGGGGCTCCCGAAGCGAAGGGTTTGCCGTGGTTCGCGGCAAACCGCTTCAGGAGGCCGTTGACGGCGGCGGCGTCGCCGCATTGGTGAAATTCCCCGGCGGCCAGCGCCGCGATCCGGTCCGTCACCCCGCAGGCTTCCAGCTGGGTCAGACAGCGGTCGAGTTTGTAAAGCGGTTCATTCACATCCTCCAGC
>JAZMZH010000132.1:0-2162 GCA_045585875.1 Victivallaceae bacterium | reverse complement strand
CCCGCAGGGTAACCGCCGAAGAGTTGACGGAAGCGCAATTCCGTCAGACGCCGAAAGGCATGCCGGTAATTCGGACCGTGACATTATTGTTTATAATGGCCGATGACCGGGCGCACCAGCACTCCGGCGACGTGCCAGAGGCCGTCGTCGTCATCCCTGATCCAGCTTATGATGATGTCCGAGGCGTCGCTGAAACGCTCCCCGATGCCGGAAGCGCGGACTTCCAGCGTGCCTTTGGCGGAGGCGCGGTCCTTCCCCTCCAGGGTCACGGTCATGCCGGTGAAGGCAATATCCAGAGAGCCCGCGTATTTTCTGGCCATGGAGAAGTGGGAAATGATTTCGTCGCGGCTCATGGTCTCCTCCAGATGAAATTCCGGGGCGAGCACCTGGACCTTCGGCGCCGCGATTTTGGAGAGCTGTCCGGCCTTCATCACGCTGACGGTAAAGGCTTCCTCCGGAGTCTTTCGGACGATTTCGACAATTTCCCTGAGCCGTCCGGCGATCACCTCCCGCTCGTCCACCGGCTTCAGCCACCGCCACAGAAAATATCCGCACGCCGCAACGGCGGCAACGATCAGCACCCGGCGGACGGGGCTGATGCTTCTCCGCCGCTTCGGTTTTCTTCTCCCGGCGGTCCCGGAGGCGCAATCCGCCAGGACGCGTTTCCAGAGGTCGGGATCCGGGCCGATGCGCCCGGATCCCCGCCCTGCCCGTCCGACCGGGAGGGGTTTGCCGTCAGCGGAGTTCAACTCCCAGTTCCTTCACCAAAGCGGCGCGCATCTTTTCGGCGGCCTGATTCACGGCGGCGTCGGTCAGCGTATGCCCGTTGTTCCGGAACGTGACCCGATAGGCCATGCTGCGGCGTCCCGCTCCGAGAACTTCGGCATCCTCGAAAAGATCGAAGAGTTCCACGCTTTCAAAATCCGGCAGCTTCAGACCGGTGATGAAATCAATGATCCGCTTATTGGTGACAGAGGCATCGGCCACCATGGCCACATCCCGGGTGACGGCCGGAAATTCGGAGAAGGGCCGGAAGACCTTTTCCACCCGGCGAGCCCGGAAGAGCGGAGCCATTTCCAGCTCGGCGGCGAAAACAGGATCTCCGGTGCGCCAGGATTCCACAAACTCCGCCGCGACTTCGCCCAGAGCACCGACGACCGCCCCGTCCACCTTCACCGCCAGGGCGTGACCGGCCCGGAAACGCGGATCGTCGCAGGGTTCCATGCTCCACTCCGCCACCCGGCGGCTGTTGAGCCACGCGGCAACCGCGCCGGCCATATCCTCCAGGCGGAAAGCCTCTTTCCGCTCTTCGCCGAAACGCTCGGGATGACGCGCGCCGGTGAGCAGCAGGATCGCCGACAGACGCTCCTCGGGGAACTTGGCCGGATTGGCGCAAAAGGCCCGGCCGATTTCGAAAAGACGCAGATTGAGATTGCGTCTGGAGATGTTCCGCTCCGCGGTTTCCAGCATCTCCCCCCACAAACTCGGACGCAGACGCGCCTGATCGCAGCTCAGAGGATTGCGGAGCATGACCAGATCTTTTTCCGCGTCGAAACGCGGATCGCGGCGGGCCGAGGCATCCTTGACCAGCGTGTAGTGCATGCACTCTTCAAAACCGATGGCGATGAGCGCGTCGCGCCATTCCTGGGTCGGCAGATAGGTATCGCTCTCCACCCCGGCGACGCATTTGGCCGCAACGGGCTTTTCCCGGATCCGGTCCAGACCGTAGATGCGCAGCACCTCCTCCGCCAGATCCACCTCGCGGCTGAGGTCGCCGCGATAGCTCGGCGGAAAAACTTTGCAGGAAGATTCGCAGACATCGGAGATCCGGCATCCGAGCGCCGAGAGGATCTCCATGATCCGGCGGTTGTCGGCGTCGACGGCCAGCAGCCCGCGGATCCGGTCGAATCGGCAGAGGATTTCCGGGGTTTCCGGCCGCGCCGTAATCACATCCGTCGCCGGAGCGGCGGGATGTCCTCCGGAAAGTTCGCAGATCAGCTGCACCGCCCGCTCCGCGGCGATCACCGCCCCGTCAAAATCCACCCCCCGCTCAAAACGGTAGCTGGAATCGCTGGAAATCCCCAGTTCCCGGCTGGCAGCCCGGATGTTGGAGGGGTCAAAGACCGCGCTCTCCAGCAATATGTCGGTGGTGGTGTCCCTTA
>JAZMZH010000131.1:0-4322 GCA_045585875.1 Victivallaceae bacterium | reverse complement strand
CCCCTCAGTGTATTTGCGGGGCGCGCGGTTGATTGAGAGGCGGTCCTCAGGCGTTCGAGAGAGCGGCGGCCGTGATTTGCACCCGGAGTTTCAACTTTTTTTTCACGATATGATGATTTTCAACAGGAAACTTTTTTTCATCCTGCTGGCCGCGGCGGCTCTCCCGCTGTGCGGCGCACGCTATCTCAACTCCTCCGGCAAGGCCGCACGCTTCGGCGGCATCTACGACCAGAGAATCGTCGACGTGCCCGAAACCTATCAGGTCAGATCCCGGGAGTGGCGCGCCGTATGGATCGCCACGGTCTTCAACATCGACATGCCCCAGTGCAAAACGCCGGCGGAGTTTCAAAAGGAATTCAATTCGATCCTGAAAGTCCTGAACAATCACCACGTCAATACCGTGATCTTTCAGGTCCGCAGCAACTGCGACGCATTTTACCCCTCCAGATACAACCCGTGGTCGCGCTGGCTTGCCGGCAGCGAAGGCCGCGGCTTCTCCGGCTTCGACCCCCTGAAATGGATGATACAGCGGACCCACGAGGCGGGGATGGAGTTTCACGCCTGGCTGAATCCCTTCCGGGTCGTCGGCGACACCAAACTCACCAAAAGCGCTTATCTGAAAACCCTCGCCCCCGGCAACTACGCCCGCCTGCACCCCGATCACGTCCTGGCCATCGAACTGGGAAACGGCCATCGGCAGCTCATACTCGATCCCGGACAGCCGGAAGTGCGCCGCCACATCATCAACACGGTCGGCGAGCTGGTGAAAAATTACGACATCGACGCGGTGCACTTCGACGATTATTTCTACCCCTACGACGGCATGAAAAATCAGGATCAGGCGACCTTCAAACGCTTCGGCGGCAAGCTCCGGCTGGCCGACTGGCGGCGCGCCAACGTCAACAGCATCATCAAAGGCGTTTCCGAAACCGTGAAAACCTCCGCCCGCAACCGCAGCCGTCCGCCCATGTTCGGCGTCAGTCCCTTCGGCATCTGGGCCAACCGCTCCTCCACGCCGCTGGGGTCCAGCACCGGCGGCAAGGAGTGTCTGAACACGCTCTACGCCGACGTCCGCAAGTGGATGCATGAAAAGTGGATCGATTATGTCGTCCCGCAGATATACTGGGAATTTCATCACGAAAAAGCCGCCTACGCCGCCCTGGTGGACTGGTGGGTGCGCGAAGCCCGGACTACCGGCGTCAAACTCTGGATCGGCCAGGGGGCGCACAAGATCGGCGAAGGACATCCGGAGGGTGAACTGGCGGCGAAGCTCCGCTACGATTCGCACATTTCCGGCATTTCCGGCGAGGCCATTTTTTCCTGCCGCGTCCTGACCCGTCCGTCCGGAAAACCCCAGGAACGGGGAGTCTCCGAAGTCCTGAAGAAATACTGGAAAACCCGGGTTTCCCCGCCTCCCCGCAAGTAACATGCTGGAAAAAATCTCCATCCGGGATTTCCGCAACTACCGCGGATGCGCTTTGGAATTCGCCGCCGGAAACAATATCCTGACCGGCCCCAACGGCGTGGGAAAAAGCAACCTGCTGGAGGCGGTGTTTTTCGCCTCGTTTCTGCGCAGCTTCCGCACGCAGCGCTGGCGGGAGCTGGTGCGCATCGGCGCTTCCGGTCTGGAGTTGTCCATGACGGTCAGGGACGACCGCTGGCGGCATCGGCGGAGCGTCCGTTTTGAATTTCCCGAGCGGCGCATGCTCTTCCGGGACGCCTCGCCCGTGGGCCGGGCCAGCGAATATGTGGGCGCCCTGCGTCCGGTGGTTTTCGCCCCGGAGGACCGGGAAATCATCACCGGAGGCGCCGGCTGCCGCCGCGGTTTCTTCGATATGCTCATCGCCGTTGCCGATGCCGGATACTGGCAGGCGCTGCGGGATTACAACAGCGCCCTCCTCCGCCGAAACGCGGCGCTGAAGGGCCGGGACGAGACCACCGCGGCGGCCTTTGAACCCATCCTGGCCGAATCCGCCCTCGCGCTTCGCGCCGGACGGGAGCGCTGGAGTCTGCGGGTGGAGGATCTTCTCCGGGAGAGCGATCCCGGGATCGCCATACATTACCGCTGTGACGGCAGAAATTTCCAGGGGCCGGAGGAATACGTCAAAGCCCTGGCCGATGCCAGAGGCCGGGAAATGCTCCTCGGGTTCGGGACCTTCGGTCCTCAGCGTGACGATTTCGAGATCATCTACGAGGACAAGCCTGCGAGATCCTTTGCCTCGACCGGCCAGGGGCGCAAGCTGGCGCTGAAACTGAAGCTGGCGGCGGCGGAGCTGCTGCGGCGGGATTCCCGGGTCCCGGTGATCGCCCTGGTGGATGACGTCACCGGAGACTTGGACGAATCCGGACGGGAAGAATTTTACCGCCGTCTGGAGAGCATCCCCCAGCGCATATTCACGTTCACCGCGGTGCCGGAGAGATTTCGTTCGGCCAGGATCTTTGAATTTTCCGCGCCCGGCTGTCCGACTCCCCGTTGACCGCCATCCCGCTTTGGAGTATGGAAACGGAAACGCTGAGGCAGGGCCCGCGCATCAGCAGGCCTGCCTCTCCGCAACACCGTCCCGTACGCTAAGCACGGTGACGGCCGAAGAAGGTTCCGGGTTTGACGTTTTTTCGGATTCAGATATGAAAAAGGCAAGCCGCATCAGCAGGCCTGCCTCTCCGCAACACCGTCCCGTACGTTAAGCACGGTGACGGCCGAAGAAGGTTCCGGGTTTGACGTTTTTTCGGATTCAGATATGAAAAAGGCAAGCCGCATCAGCAGGCCTGCCTCTCCGCAACACCGTCCCGTACTTAAAGCTTGGCGATGGTATCGGCCAACTCTTTCCCGGCGCGGAACTTGATGACGTTGCGCGCGGGGATGGCGACATCATTTTCGGGGCGATTGGGGTTGCGTCCCACGCGGGCCTGACGCATCTTGATTTCAAAAACGCCGAAGCCGCGAAGCTCAATGTGACCGCCCGCGGCCAGTTCCTCGGCGATAACATCCAGTGTCGCCTGCACCTGTGCGGCGGCCGCACTCTGGGTGATGCCGACCCTCTCCGCCACGCGAGCGGCTATTTCTCGCTTAGTCAACGACATGATTCACCTCACCGTTTCATACTGTTTTCAAGTTACATTCTTAATATACACCCAATGCGGTTTTTTGCAATACGGCGGGGAGAGAAAAGTAACCGTTTTTTAAGATTCCGGCGGTGCAAAGCGAAAATTTCATTATTTCCGCTTTGTGCGGCTTGCAAATCCGCTTCCCTGCTGTATTTTATGGCGGAGAGAAGAGAAATGGGAGGAGCAGCGGCGCCGGTTTCGGAATACCGGCGTGCCGCTTCGGCGGCATCTCCTCCCGCATACAACTGCCGCAAGGCAAAAAAGGAGGAGTAAAATGGAAAACAAAAAACTCGGAGTCATCGCACTGGCCGCATTGGTGGTCAGCGCCATGATCGGCGGCGGAATATTCAGTCTGCCGCAAAACATGGCCCAGGGAGCCGGAGTCACCGCGGTGATCGTCGCCTGGGTCGTGACCGGGGCGGGGATGTTTTTTCTCGCCAACACCTTCCGGATTCTTTCGGCGGCCAGACCGGACGCCACCACCGGCATTTACAGCTACGCCCGCATAGGCTTCGGGCGGTTCGCCGGATTTGAGATGGCGTGGTCCTACTGGCTGTGCAATATCTTCGGCAACGTGGGGTACGCGGTGCTGCTGATGGATGCGTTCAACTTTTTCTTCCCGGGAGTCTTCACCGGCGGCAACAATCTCTGGGCGATCCTCGGCGGCAGCGTCATCATCTGGGTCATGAATTTCGCCGTGCTGGCCGGGGTGCGGCAGGCCGCCTTCATCAACATGATCGGCACCGTATTCAAACTGATGCCGTTACTGATCTTCATCCTCGTCATGATCGCGGTCTTCCGCTGGAGCTGCTTCACCACCGACATGAACGGCATGGAAACCATCCCCGCCGACAGCCTCAAGCCGCTGGGCAGCATGCTTGCCCAGGTGAAATCCACCATGCTGGTGACGCTGTGGTGCTTCATCGGCATCGAAGGCGCGGTGGTGGTTTCCGGCCGCGCCAAGAGTCCCTCGGCGGTGGGAAAGGCCACCGTCATGGGCTTCCTCTGCTGTCTGGCGATCTACTTCCTGCTCTCGGTGCTGCCTTTCGGCAGGATGTACCAGAGCGAACTGGCCGCGCTCAAGAATCCCTCCACCGCCCCGCTGCTGCGGGATGCGGTGCACGCCTCCTGGGGCATGGTGCTGATGAATACCGGCGTCATCATCGCCATTCTCACCAGCTGGCTGGCCTTCACCATCATGATCGCCCAGATCCCCT
>JAZMZH010000130.1:0-2180 GCA_045585875.1 Victivallaceae bacterium | reverse complement strand
ATGATGAACGTATCGTTGTAGTGATATTCCATATTTCCGGAATCGGTTACGATCTCCACCAGAGTGTCCTTCGGGTTCACGGGGGTGAGCGTCCGGTAGACCACCGGCTGCTGGAGCCATCCCGGCGCCTCGCCGCCCGGCCAATCCTCTCCGGTCAGCATGGCCATGGCCACGCCCCGGGTGTCGGCGCCGCTGTAATTCGGATTCCAGCCCCGTTTCCGCCACTCGGGGTTGGCGAGTTTGCGCAGAGCGGCCAGATACCCGGCGGTCCCGGGCGGCGGCGGCTCCGAAGGGGTGAAAATACTGTCCGTAACGGAGAGCCAGACCAGAAACCGTTCCAGGGCCGAATAGCCTCCGGACATGAATGTGAAACGCATCATCGTGCCGGGGATGAGCACGCTCTCCTCAAAGACCGGCATCACCAGCGGCATGACCGTGGGAGGCTGATCGTCGCCGATGCTGCCCAGGGTGCGGGCCACCGAATAATTGCCCACGGTCACGGCGGTTTCCCCGGCTTCGCGGACGGGGTGCGCCGGATCCCCGGTTCCGGCGAAGCGTCCGGCGGTTTTCATTTCGACGGCCACTGCCGCCGCCGCCACCGGGCCTCCGTATTTTGCGCTGTCGCGGAGGTTGCTTCTCAGATAGTAATAAGGGCCTCCCCCGTCCCGCTCCGGCCCCTGCCACAGGGTGAGATCGGCTCCGGTGTAGTCGTCGCCCCATTCAAACCAGCTGGAACCGTAAAAGCACCAGTGGGTCAGTTCCGTCGGCCAGGCGACGTAATCCATTCCGCGCTCGTCCAGCAGGCGCCGGATCACCCGGACGTCTCCGTCGTCGGGCTGCATGGAGTACCAGTCGCAGTCCAGAGTGTAGATTTCGCTCTCCCCGGGGAAGCGGGAAGGCGTGAGATCCACTCTGAACCAGTCGTCGCCCCAGAATTCTCCGTCGGCCGAGCGCAGGATCCGCAGCAGCATCGGATGGCACCAGTTTTCCCGGTTGACGGCCTCGTAAACCGATTCCATCCCCATCCAGCCGGGATTCACTCTGGAAAATCCGGCAAAGGCCCCCGAAGGCACGACGCTGATCTCCGAAGCCCCCTGAATGGCGCGGATCATGGCCATGTAGGGGATCCGCCACCGGAAACCGTTGACCGGCTCGTAGTAACGCATGTCGTCATCGACGGAAACCTTATGCAGATACGTTTCGAGGACGCCGTTCAGATCCCGGCAGCTGCCGGAGATGCCGTTGTTTTTTGCGGCCTGCTCGGCGGCGCCGTACCCGATCAGAGGCCCGATGAAAGCCACCCGGGTCTGGATTTCGCTGGTGAGCCTGACCGAAGCGTCGATTTTTTCCAGCAGTATCCGAAGCTCTTCGGCGCTCATGGGGGTCGCGTCGGGATCGGTTGCGGGAGGGATGTCGGTCAGCAGGGCGGAGGAAGCTTTCACAAGATTCAGTTCGCCGATGATGTTCAGGCTTTCCTTCTGCCAGTTGGCGGCGGCCAGGGCTCCGGCCTGAGTGGCGATGTCCGCCTTGAGCTTGCCCCGGATGACCGACTGGAGATCGAAGAGCAGCAGAGCGGCCAGGATCAGGATGCAGACGAGCACCAGCAAGAGCGCCAGTGTCTGCCCCGACTGGGAATTGCGGCTGCGTTCGGTTTCTCTCATTGGTGCTCCAGATAGTGCCGGGAATAATTGTAAAAACGGCTTTCGCCGGAGAGGATCCCGTTTTCGTTTCCGGCGTCCCGGAGCAGGAGCTCCAGCGCCGGATGCAAGAGCGGCATGCGGTCCAGCCAGACCCGGCCGGTGACGAACTTCCCCGCGGAAGTCCCGATGCGGAGGTGCGGGACGTTGTCGCCGCCGTCCCAGTATTCAAAATCCACGCCGCTGGTGCGGGCGTTTTCCAGATAGGACGAAAGCCGGTATTCGATGGTATCCTGACCGGAGTTCATGCCGATGGGCGGAGTCGAACGGTCCCGCCCGGAGATGCCCGCCGCCGCTGCCCGGCCCGCCCGTATGGTGAAAAGAGGCGTGTATCCCCGGGCGTAAGCCCCCGCCGCATAGGTGCTGGCGTATTCGGCGATCATGGTGCCGGCCACCCATTGAAAGATCTGCATGAGGCCGAAGAAAATCAGACAGATGATCAGCGTCGCCGCCAGCGCTTCCACCGCGGCGGAACCCGATTCC
>JAZMZH010000129.1:0-8043 GCA_045585875.1 Victivallaceae bacterium | reverse complement strand
GTTCCGGCATCTTTGCGCTGACCCGCGTCTGCTCTGGCACCGATTTGGTCACGAACGCGTTGCCGCCGATCACCGCGCCCTCGCTGATAACGGTCTCGCCGCCGAGGATGGACGCACCCGAATAGATGGTCACATCGTCTTCGATGGTCGGATGCCGCTTTTTGCCTTTCAGCAGCTGACCGCCGCGGGTGGAGAGCGCTCCCAGCGTGACGCCCTGATAGATCTTCGCGTGCTCGCCGATCTCCGAGGTCTCGCCGATCACGATGCCCGTACCGTGGTCGATGAAGAAGTATTTTCCCAGCTTCGCGCCGGGATGGATGTCGATCCCGGTGACGCTGTGGGCGTGTTCGGTCATGATCCGCGGGATCAGGGGCACCCCGAGCTCGTAGAGTTCGTGAGCGATCCGGTTGACCATGGTCGCGTAGATGCCGGGATAGGACGAGATCACCTCGTCCCGGCTGAATGCGGCGGGGTCCCCCTCGTAGGCGGCCTCGATGTCCGTGGCGAGATTTTCGCGGATCCGGGGGATCGCGGCGAGGAAGCGCCCCACGATCTCCTCACTGCGTTTCCGGACCGTGTCGGCGGAAGCGTCGCGGAATTCTTCGACGAACAGCCGGAGCGTCTTCGCGATCTGCTCCGTCAGGATCTCCCGGATCTCCTCGAGCAGCTGCCCGGTGTAGAAGCGGATGTTGTCTTTCCGGAGCTCCTTCTCATCGAAGAAGCCCGGAAAGATCACGCATTGCAGTTTCTTCAGCGCCGACAGGATCAGATGCCGCTTCGGGAAGTGCGTCTCGCCGATCTTGCCGATGGCGGGATACTGGGCGTAGCTCGCCAGCACCGCTTCCAGCACATCGTCTATCCGGTGGTTCTCCATTCAGGACCTCCCCCTGCTCAACGGACCAGACGCTCAATAGCCTCCGCCAGCAAGTCGATCTCTTCCGGCGTGTTGTAGAAGGCCAGCACCGGACGCACCGAACCTTCCAGACCGTAGTGCCGCAGGATCGGCTGAGCGCAGTGATGACCCGCGCGGACCGCGATGCCCTGACTGTCCAGATACTTTCCGACGGAGACGATGTCATGGTTGTCCAGCACGAAGGAGAGCACGCCGGATTTGCCGGGCGCGGTCCCGATGAGATGCAGTCCCGGTATCGCCGCGAGACGCACCATGCCGTACTGCGTGAGTTCGTGCTCATAGGCCGCCACGTTCGCCATACCGATCTGCATCATGTATTCCAGCGCCGCGCCCAGACCGACGGCATCCGCGATGCTCCCGGTCCCCGCCTCGAATTTATTTGGAGCAGCCTGATAGACGGTGCGTTCGAAGGTGACGTCCGCGATCATGTTGCCGCCGCCCTGCCAGGGCTGGGCTTCTTCCAGCGCATCGGTCTTGCCGTAGACCGCACCGATCCCGTTCGGACCGAAAATCTTGTGTCCGGAGAACACATAGAAGTCCGGGTCCAGCGCGGTCACGTTGACCGGGATATGCGCGACCGACTGTGCGCCGTCGATCAGGATGCGGACGCCGTGAGCGTGGGCGATGCCGACCAGTTCCGCCACGGGCGTGACCGTGCCGAGGACATTGGAAACGTGGGTGACCGAGACGAACTTCGTGTGTGAATTGAAGAGCTTCACATATTCCGCAAGATCGAGCTGTCCCGCCGCATCCACCGGGATGACCCGGATCTTCGCACCGGTCGCCGCCGCGATCATCTGCCAGGGGACGATGTTCGCATGGTGTTCCAGCAGGGAGACGATGATCTCATCGCCCTCTTTCAATATCGGACGCACATAACTCTGCGCGACGAGGTTGATGCCCTCGGTCGTGCCGCGCACGAAAACGATGTCTTTCGCGTTGCCCGCGCCGAGAAACTTCGCCACCGTGGAACGCGCATTTTCATACGCGTCGGTGGAACGGGCTGCCAGTTCATGGGCTCCCCGGTGCACGTTGGAGTTTTCGTGAAGGTAATAGCGCGAAATCCGGTCGATGACCTGCCGCGGCCGCTGGGTCGTGGCTCCGTTGTCGAACCATACCAGCGGCCTGCCGGAACTGAGACGTTCCGAGAGGATCGGGAAATCCGCACGGATCTTCTCCACGGGGATGCCGCCGATACTGGCGCTGGAACGAGGCAGCGTTTTTTCTTTGGTCGATCGGGCCGATACTTCCGCCTGCTTCGCGCTGACCAGCGTCGGCGAGTAGGCCTCGGAGGCCGCCGCAGTTTCGGCTCCGAGCACGTCGGAAGCAAGCTGCGACCAGTCCGTTCCGGATGCCGCACCGGGAGCGGAAGCGGCAGGACTTTCCCCGCAGAATTCCGCCGCCCACGCCAGCATCTGGGCTTCGCTGGGCAGACCGCCCGCAGCCGGGCTCAATTGGTTCAGATCAGTTCCGGTCATAGTCATAATACTCCCCGACGTCCACATCTTCCAGCACCGCGATCGCATCGTCCGCCAGGATCGCCGCCGAGCAGTAGAGCGACAGCAGATAGGAGGCTACGCCCTTGTCGTCGATACCCCGGAAGCGGATGGAAAGACCGCGCGAATGTTCGCCCTGCAGCCCGCTCTGATACAGACCGATGACGCCGCGTTTGGCTTCGCCGGTGCGGACCAGCAGGATATTCGTCTTGCCGCTCTGCGACTTGGGATTTTTCAGTCCGTCCACCAGCAGTTTGTCGGTGGGGATCAGCGGGATGCCGCGCCAGAGGATGAAGTTGCCGCCGTTGATGCTGGCGGTCACGGGCGGCACGCCGCGCCGGGTGCATTCCCGTTCGAAGGCCGCGATGGCGCGGGGATGCGCGAGGAAGAACGAAGGTTCCTTCCACACCTTGGAGATGAGTTCGTCCAGATCGTCGGGCGTGGGCGCTCCGTTGCGGGGCTGGATCCGCTGGGAATCCGCCACGTTTTTCAGCAGGCCGTAGTCGTCGTTGTTGATGAGCTGGCTTTCCTGCCGTTCGCGCAGACTTTCCACCGCCAGCGAGAGCTGTTCCTTGGCCTGATCGTAGGGCGAACTGAATACGTCCGCAACCCGCGTATCAATATTGATGATGGTGGTTACCGAGTTGAGGATGTATTCGCGCGGTTTGGGCTCGTAATCCACGAATCCCTGCGGGATGATGTCGCTCTTCGGCTTGGAGCTGCACAGCACTTCCAGCGGCGTGTTGCCTTCCTTGACGCGGTTGACGCGGTAGATGCCGGACTCCAGTCCTTTGAACTCCAGAAATTTCGTGAGCCACCGCGGGGTCAGCATCCCGAACTGCGGTTTCGTTTTCGCAACATCCGCCAGCTGATAAGCCGCGGTTTTTCCCAATGCGTTGATCTTGTTTTCGTCAGACATGTTTGTGTCCTTTCCTTTGCTTGTTTGTTTTCGTTTTGAAATGGAACTTAAATCTGTTTTGCATTCGGATCGACTTCATTGATCCACCCCTGCACACCGTCCAGAAGATTCATCATCTTCCCCGGATATCCCGCTTCGCGCAGATTGCGCACGGCCAGAATGCTGCGCTGGCCGATCTTGCAGACGAAGACGGTATCGACGGCGGGGTCCAGTTCATCCTTGCGGCGGATCACCTGTCCGAGGGGGATCACCTTCGCATTGGGGAACTTGAAGTAGGCCCGTTCGTGAGGTTCGCGCAGGTCGATCACCTGCACGGGGATCCCAGCGTCGAAGCGCCGTTTCAATTCCGTGGCGGAGATGGATTCCACCGGCGTCTCGTCCCGGTGGGATTTGATGCCGCAGAACTGTTCGTAGTCGATGAGTTTCGTGATGGTCGGATGTCTGCCGCAGATGGGGCAATCCGGGTCGCTTTCCAGCGCGAGCTCGCGGAACTTCATCTTCCACGCGTCGTAAAGCAGCAGCCTTCCGGTCAGCGGATCGCCGCCTCCGACCAGCAGTTTGATGACTTCGTTGGCCTGGATCGTTCCGATCACTCCCGGCAGAATGCCCAGCACGCCGCCCTCTGCGCAGGAAGGCACCAGTCCGGGCGGCGGCGGTTCGCGGTAGAGACACCGGTAACAGGGGCCGTGCTTGGCATAGAAGACGCTTGCCTGTCCCTCGAACTGGAACACCGAGCCGTACACGTTGGGCTTGCCGAGCAGAACGCAGGCATCGTTCACCAGATAGCGCGTCGGGTAGTTGTCCGTGCCATCCGCCACCACATCGTATTCACGGATGATGTCCAGCGCATTTTCGCTGGAGAGGGGTTCATTGTAGGTGACCACGTTGACCAGCGGGTTCAGCGCCCGGATCCTGTCCTTTGCGGAAGCTACCTTCGGACGGCCGACGTCGCGCGTGCCGTGGATGATCTGCCGGTGCAGATTCGAGACGTCCACGCTGTCGAAGTCCACCAGACCGATGGTGCCGACGCCCGCCGCGGCGAGATAGAGCGCCAGCGGCGCGCCCAGTCCGCCCGTGCCGACGATCAAGACCTTCGCTCCCTTGAGTTTCCGCTGTCCCTCGATACCGATCTCGGCGAGGAGCAGCTGACGGCTGTAACGCGTCAGATCGTCGTGCGTCAGCTCCGGCCACCGGTCTTCCGGGACAATGCTTGGAATGGATTCACTCATGGATCAGCAACCTCCTGCGATAGCGGGCACGATCATCACGGTCGCACCTGCTGCGACCGGAGTTTCCAGCCCGTTCAGTTTCTTGATGTTCGTTCCGTCGACGAACACGTTCACGAATCCGCGCAGTTTCGCGTCATCCTCGTAGATCTGATGCTTCAGATCGGGATACTGTGCGGCCACATGGGCAAGGGCCTCCCCGACGGTCGCGCCTTCCGCCTCGATTTCGGACCTGCGGTCCACAAATGCCCTCAATGCGCTCGGGATCAAAACACTTACACTCATCTTTCGTCCTCCTTATGATTATGGTTCGATTTCCAACTCTTCACTGTCGAATGCCTCGCGGCTCAGGCGCAGCTGCCAGCTCGTCATCAGCTCCGGACGGCCCTGGGCCACGCGCAGAATGATATACGAGTAAAACGGCAGCGCATGATCCCGGTCGTAGTCCGACGGCTGAGCGGGATGGTCCGGATGCGAATGGTAGACCCCGACGATCTCAAGTCCGAGCTTCCGCGCTTCCAGTTCCGCTTGCATCATATCCTCCGCCGTGATGAGGAAGCGATGATACTGTTCGCCGCTTTCGCGGGCGTTGTCAATGGGCTTCAGCGCTTTCACGATATGACTGCCGTCCGCCTCGCTCCCGAAGAGGATGCCGCAGCATTCGTTGGGATACGCTTCCGCGCCAGCCTTCCGGATCTCCGCTTCGATTTTGCCTGTCAGTTTCAGCATGACTCACGCCTCCCAAAATTCGCCGGAAAGATACCGGTTCCCGTTGTCGCAGAGGATCGTGACCACCACGGACCCTTTCGGCAGGGTTTTCGCCAGTTTCAGCGCCGCCGCCACGTTCGCCCCGGAACTGATGCCCACCAGCACCGCTTCCTCCCGGACCAGCTGCCGGGTCATGGCATACGCTTCATCGGTCGAGACCTCCAGCTTGAGGTCGGCGATGGATTCGTCGAAGAACCCCGGATGGATGGTCGAAGCCATGTGCTTCATCCCTTCCAGACCGTGAAACGGGGAATCCGGCTGCATCAGGACCGATTTTATATCCGGATTCAGGTGCTTCAGTCCCCGGCTCGTCCCCATGAACGTGCCCGAGGTGCCGGTGCCCGCCACGAAATGAGTCACACGATGATCGGTCTGTTCCCAGATCTCCACTGCCGTCCCCTCGAAGTGGGCCTTCCAGTTGGCGTCGTTGTTGTACTGGTCGGGGTAAAAATACTTTTCCGGATGTTCGGCCACCAGTCTCCGGCACTCGTTGTAAGCGCCGTCCGAACTTTCCAGCGGGTCGGTCTCGATGATCTCCGCGCCGTAAAGCCGCATCAGTTTCTTGCGCTCCTCGGTGGCGTTGGCGGGCAGACACAGCGCCACCTTGTACCCGAGCGCCGCCCCCAGTGCCGCATAGGCGATCCCGGTGTTGCCGCTGGTGGCGTCGATGATGGTCTTGTCGTGCGTCAGCGCCCCGCGGACGATCCCGTCGAGGATCATCGCCTTCGCCGCCCGGTCTTTTACGGATCCGGTGGGGTTGAAATACTCCGCCTTGGCATACAGCTCCACGCCGTCCAGCTCCCGGCTGATCGCGGGCAGTTTCAAGAGCGGCGTCCCGCCTACCGTTTCGAACACCGTCTTTTCCGACTTCATCATGCACCTGCTTTCGTCAAACCACTACCATTACAGTAATGTATATTCCCAAAAAAACGGAGCGTTGTTTGCTCTGTTTGAGGCTAATATACACCCGGTCAATGCATTTGTCAAGTCGAAATACGACTAAAATGGTAGATTTTTAGAAAAATTTTTTGATCAGCCTCGATTTCAGGATTTTTCATCTTCTTTTTCCGGCCAGGGCGGCCAGACGAAGGTGTCGATCACCACATATTCGACCGTCTTTCCGCAGCATCGGCCGCAACCGCCGCACTGTGATTCAGAGGGAGGAGCAGAACACCTGCGGCAGGGACATCCCTTGCCGCAGGGCTGAGGTTGGACATTGTCTTTTCCTTCGGATTCAGTCATATCCGTTTGTCCCAGTTCTTGAAGACGACTTCCTGATGATTGGCGCGGATCGCCCGGTAGATCTCGGCGGGGTCGCGGGAATCGTTGAGCGTGAACTGAGCGACGTCACGGTCCGCCAGCACGGCGTAGCCGCCGGGGGTCACCCTCGAACCCGCGCTCATGTTGTCGGCGGCGCTCTGCACGATCCTGTCCCGGAACGCGGGAGACTCCCGCGTGGAGACCGTCATGCCGGACTCGGGAAAGACGATCCGGAACGCGAGCATCATCTGTTCGAGGTCGGTTTCATCCACCGGATGTTCCGGCGTGAAGCCTCCGCTCACGGGCGTGATGCGAGGGAACGCGAACTGGATCTTGCTTTCGTAACACTCCTTCATGAGATAGAACGCATGGGCTCCCAGACTTGCCGCCTCGGTCCGCCACGGGGCCAGCCCCAGGAGAAACGCGATCCCGAGCGTGCGGAAGCCCGCCTTACCCGCCCGTAGCTGCGTCCAGACACGGAAATCGTAAACGCTTTTGGGTCCTGCCGGATGCAGGTACTTGTAAAGTTCCTGATCGTAGGTCTCCTGAAAACAGATGAGGCTTTCGAATCCCGCCTCGAACAGTTTGCGGTAGTCTTCCTCCTGCTGGGGCGCGACTTCCAGCGACAGGCAGGAGAACTGATTTTTCAGGTGCCGCCCGACTTCGCAGAGGAAATCCACCGTCATGTGTTTCGGGTCCTCTCCCGCCACGATCAAGAGAGAGTCGATCCCGTGCTTGCGGATCGCGGCGCATTCCAGGTCGATCTCCTCCAGCGTGAGGATCTTCCGTTCCGCGTGGTGATGGATGTTGAAATCACAGTAGCGGCAGGAGTTGACGCAGGTATTGGAGATGTAGAGCGGGGCGAAGATCGAAACGGTCTTTCCGTAATAACGCCGCCGGGCCTTCGTCGCGGTCTCGCGCAAAGCGGCGCGGTATTCCTCCTTTGCCGCTTCGGGCGAAAGCAGATTCAGCAAATCAAAGAACGTGCCCCGCGAGGCGGACAAACTGCCTCTTACCATGTCGGGCGTGACGCGGGCGTAATATTCATTGATCTGGTCCGCGGTGAATTTGAGTTTCGGAAACATGTTTTCGCCTTACTTGAAGATGTCGAACGCATTCATCGGGCTGGAGGCGGACGCGGTGGCGCGCGGCGCGGGCGGGCCCGCTTGAAGGGCCAATTCCGCCGACCTCACCGCAAGCTTGAATGCTTCGGCCATGCGGACCGGGTCTTCTGCCGCGGCGACCGCCGTATTGGCCAGCACCGCGTCCGCACCGAGTTCGATCGCTTCCGCCGCATGGGAGGGCAGCCCGATCCCGGCATCCACGATCACGGGGATATGGCTCTGCTCCACGATGATCTCGATCATGTCGCGCGTGCGGATCCCCTTGTTGGACCCGATGGGTGACCCGAGTGGCATCACGGCGGCGGCTCCGGCGTCTTCGAGGTGACGTGCCAGCACC
>JAZMZH010000128.1:0-12874 GCA_045585875.1 Victivallaceae bacterium | reverse complement strand
GAGCCTCTTCCGAATCCGGGTTGATATGGGCCCTGGACGCCATCCTCGAATCCGGCCTCGGGGACGCCGCCCTGGGCGCGGTGTATGACGTGATCTCCGGCGATCCCGGGCGGACTCCGGACTGGAAGCGGTCCGAGGATGTCCTGCGCCGCTTCCAATTCGCCTCCTGCGCCGCTTCGGAGCTGGACCGGGTGCAGCTTTACCGTACCGAATGGCTCGGAGACTGGGACGCCGGAGGCGCCGCGGCGGCGGAAAAAATGCCGTGGCTGCCGGAATTGTGGCGGCGGGCGCACCGGAGATCCGGGGTCTCCATGAGCGATCTCTTCGGAGAGTTTCTGCGTCTGGAGCATCTTCCGGAGGGGGATCCGGTCAATGTTTTTTTCAGCGGAGTCATGCCGCGAAAGTACCTGGAGATACTCTGTCATTACGGAAGCCGGAATCCGGTGAATTTCTTTCTGACCGACTGGTGCCGGGAATACTGGGCGGATCTGCCGATGAAGGGGGATCGCAGGCGGGATGCCGAAGCATTGCGGGAGATGTACCGCGGCGCAATGGAAAAGAACGATCTGATCACCGCATTCGGCCGCCGGAATCAGGAATTTTCCGAACTCCTGGCGGGGATTCGCGGCGAAGTGGTGGAGGAGGAGATATGGAGCGTGCCCGATGCCGCGGCTCCGGGGGTGCTCGGCGCAATCCGGCGTGAGGTGCTGGAACTCCGCAACGGCTCCGGGGAGGAGGCCGTTTATGTGCCGCGGCGGGACGATTCGCTGGAAATCCACGCCGCGGCGTCCCGCACCCGGGAGGTGGAGGTGCTCCACGACATCCTGCTCAAGGCGGTGTTCGAGGACCGGACGCCGCTGAACGACATCCTGGTGATGGCTCCGGAGATCGGGGATTTCGTCGGCGACATCGAGGCGGTCTTTGCCAACGGGCCTTTGGACGGACGCTACGCCGTCTGCGACCGCAGCAGTCTGGAGTGCAGTCCCTGCGTTTCGACGCTGATGGCCCTGTGCGATGCCGCGGGAGGGCGTTGGGAACTCAGTATTGTGTGCCGCCTGCTCCAGAGAGCGCCGATTGCGGAGAAATTCGGCTTTCGGCCCGGTGACGCGCAGGAGCTTGAGAAGCTTTTCGTGCGTTCGGGCGTGCGCTGGGGGTGGGATGCCGCCATGCGCAAAAAATTCAGCGGCGCGGCCTTTGAAGAGTATTCGTGGCGTTCCGGGATCGACCGGATGCTGGCCGGGCTGGCCCTTGAGGACCCCGCCGGAACGGAGGCTCCGCTGCCGGAAATTTCGGAGAGCGGCATGACGGAGCGGCTGGAGAAGTTCCTGAAATTTTTTGCCGGATTCCGAAACTTCAGCACGAAACTGTCCGGGTGTTTCCGGATCCCGGAATGGTGCGCCCTCCTGACGGAGGCCGTCGGGGAGCTGATCGCCGGAGAGGCCGCCGAGATTTCGCTGATCACGGGCGCGCTCGCCCGGATCGCCGCCGACGCCGAGGCCGGAGGCGCCGGAACGATCGAATATCCGTTCTCCGTCTTTCGCGAGGCGCTGACAAAGACGCTTCAGGCGTTTTCGCCGACTTCGGGTTTTCTCGCCGGCAGGATTACATTTGCCTCCATTCAGCCCATGCGCAACATCCCTGCGCGGATCATCGTCCTGCTGGGCATGGATGACGGCGCTTTTCCGAGACGGGACGAGGGGAAGCGCATCGATGTGTGCGGAGGCCGCCGCATCGGCGACCGCTCCCGGATGATCGAAGACCGGGGCGCTTTTCTGGACACCATCCTTGCGGCGGAGCGGCGGCTCATCATCCTTTACCGCAATCGCGACGGTTCGGCCGGAGGCGGGGAGAAGCCCCCCGCCGCGCCGGTCGCGGAGCTGAAAAATTATCTGGCGGCCTATCACATGCCCCTGCATAGGGATCGGGAACAGGCGCTGGCCGCCATTACGGCGGTGCATCCCGCCAATGCATTCGATCCGGGAAATTTCTCCGGGGATGATCCGAGAATTTTCTCCTATTCGGGCGCAAATCTGGAGCTGGCGCGGCGGGGCGCCGGGAAGAAAAGCGATTTTCTCAAGGGATTTGCTCCCGTCTCTGAAGATTCTGAACCGGAAGTGGTTACGGTTGATGAGCTCCGGAGGTTTCTCCGGTCGCCTCAGGCGTATTTTCTGATGAATACGCTCTCCATGCGGACCGGGAGCGCCTGGAGCGCGCAGATCGAGGATTTTGAGAATTTCGACTTTTCCCCGCGGGCGGCGGCCGGATTGCTGCCGGAAATCGCCAGAATCGTGAACCGCGACCCTCTCCGGACTCCCTCTGGCGATGAAATCGCCCGGATGTATCGCAAGCACGCGGTGTTTCCGGTGTCGGTCATGGGCGGAATCGCCGCCAGTCAGGCGATACAGACGACCCGTATCGAAAACGAGACCCTCCGCACCGCCTGGCTGGCTCAGGAGCGCACGGCGGTGTCGCTGGAGCTGGAGGGCGGCGAGGGGACATTTCGGGTGGTCGGGACGCTGCCGTGCAATCCCGCGGGGGAGGGCGTGACCGTCTGCTGTTTCCGAAAAATCAAGGACCGGGACATATGGGAAACGGCCCTTCATCATATCCTGCTGGCGGCGATGCGGCCGGAGGGCGGCGGAGAAAGTCTGCTGAGGGGAGAATCCGACCGGGAACTGCTGCGCTTCGCTCCGATCGGCCGGGAGGCGGCGGAGGCGTGGCTGCTCGGTCTCCTGGAATATCGGAGGCGGAGCCGAACCCGTCTGCCGCTTTTGCTGCATCACGCGTCCCCCGCCTATATTCACGGATACTTTCTCGCGGTCGCCCAATGCGAAAAAAAAGCTTCGAAGATCGCCGATGCCGAGGCGAAAATCCGTGCGGCCGAGGAGAAAATCGCCTCAGGCGCGCAGCAAACCGCCGCCGCCGCAAAACAGATCCTGAATTTGCTGGAAAAATTGCCCTCGCTGAAGGAAGAACTGGAGTGCGCCGCAAGCGACATCATACCCGGGGCGCTTCGGAAGGCCGAGCAGACTTTCTGCATCAACCGATACACTTACGATCACGATCTCAACGATCCGGCGGTGGGGCGGTGTTTTGATTGGAAATGGCCGCGGGAGCCGGAAGTGATCGGGGAATTCATCGGGACGGCGGAGAAATTCTGCGCTCCCGTTCACGAGCTTTTGAACTGTAAGGAGGGGACGGAATGAAGCAGGAGCATGAGATTCACGAATTCGACGCCTGCAGCGCCCCTCTGACCTGGATCAACATCGTCGAGGCCGGAGCCGGCACCGGCAAGACTTATTCCATCCAGACCGTTGCGGCCCGGCTGCTGCTGGAAAAAGGTTTGGTGTGCCGCCGCATTGCCGTAGTCACCTTCACCGAGGCGGCCACTGCGGAATTGAGCGACCGGGTGCGGAGCATCATCCGATCCGTGGATCATTATTTGAACAAAATCCGGGACGGCGAGGAGGAGCGCTGCCGGGAGCTGGTGGAGATGATCCTCCGGCGGGGCGTGAGCATGGAGGTGTTGCAGGAGAGGGTGCGGACCGCGCTGGAGGATTTCGACGAACTGAGGATCTCCACCATTCACGCCTTCTGCTTCCGGATGCTTACCGAACACGCGCTCTCCGGCCGCATCCGTTTTGAACTTAAGCTGCAGAAAGACTGTTCGCGGCTGCTCCTGGAGATATTCAGCGATTTTCAGCGCAGATTTCTCTGCTCCGGGAAGTGTACGCCCGCCGCGGCGGAGATGTGGGCGAAGCTGGGGTTTTCCCCGAAAAAACTCTGTGAAACGCTTCTGCCGGTGGTGCCGGGCGGGCGGGCGATTCCCTCCTGGGAACTGGCCGCCCGGGAGCCCGACGGCGAGCCCGGGAGCCCGGACGAAGAGAAATTCCGGATCGCGGTCCTCCGCAATGCCCGGGAATTCGCTCTCGCCGAATTCAGCCGCCGGGCCGAAGAGGAGGGGATTTTAAGTTTCGACACCGTGCTCTCCATGCTGGCCGAACGCATGGACGCCATCCCCGAGCTGACCGAGGCGATCGCCGAGGATTTCGATGCGCTGCTGGTGGACGAATTTCAGGATACCGATCCCATGCAGCTGAGGGTTTTTTCCGGCATTGCGCAGAGCGTCTGCTGGCGCTCCGATCCGCAGGGGCGGGTGATCTTCATGATCGGCGATCCCAAACAGGCGATCTATTCGTTTCGCGGCGGCGACGTGGAGTGCTATCTGAGAGGCCGGAGCATTGCGCCGGAGGAACGCCGTTATACACTCAGGGTGAACTACCGCTCGGGGAAACGCTTTGTCAAGGCGCTCAATGACTTTTACAGCGCCCAGAACCTGCCTTTCGGAGATCCGGAAATCGCCTATACCCCGGTGGGATGGCATCGGGAAACGGACGATGTCTTTTATCGCGGCAAACCTCTCGGAGAACCCATCTCCTTTATGCCTTATACCCCGGAAAAAGACGGCATCGCCCGGGTTTGTGATGAGATTCTGACCATGCTGACCGATCCCGGATATGAAATCATCCTGAAGGGAGCGCCGCGCCGGAGGGTGAAGCCGGGAGATTTCGCGGTCCTGGTGCGCACCCGGGAGGAACTGGCCCGGACCGTGGAGACATTGCGGGCCTCCGGCATCCCCCAGGTTTCCCTGGGCAGCGAAAATGTCCTCGACGGACGGGAGGCCGTCGATCTGGCGGACTTCATGGAAAACATCCTCAATCCGGCGGATGTCAAACTTGCCGCCCGGAGCCTGAGCGGGAGTCTTTTTCAGTGCACCGCTTCCGGGATCGACGCCGTAAGAAACGGCGCCGGAGAGTTCACCATCGGAGAGTTTACGCACGATCTTGCGGAGATCCGGGAACTGTGGCGGCAATGCGGGTTTCAGACCGCCTTTCGGCGCGCGGTCGCGATGATGAAGATCGACCGCAGGGTTTTCAGCATTGGCGACGGCGGCCGCTCCTGGAGGGTTTTCTGTCATCTGCTGACGCTGATTTCCGCGCTGGAGAGCGCCGAGGGGCTGCCGCCGGAGGAGCTGTTTTTCCGGTTTCTGCGGGAATTGCGGCCCGAGAGCCGCACCATTGACGAAGACGCGGCAGAGCTCCCCGTGGATGCGCCGCCCGACGCGGTCAGGGTCATCACCATCCACAAGAGCAAGGGGCTGGAATTCCCGATCGTCCTGGTCCCCTCCGTAAAAATGACTTTCTCCAAACGTTTCCGCACCAGGATATGTCACGTTGACGGAGAGCGGGTCTATGATGTCGGAGGCGATCCGCAGCTGGAGAAACGCTGCCGCGAGGAGGATCTCAAGGAATCCCTGCGGCTGGCTTATGTGGCGATCACCCGGGCCGCAGTGCGTTTCCGGGGGGTGCTGCCCAAACCCGAAAAACAGGAGGGTTTCCCCGGGTATGTGACGAGGCTGTGCGGGATCTCCGATCCTTCGCCGGGAGAGCTGATCGACGCCTGGGACAACGGCGTCTGCGCCGGAAATCCGGAAATTCTGATCCCGGAGCCCGCCCTGACGCCGCCCGAGGGAGCCTCTCTGCCGCCGCCGGAGCCGATGGAGCATTTGATGGCGAGACCGCTCCCGAAAATCCTTCCCGCGGCGGGCTGGAGCGGGACCAGCTTCACCGCCATGGCCCCGTCCTCCCATGAGCACGGGAGCCTCTGGACGGATGAGGAGCGCGAGGATGACGAGGGAACCTCTCCCGGCGAATCGACGGAGACGGAGGAGGAGGGCGTGCCGCCTCTGGACGGAGGCGCCGACGATATTTTCCGGTTCCCCGCCGGCAGCCGCACCGGCACCGCCTGGCACCGGATCATGGAGCGTATTTCCTTTGCCGGCGCTTCCGACCTTGAAAAGACGGTTTCGGATACGCTGGGAGAATCCTTTTTGCTGACCGGGGACCCGGCCGGAAACCGGCTGAGGGTCCGCTGCGTCACGGAGATGATCGCATCTCTGCTCCGGCTCCGGCTTCCCGGCGCGTACGGAGGTTTTTCCCTGGGGGAGATTCCGGACTCGGACCGGGTTTCCGAAATGGATTTTGCCGTTCCGGAGCGGGTCCGGACCGGGTTCGACGGGCTCTGCCGCCGTCTCGCCGCCTACGGGCTGGAATCATCGTCTCCGAAGTTCACCGGAGCCGTCGCGATGAACGGCACCGTGGATCTGCTCTTCCGCCGCAACGGGAGATACTATCTCGCGGACTGGAAATCCAACCGGCTCGGAGCGGATCGCAGGAGCTTCACGCCGGAGAATATTTCCCGGGCCATGAGGGAGAACTTTTACATCCTGCAGGCACTGATCTATCTGAATGCATTGAGAAAATTCTTCCGGTGGGATGAGACCTCCTATCAGCGGGAGTTCGGCGGCATCTACTACGGGTTCATGCGGGGTGCCGTCCTCGGCGACCCGGAGCGCTGCTTCTGGCATCTGCTCCCGGAGTGGAAGGTCTTTGAGGAATTGAAAAGGGGGTTGACGGATGAATGACGATTTTTTTATCCCGGAGGAGGATGTCCTGACCGCCGAATTCGCCGATTACGCCGTCCGCCTTGCAGGGGGCGGCCCCGGCGGTCTGCGCGACGCCGCGATCCTGGCCCTCTCCGCGGTCCGCGCCGGACACTCCTGCTGCGAGCTGGACAAGTGCGGCGAAGCCGGGAAGCGTGTCGGCGCCATGTCCGCGGTCCCCGGCGTGCTGGAGGAGAATCCCGACGGCGGAGCTCTCATGGTGCGCCGGAAAAAGCTGCTCTACCTCAACCGCTGCTTCGCTTACGAAAATTTCATCGCCGGAGCGATCGCCTCCCGCCTGGCGGCGCCCCCTCCGGAGCCGGTTTCCCGGGAGCTGCTGAATCTCGTCGCTCCCGTTCCTGCCTCGGACCCCGATCAGGCCGCCGCCGTCCTGAACTGCCTCAACAGCAATTTCGCCGTGATCACCGGCGGCGCCGGCACCGGCAAAACCACCGTGGCCGCCGCCGTCGCCGCCCTGGAGCTGATCCGCGATCCCCGTCTCCGCATCATCGCCGCCGCCCCCACCGGAAAGGCCAAAAGCCGGCTGGTCACGGCGATGGCCGATGAGATCCCAAATATGCGGCTGACCGCGGAAACCGCCGCCGCCATTGAGGCGATTTCCGGGAACAGTTACACTTTTGAAGCCGCTCTCGGCATCGGCTATGCAAATACCGAACCGGTCTATGACGCCGCCAATCCCATCGCGGCGGATCTGGTCATCGTGGACGAGACTTCCATGGCGTCGCTGAAACGCATCGCCCAGCTTTTCCGGGCGCTCCCGGAGCGATGCCGCGTGGTGCTGCTGGGAGACCGCAATCAGCTCAATTCCGTGGAGGCAGGGAGCGTTTTCGCCGAAATATGCGCCTCCGAACGCCTGAACGGGCGCGGGACGGTTTCCGTGCTGAAGCGCAACTTCCGCTCCCGGGCCAATCCCTTTCTGATCCGGGCCGCCGGAGCGGTCGCGTCCCTCGACCGGCCCGAGGAGAGGATCCGGGCGGTGGAGGCCGCCGCCGCCGAATCGGCGGCTCTTCCGGCATCCGATCCGACCGGGCGATTCCAGATCCTGAACCCCGAGGGGCGCAGTCTCGGAGCGCTCCTGAAAACGGTGATACGGGATCTCTGGCATCTGGAAAAACCGGATTCGCTGCCGGCGGCGCTGGAACTCCTTGAAAAAATGAAGATCCTCACGCCTCTGCGCGAGGGGCCCCTGGGAACGATTGCTTGCAATCGCGCCGCCGCGGAGATCTTCGGCGTCGGTGAGGGGGAGAACGGTTCTCCGGTGCTGGTCACCGCCAACGACCGCGCCACCGGACTCTATAACGGCGACTGCGGAGTATTCTGGGACGGGGAGGTGGTCTTTCCCGCCCTCCCGGGCGAGGAGGAGCAAAGGAGTTTCCCGGTTTCCGAACTGCCGCCCTGGGAATGCGCATGGGCCATGACCGTCCACAAATCCCAGGGCTCCGGCTTTGAAAAGGTGCTTTTCCCGGTGCCGGAATACGCGGGGAGGGTGATGAGCTGCGAACTCTTTTACACCGCCGTCACCCGCGCCCGCAGGGATGTGGTCATTTGCGGCCGGGACCGGGATATTGCCAAAGCCCTCGGCCGCAGGATCCGCAGATTTTCCGGTCTGGCGGAGACTCTGGACGAATGGATCGCCCCGGGGGAATTGTTTTTCTAATCCCTTGATTCCCAAACAGATTATCTTTTTCTCCATACATTTTCCCTCCGAGTCGGATGCCGTGGAATGAACCCGGCCCTACGACAAGGAGTTTTTTTTATGGATGTCTGGGATCTTATCCGCAAAGCCGCTCTCAGCGACGGCCTGACGCCCGAGGAGCGTCAAACCGTGCTGGAGACCTGCGACGACTGCGGACGCCGGATCGAGGAACTGCGTTCGCAGGCGGAACAGAACGGAGCGGAACGGGATTCGCTGAAACAGGAGCTGGCCGCCATCCGGCGCGCCGAGACCGTCAAGGTCATTGCCGAAAAACACAACTTCATCGACCCCGGATACCTGGATTACCTCCTGGCGTCGCGGAGCGTGGACGTCCATGACGCCGACGGCGTCGAAAGTGTAATCGGCGAGCTCAAGGCGGAAAAACCCCGCTTCTTCAAGGTCGACATCACCCCCGGCCCCTCGACCGCGGTGCTGTCTCCGGCGGCTCCGGAAAATGCCGGCGATCTGATTTCCATGGTGCGCAACGCGCCCGAACTGCTCTGACCAACCCCTTAAGGAAAGGATAAAAAATGAGTCTCTATTCGTATTCGTTTCAAAACAAAAAGCGCGATCTCTCCGACATCATGAGCACCGTCATCAAGGACGAGCCGCGCTTCATCAGCAACTTCCGCCGGGTGGAGGACGCTGCCGACCGCAAACATGAGTGGATCGAAGATCAGCTCTCCGGCCGGGCCGTCACCGTCACCGCCGTCTCCGAGGGCGCCTGCACCCTCTCCGCCAACGATCTCGCCAAGATCCGCAAAGGCACCCTCATGGTGCCCGCCAACGATTCGGCGCTCTTTCAGGTCACGGCGGTGAACGCGGCCGATTTCACCTTCACCGCCTCCCGGGTGGCCGCCAACGGCTCCTCCACCGCGGCCCCGACCGCCGACATGGTGATGAATATCGTCTCCTCCCCCATGGCCGAAGCCTCTTCCAACGGCGACGGCGAGGAATCCTATCTCCTGGGAGGCAGCGAGTACAACATCACCCAGATCTTCCGCAAGGACATCGTCCTCTCCGGCAGCGCGCTGGCGGTCAGTCTCAACGGCACCGCCGACAACCAGCTGAACCGCCAGACCGCCTTCGCCCTTTCGGAACTGGCCCGGGATCTGAACCGTCACGCCCTTTTCGGCCGCCGGGTGGCCGCCACCGCATCCACCCCCGGCGAGGCGGGAGGACTTTACTCCTTCGCCGCCGGAGCCGACGGTCTGGCCATTGACGCCGACGGCGCCATGCTGGACAGCTTCATCGTGAACGACGGCGCCCAGGCGGTGCTCTCCGAGGGCGGCAATCCCGTGCAGATCCTCTGCAGTCCGGGGCAGGCGAGGGTGCTCTCCTCGGAATACCGCGACCGGCTCCAGGTGCTCCGCTCCGATGACGTCCGCGGCAGCTATGTGGCGGTCATCGTCAACGAAATCAACGGCCGGGGCATGACCATCATGGCCGACGGGGACGTGCCCGACGGGGATGCGTGGATCCTGGATACGGCCGGGTTCGGCATCTCCAATCTGAAGGGCCGCGCCATCATGGACGAAGACGCCACGCCCAGGGGGTTTGACGGCATCAAGCGCATGGCGCTGGGCGAACTGACCTTCGTCTTCCGCAACGCCAGACAGCGCTGCTGCCGGATCCACGGCCTCATGAGTTCTGCATCGGCCATCGCCGCTCAGCGTGACTGATTCTTGAACCGCCGGGGCGCGGACTGCGGTCCGCGCCCCGGCATCCGGAGGAACTATGCAATTCTCGCTTGAAAACGTGGACGGGTATTTTGAAAATCATCTGGACCGGGCCGAATGGGACACCTTTTCGGATGATGAAAAGACCGCCGCGATCACCATGGCCGAAAGAGACGCGTCCTGCGAACTCAACCGCCCGAGCCTCGATACGGGAAATCATTTCATCTTTTGCGCGGTCTGCGAACAGGCCCTTTATCTGGCTCTGAACCGTCACCGCCGGACGGACGAGGAGGAGGCCGGACGCAATCTTTTTTCCGAAAGAGTTCAGGGGGTCGGTTCCCGCAGTTACCGTCCCGCCGCCCGTCCCGCCGCCTCCGGAGACTGTCCCCGGGAGCGCTGGAGCGCACGGGCCCGGCAGTATCTCCTGCGGGCCGAAAACACCATACCGGCCATAGGCCGGGGATGAGGAGGGATCATGCCGGAACTTAATCCGCCCCGTCCCATGCGCTTCTCCTCCGGCAGCGCCGAAGAGATGATCCGTCTGGGGTATTTCGGAATCGTCCGCGCCGTCGCCGATTCTCTCCGATGGCCTCCGGATTTGCCCCTGATGGTCGGCGCCCTGCCGCCGGAGGGGGAGGCCGCGGTCCTGTGTCCGGTCGCCTGCCGTCCCGGTACGCCGGGAGGCGGAGGACGTCCGGAGATCGTCATTCAAATCGCGGTCCGCACCCGCAACTGGCCGAAGTACGCCGGAGTGTTGTGCCGTCTGGCCGGAGAAGAGGAGTTTGCAAACCGCCGCATCGGCGGCATCGGCGTGATTTCCTCCCGGATCGAATCGCCTCTGAAGGTGAAACGGGAGGGCGGCTTTTACGAACTCGAAATCGGTTTCGCAGTACAGCCGGATCTGTCGGATATTCCCTCCGGCGACGGGCTTCCTGGACCGGCGGGCGCGGAGATCGCTCCGGAACAGGTGGAAGCGGCGCTCGCCGCCCGCTACGGATGTTCTCGGGCCGTCCGGAGCAATTTCGGGATCAAATGCCGCCGGGTCGGCGTGGGCGCCGGCGAAGCCGATCCCCGCGGCGGGACGGTGCGGTTTCCGGTGATCTGGGAGGTGACCGCGCCTGCCGCCGATGCGCTTCTGGACCCGGCCTGGATGCCGGACGGGGAGATCATTTCCGGCGGGAGCGCGCTCCGCGGCGTCTGGACCGGGGGAGGGGAGGAGAGAAGCACGTTCTGCCACCTGGGCAGGCTCTGGGTGAAGCAGACCCGCAAAATGAGCTTTTATCTCGATCTCCCGAGCTCGACGGCGGCGGCGTCCTCCCCGGAGCCCGGAGAGGAATTCGCTCTTCCGGAGCAGGAACTCGCCGACGCTTTGAACGGGATCACGCCGGAACCGCTCATCGTCGGGGGCTGGCTCGCTCCCGGCGGCATCGGGCTGGCGGTCCGCTGGGTGGCCGCTTCCGGAGAATATCGCCGCTTCGTCGTACAGGGGAGATTCCCCGTCGGCCGGGAGACGACGGCGCTTGCGGAAAACATCTGCCGCAGGATCACCGACACCGGCAGATTCGGCGTGGAGGAGGTCGCCGGCGAAATCGCCGCCGACGCCGGAGTGAAGGTCCGCACGCTCTCGGTCAAAGTGTTCGGATAAGGGGATGATGCTCCCGGGAAAATCGGCACTTTCCCAGCAGGAGCTCCGGCAGCTCTTCCAGATTGTCGATTTCCCAGTCGGGGCGAAATTTCCCGGTATCGGGCCGCCAGTGGGCCGTCCCGGTCAGGTGGATCGCGCTTCCGCCGATCTCCTTGACCGGATCCACGTCGCCGCTGCGGCTGTCGCCGATCATGAGAAACGAGGAGGGCGCGAGGGCGAAGCCGTCCAGCAGCCGCCGGTATTCTCCGGAGGTCTTTTCCGGAAAGACCTCCATGGATTCAAAATATCCGGCCAGTCCGGAGAGACGCAGTTTCCTCTCCTGTTCGTCCCGCTGTCCCTTGGTGACGATCCGGAGAGGGCAATGTCCCGCCAGGGCTTTCACCGCCTCCGCCGCGCCCGGCAGCAATTCCACCGGGTGATCGGCCAGTCTGCGGTTGATGCGGAGGATTTCCCGGTGTCTTGAAGCATCGAGATCGCCTCCGGCAAGGAGTTTTCCGCTCTCCAGCATGGCTTTGAGACTGCCGGCGATCCCGTATCCGAAGCGGGGAAGATTCGCCGCGGCGATGCGCTGGTAGAGACCGACGGATTCCTCCGGCGGGAGATCGAAAAGAGCGGCGAAAGCTCTTTCCGCCTCCCGGAAAAATTTTTCGCAGCGCCAGAGGGTGTCGTCCGCGTCGAATCCGATGAGTTCTGTCACTCCGGAAGTTTCCTTTCAAAAGCCGCCAGCCTGGCGCCGTCATTCAGGAGCAGCAGTTCGTCCTCATCGGCGGCAAAACCGTTCGTCAAAGCGAGTATTTCGAGAAAATTCCGCTCGAAATCCATCGCCTGCGGATTCCCCGCCGCCCGGGTCATACCCTCCACCTTCATCGTCAGCAGACCGTCTGCGGTGGAAAATGTCCCGAAAAAATTGTTCGCTCCGGTGGAACCCGCCAGACCGCCGCCGGAGAGAAAAATCAGATCGGCATCGATCCCCTCCGGCGTATTTTCCATCTCCCACACTCCCAGCAAATGTCCGCCGTTCCGGGACGGATTCCCGGTCTGCCGGACGCTGTCCGCGGGCTCGGACTCCGCGAAACTCCGATCCGCGTCGATCTCCGTGCATCCGCCCCCGGGACGGCATCCCGGAAGCATCGCGGCGGTCAGCGCCGCCAACGCAATTTGTCGTTTTTTCATTTTTCCCTCCTCTTCATGAGGGTAAAATACTATAATTCTCCGTTTATTGCAAATTATTTTCTGGAAATATCGACAAAAAACATCACGACGGATTGCATTTTTCAAAAAATGGACTCTATTATATACATGGATTGTCAGGGTACGGATGTATAATTCCA
>JAZMZH010000127.1:0-4465 GCA_045585875.1 Victivallaceae bacterium | reverse complement strand
CCGCCACTTCCTGAAAGTTCCACGGAGACAGCCCACCGCCGTGGAGCAGCAGGATGACCTCCCGGTTCACTTTTCCGTATTCCACGACCCTCATTTTGCTGCACCTCCCCCTTTTTACGCAGCAAAAGCTGCGGCCTGTTGTTGACAGTTCCGCAGCTTTTCCCTTATTTCAGTTTCTTTCCGTCCGAAAACGCCTTGCCCACAGTCTCGCCCAGCACCAGATAGTCGTGGTGCACGGGATCGTAGGTGATGGGACGCAGCTTTTTAGGATCGATCTTTCCTGCCGTCAGCACAGATTCGTCGGCGCTGACGTTGACGATCTCTCCGGCGGTGCGTCCGCTCTCCGGATCAAAAGAGATCAGACGGCACTCCAGAGCCATGGGCAGCTCCGCGATCAGCGGGGCGTTGACGAATTCCGAGCGCAGCGCGTGAAATCCCGCCCGGGCGAACTTGTCCGGCACATCGTTTCCGGAGACGATGCCCACGTAATCGCAGGCGGCAAGGTGTCCGGCGTCGGCGATGCTGACGGTGAAGGCTTTTTGCTTCACCAGATTGGCGGCGGTTTTGTGGCCCGGGTCGATGCACACGGCGATCTGTCCGGTGTCGCGGATGCCGCCCCAGGCGGCGTTCATGGCGTCGGGGACGCCCGTCTCGTCATAGGTGCCGATGATCAGCACCGGCATGGGATAAAGCCAGGTTTCGGCTCCGAAATTTCTGCGCATCTGTCACTCTCCTTTTTGTTCCGCCGGACTTCCCGGCGATTTCCGCGGGAAGGGATCCCGTGCGTCCGCGAGGTAATATACACCGTCGCGGCGGAGGTGCAAAAATCTCCGGCGGCAATCATCGCATTTTCCTCAAAAATTTTTCGGCGGCGGCATAGCGGAACTTCCGTTTGACAACTGCCGAAAATGGTATATATTAACCGTATATGCCGACGGTGCGCGTCCCCCGCCGGAGCGACTCGGTCGTGCGGACAGTCCAATATCAACCTGCGGCGGGCGGCCGCATTCAAGGAATTGAAACCATGAGAAATCTCTTCGTCAAACATCCCGGGAATCCCCTGCTCACCTGCGACAGTTTCCCCTCCGACATCATGTATGTGTTCAATCCCGGAGCCATCCGCACCGATGATGAATACATCCTGGTATGCGATGCGGCGCTGGGCTCGACCAAGGTCGTCCCCTGGATCGCCCGGAGCAGAGACGGCATCACCTTCACCCCGGACCCCGAACCGGCGCGCTGGCCCGAAGACGACCCCGCGGAATCGGTGGCCTATGATCCCAGAATCACCAGATTCGGAGAGGATTACATCCTGATGTACGCCTCCCACCATTTCGACGGGGAAAACCCCAGCGTCGGAGTGGTGAAGACCCGGGACTTCCGCACTTTTGAACGGATCCCCCAGGCCCCGGCCCCCTGCCCCAACCGCAACGCCGTGCTCTTCCCGGAGAAGATCGGCGGCCGCTTCGTCCGCTTCGACCGGCCGATGCACAACGGCGAAACCGGTTCCGCGGGCATGTGCCTGAGCTTCTCCGACGATCTGATGCACTGGACCGGCACCGTGGAGCTGATGCAGCCGCGTCCCGGCTGCTGGGATTCCCACAAGATCGGCGGCGCGGCGGTGCCGCTGAAAACGCAGGCGGGCTGGCTGGTGGTCTATCACGGCGTGGACAACTACAGCTGCAACAATTTCATATACCGTCTGGGGGTCATGCTGCTGGATCTGGAGGATCCCTCCCGGATCCTGGCCAGATCGACGCTGCCGGTGCTCTATCCGGACCGTCCCTACGAATTCATCGGCAGGACGCCCAACGTGGTGTTCAGCTGCAACCTCCTGGCGGACGGGGAGGGCAATCTGCGCATGTACTACGGCGCGGCGGATACCTGCATCGCCCTGGCCGAGAGCAGGGTTGACAAACTGCTGGATTTCTGCATCCGGCACAGCTGAGCGGCCTCCGCCCCCGATGAAACGGCGGTGCATGGTTTTTTGTGAAAAAATAACAAAATTTCAGACGGCCGCAGGCTGCTGCGTTTCCCGGAGCGGTTGCAAAACCGGCTCCGGGATGTAAATTATCAGTAGCCGGGGAGCCGGGCGGCCGGAAAACTCCGCAGGCTGCGTCCCCGGCGGCACTTCTATGGAGTTCGGGGAAATGTCGAAAAAGAATCACTGCAAGTTTCGCTGCACCGCGACGGGCGACGCCATGATCACCCTGCGTCTGCCCGCCGAAGGCGTTTATCCGGGATTTGAAGAAGTCCGGGATTTCATCGGTCTCGGCGACTTCCGTTTCGGAAATCTGGAGACCACCGTCCACAATTTCGAATCCTGCGCCGGAGCGAGAAGCGGCGGCAGCTGGCTGTGTTCGCCCCCCGGGGTCCTCGACGATCTCCGGAAATTCGGGATCAACATCCTCAACCTCGCCAACAATCACGCCCTGGATTACTCGTACGGCGGCCTGCTGCGCACCATGGCATACACCCGTGAGCGGGGCTTCCCGTTTGCCGGCGTCGGAGAGAATCTCGCCGCCGCTTCCCGCCCCGCCTATCTGGACACGCCCGGCGGACGTTACGCCCTCATCGGCTGCACCATGAGTCTGCATCCGGAGGCCATGGCCGGAGTTCAGACCGGCAGTCTCCCCGGGCGGCCCGGAGTCAACGGCATCCGGACGGAGGACCGATATCTGGTGCCCGAAGAGGAGCTCCGGCACCTGAAGCGCATCGCGGATATGCTGGGACTCAACGACATCGACAATATCGAACGGGCCGAAGGCTACCTGCCGCAGCTGAAAAAGGGGGAACAGCCCTTCGGAAAGATGTTCTTTCAGGCCGCCGAAAAGGCGGAATTCCGCCGCACCATCCGGGGGGATGACATGAAGCGCGTCACCGACGCCGTCGCGGAGGCCCGTTTCATGGCGGATTATGTGGCGGTGTCATTTCACACCCATGTGCTCGAGGGCAAAAGCAAGGAAACAGTTGACCGGGTTTCCCGGGAATTCGCCCGCCGCTGCATCGACGCCGGAGCCGACGCGGTCATCGGCACCGGCCCCCACCTGCTGCGGCCCCTGGAAATCTACAAAGGCAAACCGATCTTTTACTCCCTCGGGGACTTCATCATCCAGCTGGAGACGCTCCTGCGCGCCCCGGCGGAGATGTTCGCCAATCAGAATCTCGGCGGCGACGACCGTCTGGACAACCTCTTTGAAACCCGTTCCGGTCACGGCAGGCGCGGCCTCTGCTACGATCCGGTGATGTTCCGGTCGGTGATCCCGTACTGGGAAGCCGACGCCGACGGCCTCACCAAAATGGTGCTGATGCCCGTGGAGGAGAACTTCGGTCAGCACCGCGGTCACGGCGGCTGGCCGCGCATGGATGCCGCCGGCGGCATCATCGAGCATCTGGCGGAAATGAGCAGACCCTTCGGCGTGGAGATCGCCGTGGAAAAGGGACTCGGAATCGTAAAACTCTGAAAGGACCCGATCATGGAAGATATCCGAACCTACTGCAGGAGCGTTCAGCCGGAACTCAGGCGGCTCATCCGCGATCTCTGCGCCATCCCCGCCCCCTCCGGTCACGAGGAGGCGCGGGCGGAATTCTGCCGGGAGTGGTTTGTGCGCAACGGCTTTGAAAACGTCTCCGTGGACGATGCGCTGAATGTACTCGCCCCGGTCGGCGTGCGGCCGGGAGCGCCGCTCGCGGTGGTGATGGCCCACACCGACACGGTTTTTCCGGACACCGAGCCCATGCCCGTCGCGGAAAAGGAGGGCTTTCTGGCTTCGCCCGGGGTGGTGGACGATACCGCCAATCTGGCGGTGATGATGGTCTGCGCCCGCTTTTTCCGGGAACACTTCCCCGAGGGCAAGGCGAAAGGCATCCTTTTCGTCGCCAACTCCTGCGAGGAGGGCCTCGGAAACCTGAAGGGCAGCCGCCGGATCGTGCGGGAATTCGCCGACGTCATCGAGGATTTCATCTCGCTGGACGGCAGCGACTTCAACCGGGTGGTGGTTCAGGCGGTGGGTTCCCGCCGCTACCGGGTGCGGGTCCGCACCGAGGGCGGGCACTCCTTCGCAAATTTCGGCAACCGCAACGCCATCCATGTGCTTTCGGCGCTGATCTCAATGCTCTACACGGTAAAGGTGCCGACCGACGGGGACAGCACCACCACCTACAACGTGGGAGCGGTTTCCGGAGGCACCTCGGTCAACACCATCGCCCAGGAGGCGGAAATGCTTTTCGAATACCGTTCGGACAGCCGCGTCTGCCTGGAAAAGATGGGGAAGATTTTTGAAAACGCCGTGGAAACCTTTCGCGCCGCCGGAGCCGGAATCGACGTGGAGCTGCTGGGAGAGCGGCCCTGCTCGGCCCCGGTGGACCCGGCGCGCTTCGGCGCTCTGAAAGGGAGGGTCGCGGACGCCCTCCGGAAAACCCTGGATCTGGAGCTTCTGGAGCGTTCCGGCTCCACCGACTGCAA
>JAZMZH010000126.1:0-25358 GCA_045585875.1 Victivallaceae bacterium | reverse complement strand
CGGCGCTGTGGCGCGATCCGGGGGAGGAGCCCGGCGACGGAGCCGCCGGGGGGATGGGATTCTTTTTGCGCAGGGGGCTGAACGCCGAACTGCTGCCGGGGGCCCGGCTGCTTCTGGAGATGGCGGATTTCGACGCCGTCATCCGGGACGCCGATCTGATCGTAACCGGCGAGGGTTCCAGCGACCGTCAGACCCTCTCCGGGAAGCTGCCCTTCATCGTGGCCGAAGAAGCGGCGGAGCGGCATATCCCGTGCGTGCTGCTGTCGGGACGGATCGCCGACTGGGAACTGCTGCGGGAACACTTCACCGCGGTCTGGAGTCTGGCCTCCGGACCGTGCACCCTGGAGGAAGCCATCCGCAGCACACCGGAAAATCTCTTCCGGGCCGGAGCCAATCTGGCCGGGATGATATGGGAATCAAAGAACAGGAAGGAAACCATGAATCCGGAAATCGTTTCTCTGCTTCAAACGCATCATCAGGAACAACTGCTGGCCTTTGCCTCGACCCTGTCCCCGGAGGGGCGGGAACGGCTTGCCGCCCAGATCCGGGCGATCGACTTCAACGCCATGGACGAGCTCATCCGGGATTATGTGCTCGCCAGGCCGGAAACTCCCATTCCGCCCGATCTGGCCCCGGCCCCGTATTTCCCGGCCGCGCCCGCCGATGAAGCCATGGCGGAATATTACCGCCGCGCCGAAGCCGAGGGCCGCGCGATCCTGCGCGACGGCCGGGCGGCTCTGCTCACCGTCGCGGGAGGGCAGGGCACCCGTCTGGGCTTCGACGGGCCCAAGGGCACCTATCCCATCGGGCCGGTCACGGGCCGGACGCTTTTCGCCTACTTCGCCGAAGCCATCGCCCGGGCCGGGGAAAAGTACGGCCGGGATTTCCTCTGGTTCATCATGACCAGCGAACTCAACAACGCGGCCACGGTGGAATTCTTCCGGGCCAACAAATTCTTCGGCCTCAGGGAGGAAAATGTCCGGTTTTTCGTCCAGGGCACGATGCCCGCCATCGGGTACGACGGCAAACTGCTGCTGGGCGCGCCGGATTCGCTGGCGCTCTCTCCGGACGGTCACGGCGGCACTCTGCTGGCGCTCCGCCGCTCCGGCGCTCTGGACCGGATGAAAGCTTCCGGAGCGGAATACATCAGCTATTTTCAGGTGGACAATCCGCTGGTGCCGGTGGTGAATCCGCTCTTCCTCGGACTGCACGCTCTGGAAAAATCCGAAATGAGCGCCATCATGCTCTCCAAGACCGGACCCTACGAAAAACTGGGCAACTTCTGCGTTTCCGGCGGCCGCACCCGGATCATCGAATACAGCGACCTGCCCGCCTCCCTGGCGGAAAGCCGCAATCCCGACGGGACGCTGCGCTTTATCGCCGGTTCTCCGGCGATTCACGTCCTGAACCGGAGTTTTGTGGAGCGGCTCACCGCGGGGGGCAAGCTCTCGCTGCCCTGGCACCGGGCGGATAAAAAGGTCCCGTTCGTCAACGAAAAGGGGGAATCGGTCAAACCCGAGGCGCCCAACGCGGTCAAGCTGGAGAGCTTCATTTTCGACGCCCTGCCGCTGGCGGAAAAGACCATGATCCTGGAGGCCGACCGGCTGGAACAGTTCGGCCCCACCAAAAACGCCACCGGCGTGGATTCCGCCGAATCCTGCCGCGAACTGCTCATCGCCCGGGACCGCCGCCGTCTGGCCGCCGCGGGCATACCGGCTCCGGAGGGGAAAATCGAAATTTCACCCCGTCTGGCCATGGACGCCGAGGATGTGAAAGCCCTTGCCGGACGCCGGGATCTCTTCCGGAAGTGCGGGGACGGCTATGTCGCCGAGCGGGAGCGGTAAATGGCGGGACGCCTGAAGCACGGGAGCGTCGGATTGGCGGCGCTGACGGATGAGCCCCGGGAAAAGGACGCCTCCCGGGCGCTGACCTGCGCCTGCGGGGTCATCGTCTGCGTGGTGCTGATCGTGCTTTTCGGCCTGACCATGCTCTACTCCACCAGCTACGGGCTGGTGGGGACCAGATTTTTCTCCATGCAGCTGCTCTGGGGCGGCATCGGCCTCATGGCGGCGCTGGCCGTGGTGGCGGTGGGATACAAATTCTTTTCCGACCGCAGTCTGATTCTGGCGGCGGCGGTGTTCGTGCTGCTGATCTCCTGTCTGGCGTTCAAGCCGGTCAACGGAGCCCAGCGCTGGATCCGGCTCTTCGGATTCAGTCTCCAGCCGTCGGAACTGGCCAAGCCGGTGCTTTCGCTGTTTCTGGCCTGGTACTGTTCCAAAAACTTCCGGACGATCCACGAAGTTTTCAGCCGCAACGGGGTGCTTCCGGCCTTCGGGGTTTCCGGGATCATCATCTGCGGAGTCCTGGCCGGTCAGGATCTGGGGACCTCCATGCTGCTGGCCGCGGTGATGCTGACCATCCTCTTCGTCGCCGGCGCGGGACTGCGCTGGGTGCTGCTGGCGGGGGGAGGGACCGGCCTGCTCTTCTTTTTTCTGCCGCAGATCAGCGCGGTGCGGTGGCAGCGGGTGGTGAGCTTCATGGAACCGGAGAAGTACGCCTCCGGCGAGGGCTATCAGCTGTGGAATTCCCTGATGGCCCTGGGCTCCGGCAAGTGGACCGGGGTCGGCTTCATGGCCAGCCGGATGAAAGCCCGCTACCTGCCCGAAGCCCACACCGACTTCATTCTCGCGGTGGTGGGCGAGGAGCTGGGGCTGATTTCCCTGATCCTGGTGATGCTGGCCTACCTGACTTTCACATTTTTCGGACTGGGCATCGCCATGAGCGCCCGCACCCGGCAGGGGATGTTTCTGGCGCTGGGGCTGACGGCGACGATCGCGCTCCAGGCCGTCATCAATATCGGGGTGGTGTCGGGGGCGCTGCCCACCAAGGGGATTCCGGCTCCGATGATCAGTTACGGCGGGAGCAATCTGCTCAGCTGCCTGATCTGCACCGGGCTGCTGATCTCGGTGGCGCTGGACACCATAACCCCCGACTACAACCGGGAACTGAAAGAATGGATATCCTCGGGATTCCGTAAAAAGCGGAGGTGAAACCGTGAAAAATTTCAGACTTGCCATCAGTTGCGGCGGCACCGGCGGCCACTTTTATCCCGGAGTTTCCGTGGGATGCGAATTGAATTCTTCCGGCGGGGAGGTTCTGCTCCTGCTGGGCGGCAAACACGGGGAAAAACAGGCGGCGCACGCCCGGGACAAGGGGCTGCGGGCCGTTGCGCTGCCGGTGATGCCGTCCCCCTCCCTCCGGCATCCTCTCACCATTCCGAAATTCCTGTACGGACTCCTGAAAAGCCGCCGCACCGCGCTCCGGGCGCTGCGGGAATTCAAGGCCGATGCGGTGCTGGGCATGGGCAGTTTCGCCGGACTGCCGGTGATGATGGCGGCGCGCAGGCTCCGGCTGCCGGTTTTTCTCCACGACGGAAACGCCAAGGTCGGACGGGCCAACCGCTTCTTCAGCCGCCGGGCGGTCTTTCTCGCCGCCTCGTTCCCGCCGGTGAATCCGGAAAAAATCCGCTGTCCCTGGGACGTCACCGGGATGCCCATACGCCGGGAACTGCTGACGGAGGTTTCCCGGGAGGATGCCGTGGCCGAACTCAACCGGCGCTACGGTTCTCAGCTGGAGACGGGGAGGCGGACCTTTCTCATCTTCGGCGGCAGTCAGGGGGCGCGCTCCATCAACATGGCCTTTTCGCGGGCGCTGACCGAGCTGGCCGCGAAGGGCAAAAACTTTCAGGTCATTCACCTTTCGGGCGGAAACGATTATCAGGTGATGAAATCCATCTGGAGCAAGGCGTCGTTTCCGGTGCTGCTGCAGCCCTCCACCGACGACATGCTGGACGTCTATTCATGCGCCGATCTGGTGATCGCCCGTTCCGGGGGGAGTTCGGTGGCGGAGATTGCCCGTTTCGCCCTGCCATCGGTGCTGATCCCCTACCCCTATGCGGCGGAAAATCATCAGTGGTACAACGCCGAATACCTGGCCGGAGCCGGAGCGGCGCGGATCCTGCCCAATGACGAATGTGACAACCGGGCGGGTGCGCTGGCGGCGGAATTTCTGGATGATCCCGGGAAATTCATCCCGTCGGAACCGGTGTTTTCCGCGCTGGCGAGGCCGGACGCCGCGAGCAGACTGCTGGAGGCGATCGCGTCCAGACTGCCCGACTGAGCCCGGCAAAAGGAAAGCCGCGCAGTCAACCATACTCGCGGAGCGAGCGCTTCATAACGGGAGCGATTGCGAAAGTTGCTTCCTATTGCGGAGCGTTATCCTCCTTTGCCAAGGCTTCAGCCTTCGTGCCGGACGAGCGCTTCCTCCGTCGCACTTTGTGCTTTGAATAAAGAAAAAATGGCAAGATTGCCAAAAATTCTCCATTTCAAACTTGAAAACGCATTGCCGAAAGACTATATTAAATGGAGAAAAAACGGCAGCAAGGACAAAAATTCTCCATTTGCAGGTGACATAATGAACATTGAAAGGCCGATTTACCTTCAGAAACTGAAAGATCGTATGCACGACGGCATGATCAAAATCATCACCGGTCTGCGGCGGAGCGGAAAATCGTATCTGCTCTTCGAACTCTTCCGGCGATACCTTCTTGATTCCGGGGTAAAACCAGACCACATCATCGGGTTGGAACTGGATATGCGCAGCAATGCGAAATATCGGGACCCGGATGTCCTTCTCTCCTATCTCGCCGAAAAAATGAACGCCGACGGCATGTACTACATCCTCCTCGACGAAGTGCAGATGCTCAAGGATTTTGTCTCCGTTCTGAACGAACTGCTCCACTACCGCAACGCCGATGTGTATGTCACCGGCAGCAATTCGAAATTCCTCTCCACGGATATCGCAACCGAATTTCGCGGACGGGGAAATCAGATCCGTATTCACCCTCTTTCGTTCTCCGAATACTGTTCCGTGTTTCAGGGGACCCGTGACGAAGCATGGCAGGAATATTTTACCTATGGCGGTCTTCCGCATATTCTCTCCATGAAAAGCGATGAGCAAAAGATCGATTATCTCCGGGAACTGTTTGAAACGACATATCTCAAGGACATCAAGGAGCGCAACAAGATCCGCCATGAGGCGGAAATGAGCGAGCTGGTGGATATTCTGGCATCGGTCACCGGTTCCCTCACCAATCCGCTGAAACTGTCAAACACCTTTCGGTCGAAGCGCGGCACGCCTTTTCCGGAAAGTACCGTTGCCCGGTATTGTCAGTATCTGGAAAATGCCTTTCTGATCCATAAATCAGTTCGCTATGACATCAAGGGCAAAGACTACATCGACACTCCGTTCAAATATTATTTTGAGGATGTCGGTCTGCGCAATGTCCGGTTGAATTTCCGCCAGCAGGATGAAAATCACATCATGGAGAATATCGTCTGCAACGAACTCCTGTACCGCGGTTTTTCCGTCGATGTCGGCGTTGTGGAGATCCGGGAAAAACAGCCGGACGGGAAAATGAAGCACAAGCAGCTGGAAGTCGACTTCGTCGCCAACTCAGGAAGCAGACGCTATTATATTCAGTCCGCCTTTTCCATGAGCACGCCGGGAAAGGAGGCTCAGGAGAAACGACCGTTCCTGCGCTTCCATGACTCCTTCAAGAAAATCATCCTCGTCCGGGAGAACATCAAAGTCCGTCGCGACGAGAATGGCATTGTGACGATGGGACTGCTGGATTTTCTCCTGACGCCGAACAGTCTTGAGATGTGACTTGCCGCCTCTCAGCAGAATTTCTCCGGCATTGAGCTCAAACGGAGCATCTGCAAGCGACGAAGCCGTATCTCGGGGAACGACATAACCTTATTCGCGGAGCGAGCGCTTCATAACGGGAGCGATGTCTGAAAAGGCGAAAATACCCCTCCCGAAACCGCATCCTCTGCTTCTCCGGGGATACACAAATATACAATTATGATATAAGTATCAGGTTGGGTATAGCTATTTTTCAACTAACTACCCCCAAAAATGCTTGTTGCTAATGTTTGATACCCAAAAATCTTTTTTATACGGCGAAATGAGAATCGCCAATATTCTTGCTCTATTTACATGTGCTTGAGGTGAGCAAAATAATTAAGGTGAGAGTTTTAGCGTGGAAGTTTTTTCATCAAATCCGAACTGGTGACACGAAAAGGTCCGGATTTTACATAGAATGGACGGCATTTTTCTCCGTTTCCGGAGCGGAGACACGCGGATTTGGGACGAGATTCCTTTTCTAAATTTTGTCAAAAAACCGCCTTCCCCACTTGAAATTAACGGATAGTGTGCTATCTTATAATGATGTAATTTTGAGATAAAAGGTGATTTCATGACCGATAATGTTTATCCTCTCCTGATGGTTCCTCTGGATGTGATGCGCGAGTGTGCGGACCGAGTCCGTGAGCTGCGCATTCGCCAGAACATTACGCAGAAGGAACTCGCAGAGCGGGTCGGAGTTGCGGAGGGCACGATCAAACGCTTCGAAAAGACCGGCGAGGCGCAGTTCCGTACCCTCCTCGGCATCGCTTTGGTTTTGGGGCGGCTGGAGGATTTTACGGAGTTGTTCCAAATACCGGATGTCCCGGCATCGCTTTACCACCCTGAGCAACAAAAAACGCACAGGCAGCGCGCGAGGAAAAAATGAGGCTTCACGTATTTCTCAACAGTTACGGCATCCGACGCGAAGTCGGGATGCTCTCCGACGAAAACGGTCGGGTCCTTTTCGAATACGCTCCGGAGTTTCTATCTTCCGGCATCGAACTCTCACCGTTCAAACTGCCGTTGCGTCCCGGCGTTTTCGAGGACGAAAAACGCACCTTTGACGGCTTGTTCGGCTTGTTCAACGACAGTCTGCCGGATGGCTGGGGCTGTCTGCTGCTCGACCGCAAATTGCGGAAACGCGGACTGTCATTTCAGGAAATATCGCCGCTCCAGCGTCTCTCCATGATCGGACGCAACCCGATGGGGGCATTGGAGTATGAACCCGCGGACGAGGAGGCGGACGAGTTCGGGAGGGTGGAGTTGGATTCGCTTTCCGGCGAAGTGGACAAGATCGTTCGCGGTGACGACAGCGATGTGCTGGATGAGCTGCAGAAGATGAACGGTTCTTCCGGAGGAGCGCGCCCGAAGATCGTCGCGTGGGTATCGGAGGCCCGCAAAACCATTGTCCACGGCGGCAAGGAGCCGCCGCCGGGCTTTACCCCGTGGATCATCAAATTTCCGGAAAAGCACGATCCGCAAACCGCCGGTGAGCTGGAATACCGTTACTCGTTTGCGGCAAAAGCGGCCGGGATCGATATGCCGGAGACGCATCTCTTCCCTCTGAAAATCGGCGGCGGGTGTTTCGGCGTCCGGCGCTTCGACCGGACACCGCAGGGAAAAGTTCATGTGCATACCGCTTGCGGACTGCTCCACGCTTCGCATCGGCTTCCCGCGCTGGATTACGAAAACCTTTTGAAACTCACTTTCGTGCTGACGCGCAATCACGCCGACGTGGAGGAGATGGTGCGGCGGATGATCTTCAACGTCAAGAGCGGCAACCGCGACGACCACAGCAAAAATTTCTCGTTTCTGCTCACCCCGAAGAACGAGTGGAGGCTTGCACCGGCTTACGATCTGACGCCCTGCGCCGGACTCAACGGCGAACACACAGCAATGGTCAACGGCAAGGGGCGCGACATCACCGATGACGATCTGATCGCCGCTGCCGCAACCTGCGGTATCGCCGAGAGCAAGGTCCGCATTATGATCGACGAGGTCGGCTCGGCATTGAAGAAGGCTCCATTACTCTGATGGTTTATCGATCATAAGCCATGCGGTGCGTGGCGATGCACGTACATTTTTGAAAAGACGGGCCGAAGACGACGGGTTTTTTCTCCAAATCCGAACCGGGGACACGGGACGGTTCGGATTTGGCAAAGAATGGGCGGCATTTTTCTCCGTTTCCGGAACGTGGACACACGGATTTTTCTCTGTTCACCTCAAAATCGGCGTGTCCCCGGAATCCGCCAAACGGAGAATTTCGCGGTTTCTCTCCGGTGAAAAATTCCGGTGTTGAGCTCAAACGGAGAATCCGGAGAACGGAAAAGCCCGGGCTCATCGCTGAAATCGGCATAACCTTAGGCGGAGAAATGAAGCACGCCTGACGGCGTATGAAGCGCGGCTGACGCCGCATGAAGCGCTTTGCTTGCGGACCGCAAAGCATGAAGCGAAGCCTCGACAGGCTTCATGTTTTTTTGCCCGTCGGGCAAAAAAATGGCGCCCCGGGCAGGAGTCGAACCTGCGACCAACGGCTTAGAAGGCCGCTGCTCTATCCTCTGAGCTACCGGGGCGGCAAAGACGGCGAGGCGCATGAGGATAATATAGCGCCTCCCCGGAGAAAATCAACTTCAAAAGGCGAGGTTGTTCAAAGATTCGACGCCGTTCACGTTCAAACCCTTCAATTCAGGGAGGGTGCGGCGGATCAGACCGGTAAGGACCGTGCCGGGACCGAATTCGATAACGGAATCGGCGCCGGTGGCGGCGACCATGCCGCGGACGGATTCCTCCCAGCGCACCGATCCGGAAATCTGGGCGGAGAGGTTGGCGCGCAGTTCTCCGACGTCTTTCGCGGGGGCGGCGGTGAAGTTGTGCCACACCGGGACCGCGGGCATGGCAATGGCGGCGGAGGCGAGAAAGGGTTTCATCCCCTCGGCGGCGGAAGCCATTTTGCCGGAGTGAAAGGCTCCGGCCACCTTCAGCACGACGGCCTTTCGGACGCCGCGGCTTTTCAGGAGTTCGACGGCTTTTCCCACCGCCTCGTCGGAGCCGGAGATGACGATCTGTCCGGGACAGTTGTAATTGGCCACTTCGCAGCCGGCTTCGGCGGCGGCGGATTCCACCAGGGCGGTTTCGGCTCCGAGGATGGAAGCCATGCCGCCGGGATTTTTCCGGCAGGCCTCGTCCATCAGCGCGCCCCGGGCCTCGAGGAGCCGGATGCCGGTGGCGAAGTCAAAGGCCCCGGCGCAGGCCAGCGCCCCGTATTCGCCGAGGCTCAGGCCGGCGCAGGCGGCGGGAGCGGGGGCCTTCGGGAAGCGTTCGCGAAAAGCGGCCAGCGCCGCCATGCTCACGGTGTAGATGGCGGGCTGGCAGTTGGTGCTGACCGTCAGTTCCTCGAGCGTGCCGTCGAAGCACACTTCGGAGAGCTTGCGGCCCAGCACCGCGTCGGCTTCCTGAAAAACCTTTCTGGCGGCGTCGCTGGTTTCATAAAGGTCCCGGCCCATGCCGGGCTGCTGGGCTCCCTGCCCGGAAAAAACGTAAATCGTCATTGCAATCGATCCTTATTCTGAATTTCAACAATGCCTCTAATATACACCGGGCAGGGGGTTTTTTCAAGAATCTCCGGGGATTTCCCCTTCCCGCTGTTTCTTCCCGGGCGGAGCCGTCCTTGTCCGCGGGCATTTTACGAAAAAAACCGTTCTTTCATTTGATTTTCCGCAAAACGATGATAAATTAATCTTCATCCGGTTCTCCGGAACCGGTTTCCGGTGCACCCATAGCTCAATTGGATAGAGCGTCTGGCTACGGACCAGAAGGTTAGGGGTTCGACTCCCTTTGGGTGTACCATTTTTTTTCAGCCGTATGGAAGTTGCGGGGACGGTCTCTGTCGGAAGTGCCGTTTTTTTCTTTGAAACGTCTCCGTATTACAGTCGCCTGAGGTCGAATTTTATAAAATATTCTTCCGGACAGTTTCTGCGGCTTCACGGGAGGGAAGAGCAATAAGAAGGCGCCGGGCGCCGGATCAGCGGAAGCGGTTCCGGTATCCGGTCGGCGAGATCCCGTTTCGCCGTTTGAACCAGTTCGAAAAATAAAATTCGTCCTGAAATCCCATCCGCATGGCCAGTTCCTTGATCGGACAGTTGGTGTTTTCCAGATATTGCCGGGAGAAGCAATCCCGTTGTTTCTGCAGATAACCGCCCGGCGAATCGTTCCAGTCCTGTCGGAAAATCCGCATCATCTGCGCCTGCGATTTGTGAATCAGACGGGCGAGTTCGGCCAGGGTGATTTTCCGCTGCCAGTTCCGATCCAGATATTCCTTCAGCCGGACCCCCTCCGGGGATTTGCGCCATTCGGGATGACTGTTCCGCCAGGCATGGAGGCGTCCGAGGATCCGGTGAATCCGCAGCGACAGTTCCGGGAGGGAATCATTTCGCCAGTTCCGCACGGTCTCCAGCGCGTGAAAAAATTCCTCCTGAAGCGGACAGTGATGGTAATAGACCACCCCGTGAAGACGGTACGCTTCGCAGAGCGCTTTCAGCAGCGGGCCGTGCAGATTGAACCAGATTTTTTCCCACGGGTCCGCCGGATCGGAATAGTATTTATGAGGCACATGGGGCTGCAGAAAATATACATCGCCCGCGGCAATCGGATAATACCGGTCTCCGCAGTACACATGCCCCTGTCCCCGGATCACATATTCCAATACATAGGTTTCGCCGGGATCGGCCCGTGAAATCCTGTAGGCGGGATCCGGGTGCGTGATCCCCGCCAGCTCCAGCACCAGCGGCGCTCCGGGCTCCGGCCACGGACAGGTGTAAACCGTTTCATTCCATACGGACATGATAAGATTCCTCATGCTTTTAGCGGATTTTATATGGTGATTTCCCGAAATGCCGTTATATTTTTCTATGTCTAATATAGTGCGAAATGATAAGATTGCAAGAAAAAGGAGATTTCCGATGCTGCCCCGAAGCGAATACCCCCGCCCGCAATGGGAAAGAAAGGAATGGACGAACCTCAACGGCGAATGGGAATATCAGTTCGATTTTTCCCGTTCCGGCGAGGAACGGAACTGGCGGAACGCCGCGGCGTTTGACGGCCGCATCATCGTCCCGTTCTGTCCCGAAAGTTCTCTTTCCGGCGTCGGATTCACCGATTTCATCCCCATGATGTGGTACCGCCGGGAAGTGACGATCCCGGAGGCTTGGAAGGACAGAAAGATCCTGCTCCATTTCGGCGGCGTGGATTACCGCTGCGTTATTTATGTCGACGGAGCGGAGGCCGGACGCCACACCGGCGGCAGCGCGGCCTTTTCCATCGACCTGACGCCGCTGGTCCGTCCCGGTGAAAAGCATAATCTGGTCGTCCGGGTGGAGGATGATGTGCGTTCCGGACTTCAGCCGGGGGGCAAGCAGTCTTTGTGGCGGGATTCCAGGATGTGCAGCTACACCCGGACCACCGGCATCTGGCGGACGGTCTGGATGGAGGCGGTCCATCCCTTCGCCCTGAAAAACTGCCGGATCATCCCGGATTATGACAACGGATCGTTTACCTTTCTGCCGGAATATGATCAGACCCGGCGCGGGCTGAAGCTGAAAACCGCGGTGCTGGAAAACGGCGCGGAGGTCTGCTCCCGGACTCTGGAGGCCGGAACTGCCGCCTTTACCCTGACTTTGGAGCGGCCGAAGGAGTGGAATCCGGAGACGCCCTTCCTTTACGACATCGTCTTCACCCTTATGGATGAAGACGGTGCAGTGCTGGACTCTGTCCGGTCCTATGCGGGATTGCGCAAAATCCATATCGAAAACGGGCGCTGTTATCTGAACAACCGGCCCGTGTTTCTGCGGTTCGTGCTGGATCAGGGTTTTTATGAGGACGGGATCTGGACGGCTCCCTCCGACGAAGCCCTGAAACGCGATATTGAGCTCTCCATGCGGGCCGGATTCAACGGGGCCCGGCTCCATCAGAAGTGCTTTGACGACCGGTTTCACTACTGGGCCGACAAACTCGGGTATCTGACCTGGGCGGAATTTCCCGACTGGGGGATGAATTTCTGGCAGCATTTCGCTCCGTGCCCTCCGGATTACCAGCGCAGTTTCCGCGATTATCTTGCCGAATGGAGCGCCGTCGTCGAACAGCTGGTCAATCATCCCTCCATCATCGCCTGGACTCCGCTCAATGAAACCGATTCTTTTTACAATGCGGAGGAGCACCGCCGGATCCTGACCGATGTTTATGATCTGACCCGTCGGCTGGACCCCACCCGCCCGATCAATGATTCCTCCGGTTACGTGCATGTAAAAACCGACCTGTGGACGATTCATCACTACGCGCAGGAGCCGGAGGCGCTGAACGAGGTCGTCACCCGACAGCCGGTATATATGTATAACCCGGATTTTGAAAAGCCCGCCTGGGCCGGACAGCCTTACATCGTGGATGAATACGGCGGGGTGCGTTTCATCCCCGAGGACCGGAAGCCTTTTTCGGAGGTTTCGTGGGGGTACAACAGGGACCGGCTCACGCAATCCGAAACCGAAGAGCGGATCGCCGCGCTGACCGCGGTGCTGGTGGAAAATCCCCGCGTTTCCGGGTACTGCTATACGCAGCTGACCGACATCGAACAGGAACAGAACGGCATATACAATTATGACCGGACGCCGAAATTCGACGAGTCCGTCATTCGGAAATGTTTTCAGCGGAAGCCGGACTGGAGCCGTTTCTGAACGGAGCGGGGCGGGCCTGCCGCCGGGGCGTCAATGGATTTCTGCCTGCCGCCGCAGACGCCGGAAGGAACAAATTGAGGTTCGGCGGGAGTCCCAAAGGAGCCTGAAGCCGACAGGGATCGCCTCGGCCTGTGGATCGGAAAAACCGATCATGCGGAATCTCCGGAAATTCAGAGGGATTCCCGGTACTGCCGCGGGGAAACTTTGACGAATGACCGGAAAATCCGGTGAAAGTTGGAGAGATCGCGAAACCCGGCCAGTCTGCAGACTTCCCCGACGGTCAGCGTCCGGTCCCGCAGCAATTCGCAGGCCCTCCGCACGCGCAGCGCATGAATCTCCTCCCGGATCGTGCGGTGAAAATACGCCTTGTAGAGACGGCAAAGCCGTTCCGGGCTGAGGCGCAGCTCGAGGGCGATCCGCCGCAGCGAGATCTCCGACGTGTAATGCTGCTGAATGTATTCCTGAACGTAATGGGCCGTCCAGTCCGGATGGCGGCGGTATTTTCGCTCGCTCTGCCGGATCAGCAGGAGCAGCAGCTGATGAAAACCGAGCCGGAGCATCGCCTCGCGGTTCAATTCATTGCCCTCGAATTCGGCGTGAAGCGCCCGGATCAGGGTGCAGATTTGCCGTCCCGCGCTCATGATCTGCCACGGCGCGGCGGTTTCCGAATCCGGTTCCGGCGCGAAAATCCCCTGCAGATGAAAAGGGTCCTGCATCCGGGAGAGTTCGGCGGGGATCATGGAGCGGTCAAACAGAATATTGTAGAGCGTGATTTTATCGCCGGCGATATCCCAGGTGGTCAGTTCCCGCGGATGAACGATGAGCAGCGTGTTTTTCCGGAAGGGGAATTTCCGGTTTGCGGCCACAAAGAACCCGGTGCCCTCGGCGATCAGGGTGATCTTCCAGAACTGCCGCAGGAAGCGTTTGCTCAGATTGAAATCTTCCGAGCGATTCTCCACATGGCGGATCGCAAAGGGGAAATCGTCGCTGAAAAAGGATTGCTTCTGATAGAGTTTGATCGTTTCTTTCATAAAAATAATATAGCAGCCCGGCGGTATTTTTCAAGCGCGTATATGGCTGAAATTGACATTTGATCCATATTATGCGCAGCCGACGGTTTCGGATTTGACAAACCCGCTCCCGGAATTAAATTAAACGCAAAGAGCAAGCGCAAACTTTTCAATGGAGGCAGAATCGTGCAGGTAGCCAGACGCAAACCCTTAACCGCTGAAATCGCCCTCTTTTCCGTGGGGTTGGACACCTATTGGAAACAGTTCCCCGGTCTCTTGGAGGAGATGAACCGGAAAACCGCGGTCCTGCGGAAAAAACTGGAGGGAAATCAGGTCCATGTGACCGATTTCGGCATGATCGACAACGCCGTCCGGGCCTACGAAACCCTGCCCGCGATCAAGGCCGCCGATCCGGACGTGCTGCTGGTGGACATGGTCACCTACGCCACCAGCGTGACCTTCGCGCCGATCCTGCGGGAAATGAATTGTCCGGTGGTCCTGCTGGCGCTGCAGCCCCTCAGCGCCATGGATTACGCCAACGGGACCACCTATATTCAGCTCTGCAACGACGATCTCTGCTCGGTCCCCGAATTTACCGGCGTGGCGATCCGGATGGGCAAACCGGTGGCCGACGTCATCATCGGGATGCTCGAAAACGATGACGAGGCGGACCGCCGGATCCGGGAATGGTGCCGGATCGCCCATGTCCGCCACGATCTGCGCCGCGCGCGGCTCGGTCTGATGGGGCATGTGCTGGACACGATGCTGGACATGCAGACCGATCCCGCCGCCGTGACTGCGGCGTTCGGGGCCCACGCGGTGCCCTGCGAAGCGGATGAGATCATGCGGGAATATCAGGCGTTGAGCGATCATGATCCCGCGGTCGGGGCCATGTCGGAAAGGATTCTGGAATTTTTCGACACGCCCGATCCGGGCGCGGATTCGATCGCGGAGAAGCTGACCCGGGCCGATCTGCTGACCGCCTCCCGCACCGGCGTCGCGCTGGAGCGCTTCATCGCCCGGAAGAAGCTGGACGGATTCGCCTACTATTACGAAGCGCAGCCCGACTCGGAGATGCGGAAACTGGTCACCAATTTCATTGTGGGAAATTCCCTGCTCACCGGCGCGGGATTTCCCATGTGCGGCGAATTCGACATCAAGACCTGCATCGCCATGCTGATCATGGACCGGCTGGAAATCGGCGGCAGTTTCGCGGAATTTCATCCCGTTGATTTCAACCGGGACACGGTGCTGGTCGGGCACGACGGGCCCCATCATGTGAATATCGCCGACCGCAGGCCGGTGCTCCGCAGTCTGAAGAAATATCACGGCAAGCCGGGTTCCGGGGCCGGAGTCGAATTCAACATCAAAACCGGTCCCATCACCCTGCTCAGCATCGGAGTGACCGCGGAGGGCGGATTCAAATTCGTCATCGCCGAGGGGGAATCCATGCCGGGGCCGATCCCGCCCACCGGAAACACCAATACCCACGGCAGATTCCTGCCGGATGTGCGGACATTTTTGCGCCGCTGGTGTCTGGCCGGTCCCACGCATCACTTCGCGCTCGGGGTCGGGCATCACGCCGCGGAATTGAAGAAGATCGCCGATTCCTTTCATGTTGATTCGGTGATCGTGCAGCGGGACGGGGAACTTGGAAGCGAAAGGGGGGAAATCCTATGAATCTGCGGAATGTTACACTCGAGATCAGCGCCAAACCGTTTGCCGACGACAGCGAACAGACCATGTTCCGGGTCGGCCGGAAACTGTTTTCCCAGTGGAAGACGCTGACGGATGCGGCGGACCGGATTTCGGTGATGCTCTGGACGGCGGACGGGTCGGAGATCCTGAACTGGTCCGGGGATCTGGATCAGACCTTTGAATGGGGATATTGGCAGGGGGTCGCGGAAGCGCTTACGCCTCCGGAGGGGGAGGCCGAATCCCTGCGCCGGCTGCAGTGGTATTTCCCCCGGAAGTACCGCGAGGACGCCGCCCCGCGAAGTTACCGCTGGCTGAAGCGCATGATTCAAGTGCTCCGGGAGTGCTGTCAGGAGATCAACGGGAGAAATCCCCGGATCGTCGCCATTTTCGACAACGGGCCGGAGTTCTGCCTGTCGGATTTCAAGTATCGGCTTCATAACGAGATCTGCGGCGGCAGCACGGTCGGGCAAAAGCGGACGGTGATCTGCAACTCCACATTGCACGGGGACTTCCGGAGGTATGCGGCATATCCGGAGGGCATCCCGGAGGGGCTCACGCTGGGGAGTTTTCTGGGCGCGCAGTTCCGTCTCTTCGCGAAGGAGTTCGGCTATGACGCGATCTGGCTCTCCAACGGCATGGGGTTCGGGCGGGACACCTGGTCGGTGAAGGGGTTTCTCTTTGACGGGGAGCGGTTTCATCCGGAGGAGGCGGCCGCCGCGCGGGATACGATGCTCCGCTTCTGGGAGGATTTCACCGCGGCGTGTCCGGGGATGGAGATCGAGACCCGCGGGAGCAATTATTCCGCCGGCGTGGAACTGGCTTCGGACGGGGCGCCTCTGGCGGAACTTTACGGCAAATACAAGATCGCGCCGCCGGTCAATTCGCCGTGGGCGGCGATCAATTTCAACAGCGGCCTGGAACTCGCCGCCTGGATGTCCCACGTCGCGGAACTGCCGGATCGGCGTTTCCCCTATCGGTTTTACACCCACGACCCGTGGTTTCGGAATTCTCCGTGGCTGGACCGTTACGGACGGGAACCGTGGGATATTTACCTGCCGCTCGCGGTGTCGCGGCTGGATGAAAAGGGCGGGGTGTGCACTCCGAACAGCATCAATCTGCTGACCGCGGACGATTCTTGGGGAGGGATGCCCGACCAGGTCCCGGAGGAGGTGACGCCCCATCTGCTGAACGCATTTCGGGAAGCGCCGGACATGCCGGGGCCCTTCCTCTGGGTTTATCCGTTCCGCCGCTACTGCGAAATGGTGCACGGGGCGGATCCGCATCCGGAGATCGTCTTCAGCGAGGATCTGTTCCTGGGGGAGGTGATTCAGGCGGGGTTCCCGCTGAACACGGTGGTCTCTCTGGATCATGTCCGGCGGATCCCGGCCCGGGCGATTGTTTTCGCGCCGGTTTCCGCCTACGGGAGCTGGGCGGATGAATTTCTGGCGCGGGGCGGGAGGATCCTCTTTTACGGAGCGCTGCTCCATGCGCCCGAATCCCTGAAGAATCTCCTCGGGCTCCGCTGCGGGACGGGGATCTCGGGCAGGCAAAAAGTGACCCTGCACCGCCGGACCGATTTTTTCCGGCAGGGCGATTACGCGATGGAGATTTATCATCACGACATCTTCAACGGCGGCCCCCTTACGGAAATCGCCGACGGAGCGGAGGTGCTGGCCGAAGCGGGAGGCCGGGTGCTGGCTTCCGTCCGCGGCAATGCCGCGTTTCTCCGGACCGTCATGCCCCTGGGGGCGGAGCTCCGTCCGGAATGGGCGGAGCCGATCAGAGAGAAGCCGGATGCCGTCTTCCCCGTGGAAACGCTGGCGAGGGGGCTGGCCGCTTCCTTCGGCTGGGTTCTGGAGTATTCGGCCTTTCGCTGCGATGCCCTGCTGCCCCGCATGACCGTCTCCAGGCGCGGCAACGTCTTTTTCTTCACGGTGTTCGCGCGCGATACGACCGCCCGGATCGGCATCCGCACGCCCCTCGGCATTCCCGTGTTGGACGAGATGGAGACGGAGCAGAGGGACCGCCGCGCGGTCTGGTACCCCGGCAAGTGCTGGCACAAGCGCTGCCGGATCTTCGTGGAACAGGAGGCCGACAGCGTGTTGTCCCAGAAGATCGAGACCGCGGAAGACCTCAAGCTTTCCGAACGCTTTTCCGTGAACGGTCTGGAGCGCGCCGCGGTCAGAATCTTTCTGCCGGAGGAGTGTCTCCCGCGGCTGGAATTTGTCTCCGGGGTCTGCGCGTTTCACCTCAAACCCCCGCTGCCGTATGAAATCGAGGAAACCGATTGGGGCAGATGCGCCGTGGTCCGCGATGTTTCCGGATATTTGAGCATCGGGATCTTGAGTCCGGAGGAGTGAGCCGGCCCGGGGCGGCGTTCATAGATATAAATCCGCGGTTTTTTCGGCCGCAATCAGTAATAATCACAAAAATCAAATTATTTTTCTTTGAATTTTTTTCGCTTTGCCGATTGACACGTCCGCGTTTTGCAAATAAATTATTCCGGAGGATTGGAAATGGGCGAAAACGCGACAGCGGAGAAACTTGATCCGAAGGGACGGGAATCCCTTTACATGCAGCTTTACCGCTCCCTGAAAGAGCGGATCACCGGCGGAGCTTATCCCCCCGGCGGCGCGCTGCCCTCCATCACGCAGCTGGCCGCGGAATTCGGCGTCAGCATCATCACCGTGGAGAGCGCCCTCCATATGCTCATCGACAGGGGCTTCTGCTTCCGCCGTCCCAAAAAGGGCACCTTTGTGGCCGCCGCCCCTCCCGCGCTTCCGCGTGAGAAAACCGGCCGCCGCACCATCCTGCTGTACGCGCCGGGGGTGATCGAGAGCAGCTATATGCTGAACCTGCTGAACCACTTCATCCACAACGAGGCCCGGGTCCGTCAGATCAACGTGCTCCACACCTTCGGAAATATTGAGGAAGAGGTGCAGCGTCTCCTGGAGGAACCGGGCATTTGCCTGGAGGGCGTGGTCCTGATGTATCCCGAGGGGATTGCGCTCTCCTCCCGGCTGGCCCTGAAGCATCCGGAGGTGCGGATCGTGCACCTGAACTACCAGTTTGAGAACTTTGAAACGACTCCGCCCAATCTTTACGGCGTATTTTCCGATGAGGTCGGCGGCGGGTACGCCATGGCCAGCTATCTGCTGCAGCAGGGCTGCCGGGACATCGCGGTCGTCTCCACCGACAACAGGGACATCAATTACGCCATGCGGGTGGACGGGTACGCCATGGCGCTGGAACATTTCAGCGTGCCTTTCGATCAGGACAATATCATCCTCACCGTGAATCCGGACCCCCGCGACGCCGCCCGCAGTCTGCGCAAGATGGGCGAGGAGGGGCTCCGCCGCATCCTGAAGCGTAAAGTGCCCGATGCGATCTTTTTTCTGAACGACATCATGGCGGCTGCGGCCTGCGACTGTCTGCACCGCGAATATCCGGAGCTGAAGGTCCGGGTGGCGGGGTACGACAACTTCATCCCCGAGGTGAGTTTGAGCTGCCGTTTCCCCACTGTGGAGGTGGACCTGCGCCGGATGGGCATGCTGACGGTGCGCATCCTGGTCTCGGATGAACTGCCGCCGGTCAAGTGCGTAAGGTGCCCCACGACGCTGATCCCGCGGTAAAAATGCGCGATCGACGCCGGGTCTGCCGCCGACCGGCGGTCTGTATCCCGCTCACCGGCTTCCGGTCCCATCCCTCTGTGCGCTCCGCATTGCCGCGGGGTTATTATTGTCATTTATATATATAAATCCACGCTGTATTTGAGGCTCTTGACAATAATTGCAATAATCACTCGATTTTTTTTGATTTTTCTTGAAATCATGGATTGACATCCGGTTTTTAACATCTAAATTAGACTCGAAAACAAGGAGCATGAGAGTCGAAATGACGGCGGTCGGAGCCGATCGGAAATGGTTGGAGCGCACCCCGGAGAGCGGCTCGAATGTTCCTGGAGTTCGGTAAGGCAAGTCGGAAAAGCGGCGGGGACGAAACCCGGACGAGAAAAAAGACGGCGCTGCCGAACCCGTCGGAAACAAAGGAGGTGAAAAGGATAATCTGCGGAGTCCGGAACTGTCAACCGAAAGGAGGTGTCAGGACAGGAATGGGGATTGGATTCGGAAAGCGTGTCGTAAGTGTCAACAAAATGTCCCGGAACAACAAAAACGGGACGCAAACGAAAGGTTTGTAAGATGAAAAAGAGTATTTTTACCTTGATAGAACTGCTCGTCGTGATCGCGATCATCGCCATCCTCGCCAGCATGCTTCTGCCCGCCCTGAGCAAAGCCCGCGCCGCCGCGCAGGCCATCAAATGCACCAGTCAACAGAAACAGTGTGCGCTGTTCCTGCACATGTATACCAATGACAATCAGGAATACATGCCCCAATACAGCGGCGGCAATACTCCTTACTGGACGTACCTCTGGTACAGTCTGCGGAGTAAGCGCTCCGGACACCTTTACCGGCAAAACGGTATTTCTGTGCGAAACCCTTAATGGAGACAAGGGCGGGTGGCAGGTCAACTACGGCTACGGCGGGCAGGGCATGAAGATGAACTACACGGAAAATGTCAATCTTGCCGGGCAGAACATCGGCGCGGCCACGAACGCCTCCAACACCTGGTTCGGCGCCGAGGAGCTTTACGACACCTACCTGCCGGCCTCCCACGGCGACATCAACAAACTGTACGGGATTCACAGCGGCAAGGGCAATGTGATGTTCCTCGACGGCCACGCCGCGGCGGTCAAAGCCGCGTCGCCCTGGGATAACATCCAGAACACCATCAACTGACATGCATCAAAGCGCACTCTGCCTTTGAATCCATGGCGCCCCCCTTCTGGCACTTTCCGGGAGCGCAGGGCGCCATGAGCACCTCCGGTCCTCCGTCCGCCCCGGGCGGAGTACCGGATATCATTTGCAGAAGCGGACAGGGGCGATACAAGGAGTTTTTATGAAGAAATCATCGTTTCTGCTGGTCATGTTTTTATCCCTCGCGATGACCGCGTCCGAAAATCTGGTGAAAAATCCCGGTTTTGAGGAAAATGCGAAAGATTGGACGGATGCCGGCGGCTGCGGCGGCGTGATCGCGGGCGCGGGCGCGGACGGCTCCTCCGCCTATTGCTATACCCGGACGGACCCCGAAAAATACAGCGTCCTTTCTCAGCCGATCAGCCTGGCGCCGGGCAAAAAATACCGGGTCGGAGCGAAGCTGAGGAACAATACCGACAAATCCGTTTCCGTCTCCATGGCCGTGGAATATTCCCGGGACGGCGCTTATGCGGGCGGCAAGTATATGGGCGAAGCGCTGACCGGGGGAAACCGGGACTGGGTGGAGGCTTCCAGCGAATTTACCGCCGGGGACGAAGGCATGCGCTACGCCCTGAGCATCTACCTTGAACACGGCGTTACCGGTTCCTTTTTCATCGACGACGTCTACATCATCGAGGCGGAGTCGGAGTGGCACTTCGGTCAGACCTGGCCCTGGGGCAACACAGCCCAGCCGGGAGACGAGATCGTCTTCAAATCCTGGTATCCCGACATCCCCGTTTCGGATCAGGTGATCGTCTTTCAGATCTTTTCCGGCGGCGAACCGCGGGGCGAAGTCTCCGCCGCGCCGGATGAAAACGGGAATATCCGTATCCCCGTGGGCGATATGGCCCCCGGGAAGTACACCATCCGGGCGGCACTCACCGACGGCTTTGAAACCGTCGGCGCGACGGAGCTGCCCCTTTCCATAGTGGAGAAACGCGCCCGCAAGGTCGAGGTGAATCCGGACGGTTCGCTGCTGGTGAACGGCGAATACTTCTACCCCGTCGGCATTTACTCCAGCGACTCCTATCAGGACGTTCAGGCGGAGGAGATCGCGAAACTCGGCTTCAACTGTCAGTTGAGCTACTGCATCAACGGCGATCCCCGTTACGACATCGATCAGGTCGCGGCCCACCTCGACAAATGTCAGGAACTCGGAGTCAAGGTGGTCTTCTGCCTGAAATTCAACCTCGATGCGTCCGGCGATCCGGAAGCCTTCCGAAACGGCGTTTCCCCCTGGATCAAGCGGTTCAAGGATCACCCGGCCCTGTTGGCCTGGTATCTGATGGACGAGCCTCAGGAGAGCCAGGCTCCGCTCGCCGAAGCGAGCCGCCGCTTCATCAACGAGCTGGACCCCGATCACCCGGTCTGGGCGGTCTTCGCCAACCAGCTCTCCGTCGGAACCTTCATCAACGGCACCGACTTCATCGGCGTGGACATCTATCCCTTCTACGGCTCGGAGGACAATCTCACGGGCATGGTCAGGGGCGTCCAGGAGATCCGCGGTCAGGGGATGCCCCTCTGGCTGGTCGCCCAGGCCTACTCCATGAGCAATTACATGCAGGGGGTGCCCTACTATTACCCCTCCGCCATGCAGCTGCTCTCCGAGGGGGTGGCCGGATTCATCGGCGACGCGGGCGGCCTGCTCTACTACAGTTATTTCGACATCAGAACTCCTGAGGAACGCGAGGCCGTGGCCCGGGCGGTGAAGCTGCTGAAAGAGGTTTCGCGCTTCCGCGCCTGCGAGCTCCCGTACTGGATGGCGCCCGCGGCGGAAAACACCGAGTGGCGCCTCCTCTCCGACGGGAGCGAATACCGTCTGCTGGTGCTGGCCCCGCAAACCGCCGGGAGCCTGAAAGTCGAACTGCCCGAAAACGTCAAGTTTCTCGCATCGGCCACCGGCCTGACGAAGCTTGAGGACGGCGTCCTGGTCTTCCGGGGGCAGGGCACCGACAGCGACATCATCTCCCTGCGGGAGGAGTAAGCGGACAAATCATCCCGCGATCAGCCGCCCCTCCGGCCCCGGAGGGGCGGAGCCGCCGGGCGCAATCCGCGGAAATGCCGGAAATTTTCTTCTCCGGCCTGCGCTCTCCTCGCCGGAGCCGATTTTTCGGGCCGCGGATGCGAAAATCCGAAAAAACGGTAAAATTGCGCGGATTCCTTGTATTCCGGAAAATTCGGAATATATTACTCCCCAAAAAATAACTCCCCCGCAAATGAATGATTTTTTATGAATGACACCGTTTTTCAGATGGTTGTGAAGCGGCATCCGGCGCAGGATGCCCCGGTCGTTTCTCCGGAGCTTTTCGGATTCAACATCGAAATCACCCGCCGAGGCAGCTGGCGGGGCCTCGCCGCGGAGATGGTCGCCAACCGTAAATTTGCCGCGCCGGACAAGGCGGGATTTCCGCTGCATCGGACGGCCGCCGGCGACGGCGACGCCGCAGCGCTCCGCACGGGAGACGGTTACGCGGGAAATCACTCCGCTGCAATTTCTCTTCGATCGCCGGGGCGTTTCATCGGCATCGCCCAGTGCGGGGAAAATCTGCGGCTGACCGGCGGATTCGCCGGGCTTAAAACAACGGAGAATTTGCCATGAAAGCAACTCGGGAGAAAGGCATGGACTGGGAGCAGAGAGACACCATCCGTTCCCTGGCGGCGGAGACGGACGATTCTCTGCCGCGCGTACTGATTTTGGGCGACTCCATCTCGCTGGGGTACACTCCGTATGTGGCGGACCTCCTGAAGGGAAAGGCTTTTGTCTCCAGACCCGCGTGCAACTGCGGCCCCTCCGAATTCTATCTGAGAGAGCGCGGCAGCATCGCGGAGTGGCTCGGCGAAAAGCGCTGGGACGTCATCCATGTCAATTTCGGCATCTGGGATCACCACTTCATCAACGACCGGGAGGATATTTTTTTCCTATCGGAATCCGCACTGGAAATGTTCAAGGGGCATGAACCGGACGAGTGCGTGCGTCTCATCAACAGCATGGGCTATCATGTGCGCACCGCTCCCGGGGAGTACGCAAAAAATCTGCGGACGATTCTGGCCGATCTGCAGGCGCACGCCGAACATGTGATTTTCGCACTGAGCACCCCCGTGCCGCTGTACGACATCTATCACAAAACGGACCATATCGCGGAATACAACGACATCGCCCGCAAAGTGTGCGCGGAAATGAAAATACCGGTCAATGATCTGTACACCCCCGCCCTGGCTCTGCGGGATGACCAGGCGGACGGGTGTCACTTCAGCGGCAAAGGCTACGGCATCCTCGCGGACGCCGTGGCAAAGCGGATTCTGGAGGCCATGGAGAGGGATCGGGGCGAGGTGATATCAATATAAATCACCGGAAAATATAGCACTTTGAATAATAATCATAAGAATTATGAGCTTTTCCACGCGGTTTCCCGGCGCGCATGATTGACTTTCGGCGGTTCCCGGTGTAGATTCCGGAGTTTGCATGAATCCTGCATCGGCACAGCTTTTCAACAAGGTCCATTTATGAAAAAACTGCTCAACGTGAATTTCTTCCCCTACGGCACCCAATACTACCGCGCCCCCACCCCGCTCCCCGGCGAATGGGAGCAGGACCTCCGGGAAATCGCCCGGGCCGGTTACACCCACGTCCAGTTCCGCCCCCAGTGGCGCGTCCATGAGCGGATCTTCGACCGCTTCGTCTGGGACGACCTCGACCGCCTCATGGATCTGGCTCAGGCCAACGGCCTCCGGGCCGTGGTGAAGCCCATGGTGGAGTGCGCCCCCGACTGGGTCTATACCGAACTCCACGGCGAACGCATCGGCTTCAGCGGCATCCCCATCCCGCCCATCGCCCACGGAGCCTTTTATCCGGGCGGCTGGCTGCCCTGCTTCGACAATCCCGATGTTGCGGAGCGGGCGGCGAATTTCGCCTTTCAGTGCGCCGCCCGCTACAAGGATCATCCCGCGCTGTGGTTTTACGACGCCTGGAACGAACCCCGGAGCCGCCCCGCGGGACAGTGCCACTGCCCCCACTCCCGGGAATCCTACCGGCAATGGCTGAAAAACCGCTTCGGCGCCATCGAAAATCTCAACGCCGCCTACGGCAAGTACTGGACGAGCTTCGACACCGTCATGCCGCCGGAATCCGACGCCGATTATGCGGAGCTCTACCTCTGGCGTCAGTGGGCCGCCTGGGCCGTTTCCGAACATGTGCGCAACATCGTGGACGCCATCAAACGCGGCCACCCCGGCTCGACGGTGCTGAACCATGTGGGGTGCCCCTCCGTCATCGCCGACAGCGTCTGCGATTCCACCAACGATCTGCAGAATGCCGCCGTCAGCGATTTCTACGGCACGAGCTTCTGGATCGACCTCCAGACGCCGACTCTGGCGGCGGCCCGGGAGGGCGACCTGATCGGCGACTGGCTGCGCCGCGTCGATCCCAACTACTGGATCCATGAATTCTACACTTCCCACGGCGGCTGGACCCGCCCCTGCGAACCCGAGATGCTGAAGTTTCTGGTCTGGCAGGGCATCGCCGCCGGAGCCTGCGGCTTCACCTACTGGCAGTTCCGCAGCGAACGCCTCGGCAACGAGACCAACGGCTACGGCATGCGCGAAATCGACGGCAGCCCGACCCCGCGCAGCCGGGCCGCCGACCATATCGCTTCCGTGCTGCGGGATTCGGGCTCCCTCCTGTCCGGGACCCGGCGGCCCTCCTCTCCCGCGGCTCTCCTCTACGATAAGAATTGCGACCTCATCAGCCGGATCCAGTGCATGGGCGAGGGGTTCCTGGCCGAGGGCACCGGCGACATCCGCAAAAACTTCTTCCAAAAGGCGGTGCAGGCCGCCCACGTGCTCTACGACCGGCTGCCCCAGGGGCTGGATTTCATCACCACGGAGGACGATCTCTCCTCCCGCAAGTGCGTGATCGTCGTCGGGGCGGAGATCCTCCCCGCCGACTTCTGCCGCCGCCTGCGGGAATTTGCGGAGGCGGGCGGAACCCTGATTCTGGAATTCCCCTTCGCCGTCCGCGAGGAAAACACCTGGGCCGCCCTCGAACGCCCCAACAACGGCATGGCGCAGCTCACCGGATTCCGGGAAAAATACCGCTGGGTGCCGTGGGATGAAACCGCTTCCGTGGGCGGCGTCCCCATCGCCGATCAGCGCTGGTACACCACCGGAGAAATCGCCGCCGACGCGGAGGTCTTCGGGCGCTGGAGCACCGGCGAGGCCGCCGCCCTGCGCCGCAAAGTCGGCCGCGGGACCGTCATCACCCTGCTGGCGTCCCCGTCCCTGGCCTACTCCGCCTCCGCGGCCCCCGAAGCGGTCCGGATCACGGAATCCCTGCTGGAATCCGTCTTCCCGGGCGAGCTCCTGCCTC